>NZ_CP070491.1:3056250-3361875 GCF_016925495.1 Methylococcus sp. EFPC2 | reverse complement strand
CGCGGGTGAAGAAGCACAACCTGGTCGGACCGATGCTGACCGGGCACAAGGAAGTCCCCAAGGCGCTGGCGACGCCTTCCGAGGGGCACGGGCTGGGCAGGTTCGTGACCGCGTCCGCCTTGTCGGGCGTGCTGGTGTGGACGGTGGCCAACGGCTTGCCGGAACGATTGATCAATTCGATCAATGCCAACGCCGCCTCTGTGGATGCTGAGGAAGCGGAAGAGCCGGAGTCGGCCGCGTTTTGACGCCTACCCAGGAACCTGCGACCGAAGGTCTCCCCCCGGCACCGCGCAGGCATTCCGTACCCGATCGCGCGCTCGGGGAGATACAGGATTTCCAACCAACCAACGAGGTAAGTAAGTGAAAAATAGATTGTTATTGGCCGTCATCGTGAGCGCTGTCAGTGCTGCCGCGGTTGCGGGCCCCATCGAGGACCAGATTCGTTTCCGCCAGTCCGCCTATTCCTTTACCGCTTGGAACTTGGGCAAGATCAAGGGCCAGGTCGTGGATCATCCGGAAACCTTCAACAAGGATCAGGTCATCGCCGCGGCCAATGCGATCGCAGCAGTCGCCAACTCCGGACTAGGCGCCCTGTACGGCGCGGGCACGGACAAGGGAACCGGCTGGAAGCCGACCAGGCTCAAGTCCGAGTTCTTCCAGCAGCCCGAGGACGCCAAGAACGTGGGCGTCGCATTCATCACCGAGGCCAATGCGCTGGCCAAGGTGGCTCAGGGCGGCAATATCGACGAAATCAAGGCGCAGTTCGCCAAGGTCGGCGATACCTGCAAGGGTTGTCACGACAAATTCCGCGCGAAGGAGCAATAAGGCGCGAGCACGCCCGCGAAACGGCCGCAAAGGAGGGCGGTTTTTCGGGCGCGGCTAAGGAATTGCCGAGGGACGGGTGATGAGACGGTGCACGGAGCGCATCGACGACAGGGAGGTAATCGGTATTACCGCAAGCCGGTAATCCACTAGGCAGCCGAAGGTGGCCCGCGTTCCCTTTGGACGGCGCCGGCTGAGCCCCGGGATGGGCTCAGCCGGCATTTTCTTCTCTCCCACAGACGGGATGCCGCCAGCGCTCCCGTGTCTAGCCGTTGGGCCCCTCATGGCCCGGCCGTCATGCCTTGCCAGTTCTCCCGGCCCTACAGGGGGCGATAAGCGCCATGGTTTCCAGGGGCGTCTCTATTTTTGCGCGCGAAATAAATCGCTGTAGCAGCAGGTGCTGCTGCATAAGCAACAATTCAAATGCAGGCATGTTGTTGGACATGCACCGCTGGAGACAGGGTGACTACGGTCGCGACTATGTAAATGGGTGTAAAGGGACGCTCTGCCGGGGAAACTGCTACTTACGAGGCAGTTCAGGGCCTGATGCGCGCATAGTTTCAGGGTTTCGTATGGTGGCACGGCTTGTGCTTTAGTAAGAAAGCAAGTAGCGCGGCGTTTTAGCGGGCACTGGGTGTGCGAACTGGCTCCCTTAACCTCGCCGCGGCGGTCAGCAATCACTATAGAGAGGACTGTATGAGAAACTTATCCGTCTCGCCGCAGGAAACAGATCAATGGCAGCATGAAGCGGTCAAGAAGACGCTGGCCCCGGTAATCCCGTTCAAGTCGTTCGACGAGGAACTGGTGCCCGCCTTGGGGCCGACGGTTGATGCCGAGGGCAGCCTTGGCGTGTTCAAGCTGGATCCGAGTCAGAACGACCGCAAGTGGATCGACGCGCTGGTGGTCGCCGCCCTGACGGTGTTCGTTCATGCCACGGTCATAGATCGCTTCAAGCATCCGCCCGCCGTCGTCGAACCGCCGCCGAAGGAAACCAAGATCGAGGTGACTCTGCTCGCCCCGCCCCCACCGCCTCCGCCGCCCCCGGTAGTTCAACCGAGGCCGACGCCGCCCAAGGACGCGATCCCGCCCAAGCCTAAGCCCAAGCCGAAAAAGATTCCGCCGCCCGCGGTCGAAACACCGCCGGTGCCGAATGTGCCCATCAGCGACAACGCGCCGCCCGCGCCGGTACAGGCCGCGCCTGCTCCGCCCGCGCCGCCGGTAGAGAAGGTCGTTCAGCTGAGCAGCGCCGACTATTTGCGCAATCCGCCGCCCGATTATCCCGAGGATGCTCAGGAGCGGGGCTGGGCCGGCAAGGTGTTGCTCAAGGTCCGCATATTGCCCAGCGGCAAGCCCGACGTGGTGCAGGTACAGAAGAGCAGCGGCCACGCTTCCCTGGATAACGCCGCGGTAAAAACCGTGAAGGGCGGCTGGCTGTTCAAGCCGAATATGCAGGGCGACACCGCGACCGCTGTCTGGGTCATCATTCCGATCAATTTCCAACTTTAAACTTCGAGGTCTACCAACATGCCCACTATTTCCTCTACCGCCATCGTCACCTGGACCCTATGGGGTCTGATCGGCTTCTCGGTGATCACCTGGGTACTCATACTCGTGAAGGGCATACAGCACCTGAGAGTTTCTATCTCCAACCGTACGTATACGCGGCAATTCTGGAGCGCTAGCGATTTCAACGCGGCGGCGGGAATCAGCGAGCCTAAAGGCCCCATTGCACGGGTCGCATACGCCGGTTTCGGCACCTTGCAGGAAACGGCAGGCGCAACCACGGTGCATGACCTGGAACACTCGGGCGATCGTCAGGAGTTGCTGGATCGTCGTTTGAGACAGCAGATCCAGAAGGAAAAAGGTTCGCTGGAAAGCGGATTGGCGGTGCTGGCCACGATAGGCAGCGTATCGCCCTTCGTGGGATTGTTCGGTACGGTATGGGGCATCATGGGAGCGCTGACGGATATCAGTAAAAGCGGTTCGGCCAGCCTGGACGTGGTCGCCGGTCCCATCGGCGAAGCCCTGGTCGCGACGGCTATCGGCATCGCGGTCGCCGTGCCCGCGGTGGTCGGTTACAACTTCTTCCTGCGCCGCAACAAAGTCATCCAGCATATCCTGGACGACTTCGCCACTGACTTCGTACACCTGGCGCTGAAAACTTCATTCATCATCAAGCCGGGCAAGGCAGGGGCGGAAAACAATTCTTCGGGTCACCACACGAAACCGGCCCGTGAGAATCGCAGCAACGAATTTCAGGCGAACGAGGCGCACGCATAATGGCCATACAACAAGGTGGTGGTGGAGATAGCGACGACGTAATGAGCGAAATCAACGTTACGCCGCTGGTCGACGTGATGTTGGTGCTCCTGGTGGTGTTCATCGTAACGGCACCCTTGCTCACCAACGCGATCCATGTGAATTTGCCGAAAACCGACGAAACGGCTCCGCCGGAGATCAAGGAAGCGGTGAACGTGAGCGTTGACGCCCAGGGCAAGGTCTACATCGACAAACGGGAAATCACGGTGGAGTCCGTTGAGCCCGAGTTGAAAACCCTTAAAGCCGCGGATCCCGAGCTTTCGCTGCACTTGCACGCGGACGAGGGCGTGAACTACGGCGTCGTCGCCAAGGTGATGGCCTCGATCGAGCGCGCGGGTATCAATAAGCTTGCCGTGCTCACCAACGTGCAGTAAGGGCGGTGCCGATCGCTGGATGCTCAGGACGGGCATCCGGCTGTCAGGCCCCCCGGGCACGCGTGCGAAGAATGAGAACCGCCTTCCTGGCGGTTTTTGTTTGTCCGCTCATCGGCAGACGCGTTCCGACGGGCACGACCTAGCGCCGGGCGAGCGGGTTTATCCGGGCCAGGTTTTCGGTTCGGCCGTCCCGTAGCGGAAATGAATGGCGTATCTCAGGGTAGCGGAGCCGCAAACTCAGCTTCGCAGCTTGTCTTTGAGCTTCAGCAGGCCCTGGTGTTGCGGGCTGGCTTCCAGGCCCTCCATCACCTTTTTCAGGCTCTGTACCCGATCGCCTTTTTCGTAATATTCCCAGGCCGACTGCTCCAGGGCATCGGCGATTTTCTTGATGCCCAGTATGGCTTTTTCGTTATAGGGATCGATCTTGAGCACTTCCTGATAAGCCCACAGCGCGTTGCTGCCGGTCGGTGCGACGAGATAGCCGACTTCGTAATGGATATCGGCCAGTTCGAGCAGGTCGTTGATCTTTTGCGCCTGCTCGGCGGTGAGCGTTATGGCGAGCTTGGGCCCTTCTTTGGCAGGCTGCGACAAATTCAGGTAGATATTGCCGCCGGTGATGATCAGCGCCACTCCGGCGGAGGCCCAAATGCCGTAGAACAGCGGCGAGCGCGGCTGCAATCCCTTGATGAACTCGTCGACGCTGGGCGTGCGGTCTTCCCGCTTGAGCGCGAGACCGCGCTGCAATTCGCGCCAGCGCCGGCGCCCCAAGCCGGGTATGGCTTGGGGCTGGATGTTCAGTTCCAGGGCCTTGTCGGCCGACAGCCTGCCATAGGGGTGTTTGCCGGCCAGCAGTTCGTAGGACACGCAGGCCAGGGCGTAGATGTCGTCGCGCGGGTCGGGCTCCGCGTCCTGCAACATCTCCAGGCTGGCATAAGCCGGCGTCAGCGCCCCGAGCGACCGTGCGTTGAACAGGGTGACATCCTCGCTGCCTTTGTCGTGCCGGCCGGCGGCGACGGCGATGCCGAAATCCAGGACCTTCACCTCGCCATGCCGATCCAGGAACACGTTGCCGGGCTTGAAATCGGAATGGACGATATTTTTCTTGTGTGCATAGGCCAGCGCCGCGCCCATGCCTTCGATGACCTGCCAGGCCCGCTTGAACGGCAGTCCCCCGGTGGGCAGTTCGCGGATGAACTGGTTCAGCGATTGCCCCTGCAGATACTCCATGGACATGAATACATGGGCGCCGTCCCGGTCGAAATCGTAAACGGTGATGATGTTGGGATGAGCCAACGTCTGCGCCCGCTTGGATTCGCGCTGCAGGGCGATCAGCGAGACCGGATTGTCGCGGAAGTCCTGGTTCAGCACTTTCAGGGCCACGTAGGGGTCCTTGTCGTTGGCTTCCACCTTGCGCTGGTCGAGCGCCTTGAACACCCGTCCCATGCCGCCCGCTCCCAGCAGCTCCTGGAGCAGAAAGCGCTCCTTCAGCACGTCGCCGATTTGCAGTTCGTGCACCGCCACGCCCGCCGCCTGCATTTGTCCCGTCAAGGTCGCCAGGGTGACCGGGCCCTTGAGCTCAGTCGATGTCGCCACGTCGCGTCCCGTGGTGGCGGCCGGAGCCGGGTGAGCCGGCGCCCTGGAGAGGACTTCGGTGCGGTCGTTCGGGGCCGCGGCCGGTGGGCGCGCCACCTGGGTGGCGTCCTCGGCATGCACCGCCGGCGCACTCTGGACCACGGTCGCATCGGACGCCGGTTCGGTGACAGGATGCTCTTCGAGGCGCTGCTTGAGGGTGAAATAAATTTGCGGGGGCAGTCGCCCGGTTTGATAGTCCGTCTCTATCACCCTCAGCGCTTCGTGCACCGCCGCAGCGCCGTGGCGAGGGCATTGCGCGGCGGTTTGCTCCAGCGATTCGAACGCAAGTTCACCCCGATGGAATCGATCCAGGGCGTTTCTCAAGGGCGATGTTGGATTCATGCAGGGACAGGGGGCGGAAAGATGAGACGTCGGGCCGGGGCTTACGGAAACACATGATTGCATTTTCGATGGACGATACAAAATGCGGGAAAATCCGTACACTATATGGGCGCATCTTCCTGCCGTCGCGAAACGTTCGGGGCTACGAGCCCTAAAGACATCGAATGTGATGCGCCCCGCATTATTTACCGGTTCAGGTAAACCGCCGCTCCCGCGTGCCGCTATAAATGACAGATGCCGGTGCCTGGTCGTCCGGATCGAATCGACGCACGGCGAATGTGTGTCACGGTAATTGCTTAATTATTCATGTACCCCGGGTTTTTCTCCTCCGTATTTCCATGCGGAATCAGGGGAAAAGTGAGTGACGGCGGGCCGATGCGGCCTTGCAGCGGTCTTCCGGCACCCGCGTCCGGGATCGAACATTGTTGGTCAGCGCTACGGAGAAATGACATGAACGCGCCATTAATTGTGTTATTTGCACTATTGCAAGTCGCGGACGGAGTCGTGACCTACCTCGGCTTGAGCTTCGCCGAGGTGGACGAAGTCAATCCGGTGCTCAATGTCGTTGCCGAAGTTTTCGGCCTGGGTTGGACCATCACGTTGTTGAAGCTGGTCGGGCTGGCTTTCATCGCCTTCCTGTACTTTGACCGGCGGAAAATGAAAAGCCGCTGGATCACCGCGATGCTGGCTTCGGCAGTCAGCTTCTACAGCTGGGTCGTCACCAACAACGTCATGCTGGTGGCGGCGGGCTAGGGTCCAGGTTCGGACGGTCGGCGTTTGCGCTTTCCGTCCGGGGTATTCGATGACGGGTAGCGCCCCTCCTTCCACCGGGTGGTCGTTTTCGTCGTCGGTCTATCGCGGGGATATCCTGCATACCGCCGCACCGGCCCCGTGAGGCGCTTCCGCAAGGGCATGGTCGATACCCCGAGGGGCTTGGTGCCAAAAGCCCTCGGGTACGGCGTGGCGGATACGAGGCTCGGCCGGGGCTCCCTATCGTGGCTTGTCGGAAATGCCGCTTGCCCGACTAGCGGCCGATGCCTTAGCTTTTGTTCTTCTCCGTCATGCCCAACTGGTATCGCCTCGATGAACGTAAACCGCGCGCTAGCTTATCTGTCCCTTGCCGCCGCTTTGAGCGGATGCGGCTTGTTCGCCGCCAAGGACGAGCCGCCACCTCCGCCGCCGCCTACGCGGGTGGAGTTGAAGATCGATGTGGCGGGGAACATCAATCCGGGTGCGGATGGCCAGCCGGCGCCGCTGTTGCTGCGGGTATATGAGCTGAAAGGCCTGTCCGCGTTCAACAGCGCGGACTTCTTCGCCCTCTACGACAAGGAACAGGCGACGCTGGGCGCGGACTGGTCGCGTAAGCAGGAGTTTCTGCTGAAGCCCGGCGAGCAACGAACGCTCAGCCTGGAACCCGAAGCCGACGTGCAGTTCATCGGCGTGTTCGCCGCCTACCGCCAGCTGGATACGGCTTTGTGGCGAGCCAGCGCGCCGGTCAAGCCGCACCAGACCGTGCCGCTGGAACTCAAGATCAGCGGCACGCAACTCAATCTGAAAGCGGTCGAAGCCGCGCCCGCCAAGCCATAACCCACAAGGCGCCGCACCGTGCGACGCGCCGCCCTGCTTCTCGCCCTGCTCCTGCTCCAGGCTTGCGCGACCCCTGCGCAACGCCTGAGGGCGACGGCGCTCGAACTTGGCTTCGAGCCGCTGACCGTGCCGGCCGATGGCTTTTTAGTCGCCTCCTTTTACAAGCCCGGCGCTCGCCCTGGCGGCGCGCTGCATGTCTATCTGGAGGGCGACGGCACCCCCTGGATCACGCGCACGCACGTCGCGGGCGATCCGACCCCGCGAAATCCCCTGATGCTGCGCCTGATGGCCCATGACGAAACGCCATCGCTGTATCTGGGCCGGCCTTGTTACAACGGCCATGCCCAGGACGCCGGCTGCCATCCGTTATTGTGGACGCACAGGCGCTACTCTCCGGAAATCGTGCATGCCATGGCCACCGCGCTGGACGGGTTCCTGCGCTCGCATCCGCACCGGAATCTGGCGTTTTTCGGCCACAGCGGCGGCGGGGCCCTGGCTATGCTGCTGGCGGGGCGGTTTCCGTCCACCCGTTCGGTGGTCACGCTTGCGGCGAATCTGGATATCGCCGCCTGGGCGGATCATCATGGGTATTCCCGCCTGGGCGGCTCGCTCGACCCGCTCGACGTTCCGGCCTCGGGATACGAAGAATGGCACTATCTGGGCGCCAGGGACGACCAGGTGCCGTCCGACCTGCTCCGCCCCCGGCTGGAGCGGCGCCCTCACGCCCACTTGAGCGTCGTGGAAAATGCCGATCATGTCTGCTGCTGGGATGCGGTGTGGCTGGAGATACTCCGGGGCCTGCGCTAGCGGGGATTGCGCTTTGTCGCACCGGGGAATTGCTGCTATGTTTGCCGGACGTTTGCGTCCATTCCTCCAGCTCGAGGCAGAACCGTCATGCCGAACTATCGATTTCGTCCGCGCGCCCTGGTCGTCGCCGTTTCCGGCGCCTTGCTCGCGGCTTGCGCCGGCAATGTCAGCAAGGAGGACCTGGCCAGGGCGACCGAGGGTTATGTGGTGGAGGACACCAATAAGCTGTTCGTGGTCGATTGCCTCTTGCCCGGCCAGGTGCGCAAGCTGGGCGCGCAGATGACTTATCTCTCGGCGCGCCGGCCCATACGCACCACGGCGGCCGATTGCGAAGTGCGGGGCGGCGAATACGTGGCCTACGACCGCGCCAATTACGCGAGTGCGCTCAAGATTTGGCTGCCCAAGGCCCAGGAGGGTGACGCTTCCGCCCAGCTCTATGTCGGCGAGATCTTCGAAAAAGGCTTGGGTCAGCAGACCGATTACCAGGCCGCCGCACAGTGGTATAAAAAAGCGGCCGATCAGGGCAATTCCCAGGCCCAGCTCAATCTGGGGGCTCTCTACGAAAAAGGCTTGGGCGTCGGCAAGGATCCCGCCGCTGCCCTCAAGTGGTATCGCAAGGCGTCGGGCCTGGAAAACGCCGATCTGCAGTTCACCTCCGCCATCGATGCGACCCGCACCGCTCAGGCCGAGGATCAGTCCGGCGAGATCGCCGCATTGCGCCAGGAAGCCGAACGCAGCCGGCAGGAAGCGGAGCAGTTGCGCGGCCAATTGAGCGGCGCGCGCCAGCAAGTGCTGGAACAGCAGGAGGCCTTGCGCCGGGCGCAGGATGAACTGGAAGAGTCGCGCAAGGCGCTGCAGCGGGAAAAGAGTTCGTCGACCGGCGCGGACGATACCGCCCTGCGGCGCCTCGAAGAACAGTTGCGGCAAAAGGAGGCGAACCTGCGCGCCCAGCAGGCCAAGGTCAGCGAGATGAGCGCATCGCTCAACAAGGAGCGCCAGGCCGTCAGACGCGAGCTGGAAAGCGCGAAGGCCCAGAGCGCCCGCCCGGCCCTCGCGGCGCAAGCGCCGGCCGAGTCCCCGACGGAGGTGGCCCGCAAGCGTCTGGCCGAGGCCGAAAATCAGCTCAACGACAAGATCGATGCCTACCAGAAGCAGTCCGGCGAGTTGACCGAGTGGCTGACTCAGTCGGGCAAGACGGGCGCCGATCCGGCTCAGCTCCGCACCCGCATCGAAGAACGCAAGAAGTCGCTGCAAGCGCAGGCGCGGGAAATCGCCGCCCTCAAGGACAAGGCCGAGCAACAGGAGAGCAAGCTCGCCGATCTGGAAAAACGGGAGCCCACGCTGCTGGCCGGCGGTCCCAATATCGAGATACTCGAACCGGCGGTGACGCTGACCCGCGGCGTGCCCAGCATACGGATCAATCGCGACGACCCACGTCGGGAACTCGTGGGCAAGATCGACGCCCCGGCCGGCCTGAGCTCCCTGCTGATCAACGACAAACCGCAGACCCTGGACGCTTCGGGTGTGTTCCGCGCCGCGCTGGACTTGGGCTCGGCCGATGCGCCGGTCCGCATCGTGGCTATCGACAAGAAGAACAAGCGGGCCGACTTGACGGTCAACCTCGTCGCCGACATGCCGGTACAGGCCGAGGTTTATCCGGGCGGCAAGACAGGCGGCGCGCTCGGCAAGGGCGATGCCGAATTCGGCGAGTTCTACGCCATCGTCATCGGCAACGCCGAATACGGTGCCTTCCCCGCGCTGCGGACCCCCGTCAACGACGCCAAGAGCGTGGACCTGATCCTGCGCGAACGCTATGGCTTCAAGACCAAGCTGCTGATCAACGCCAACCGTCACGCCATCATGACCACGCTGAACGAGTTGAACAAGAAGCTGACGGAACGCGACAATCTACTCATTTATTACGCCGGCCATGGCGAGATCGACAAGGCCACGCAGAACGCTTATTGGCTGCCCACCGACGCGGAAGCGGGCAACCCGGCCAACTGGATATCCAGCCGGAGCATCACGGAATTCCTCAGCATCATGCCGGCCCGGCACATCATGGTGGTGGCGGACTCCTGCTACTCGGGCGCGCTGGCCGGATCGGCCGTCGCCAAACTGCCCGAGGGCATGGACGAAGCCAAGCGGGCCAAATGGCTGAAGGCCATGACCAACCGCAAGGCGCGCACCGTGCTGACCTCCGGCGGCGTGCAGCCGGTCATGGACGAAGGCGGCGGCGATCACTCCGTATTCGCCAAGGCCTTCCTCGCCGTGCTGCGCAGCAACCAGCGGGTGCTGGAGGATTACGACGTGTTCCGCAATGTCGCCAATCAGGTCAGCGGATCGGCCGGCCGCGCGGGCTTTGCCCAATCGCCGCAATATGCGCCGCTGCAGCATGCCGGGCACGAAGGCAGCCCCTTCTTCTTCGTGCCGCAAGGCTGATCCCCTTCGTCGAGACGATACACTCGCCATGCCCCTCACCCTGACGGTCCTCAGCTACAAAGGGCTGCCGCCGCCGGCGGCGCTGTCGGCCCGCTTCGACGGTGAGGGCGGCTCCATCGGCCGCTCGCCCGACAACGGCTTGTCGCTGCCCGACGCGGAAAAATTCATCTCGCGCAAACATGCGGAGATCGTGTTCGAGCGAGGCGTCTATCGCCTGGCCGACACCAGCACGGCCGGCACCTATCTGGCTCGCGAGGACCGGCTTCTGCAGCATGAGTCCGTCGAACTGGCCGACGGCGACCGCTTAAAAATAGGCGAGTACGAACTGCTGGTGAGCCTGCAGCCGGAAGAAGCCGGTGCGCAGGCCTATCCTCCTGCGTTTGGGGAAGCCGGGCGGGGCGAGTTTCCGCAGAGTCCATTCGCCCTGGACGAGCAATATTTCGAGCCCATCGCGATTCCTCCGCTGGAGACCGGCAGCGTGCCCGCGCCGCCGGTTTCCCCGACCTCGCCTTTCGAGTCCAGCTTCCTGGATCAAGCCGACTCGTCGCCTTTCCGCGAGAGCTTCACGCCGCCCGGCCTGGAATCGCCCGCGCCGGCGGAGCTTCCCGATTTCGACCTTGAGGATTTGCTCAAGGATTTCGAGGAAGCGCCGCTTGCCCAGGCGCCGCCTGTTTGGGAGGCTCGGCCCGATGTCCCGCCGGCTCCGTTCCCTCCCCTCGCGGAAGAGTCCGAACCGGCACCGCCCGCTGCGGTCCCGGAACTGCGCTCGGCACCCTTCAGCATACCCACGCCGGGACGTGTCCCGGCGGAAGCGCCAGCGTTGCGGCAGGAGTCGGTGCCGCCGCCTGCCGCGACCGCGGAGGCCGGACCCAGCGGCGGAGACGCGGAGCTGTTCCGGCGCTTCCTGCAGGGCGCGGGCATCGCCGATACGGCGTTCATGGCCGACGAGGATCAAGGCGCCGCCATGGAGACCGTGGGGCAGCTCTTCCGCGACCTGGTGGCAGGCATGATGGTCGTGCTGCGCGCGCGATCCGAGCTGAAGAGCCAGTTCCGCGTGGCGGTGACCACGATCAGGCCGGTGAACAATAATCCGCTCAAGTTCACGGTCAACGTGGAAGAGGCGGTCAAGACGCTGGTCGCCCGTAACCGCCCGGGCTTCATCGATTCGGCCGAGGCCGTGCGAGAAGGCTACGACGACATCATGAACCACCAGTTGGCCATGACGGCCGGCATACAAGCGTCGCTGACGGAAATCGTGAAGCGCTTCGATCCACAACGGTACGAAAAGTCGTACGAAGAAGGCATCGTTTTCCAGAAGAAGGCCAAATGCTGGGATGCCTATTGCAAGGCCTATCCGGAAGAGGTGGCGCAGGCTCTGGAAAATTTCTTCGGCGACGAGTTCGCCGAGGTTTACGAGCAGCAGATGCGCATCCTGCGTTCCCCGCAAAACAAGAACTGAGCCGCAAAGGAGCGACATGTCGGAAAACAACCGAGTGGTCTGGTCCGAGGGCATGTTTCTTCGCCCTCAGCATTTCCAGCAGCACGACCGCTATATCGAAAACCTGGTGACCAGCCGCTGCCGTGGCCTACGTTCCTTCGACTGGGGTTACTCCACGCTCAAGCTCGACCATCGCCAGCTCGCCATCGGCAAGCTGGCCCTCGCCGAATGCCGGGGGGCGTTTCCGGACGGCACGCCCTTTGACCTGCCCGACGACGACGAGCTTCCGCTGCCGCTGGACGTGCCCGAAGACGCCAAGAACCAGGTCGTCTACCTGGCCTTGCCGCAGCGCCGCGCCGAATCGGCGGAGATCGACAGCGAGGCCTATCCCGACAGCCTGGCGCGCTTCCGTCTGGGCGAGCGCGAGGTGCGCGACCACAATGCCGGTGCGGACGGCCGTTACGCCGTGCAGGTTGGCAAGTTGAAGCCGCGGTTGATGCTGGCGCGGCAGGAACGCGCCGGTTATGTCTGCCTGGGCGTGAGCCGGGTCATCGAGGTGCGGGCGGACAAGACCGTGGTGCTGGACGACCGCTATATCCCGCCGGCGCTCAACTGCTTCGGGGCCGGTCTGCTCGGTGCTTTCCTGCGCGAGCTGCACGGCCTGCTGCACACGCGCGGCGAAGCCCTGGCCGGGCGGGTGATAGACGCAGGTCGCGGCGGCGTGGCGGAGGTGGCCGATTTCCTGTTGCTGCAGGCGATCAACCGCTACGAGCCCCTGCTGGAACACCTGTCGGCCACGGCCGCCCTGCACCCGGAAGATTTCTGCCGGCTCGGCCTGCAACTGGCGGGCGAGCTCGCCACCTTCTACAAGCCGGGCAAGCGCCCCGTCAACTTCCCGGCTTACAACCACGACGATTTACAGGCGACCTTCACGCCGCTCATGGAGGAGTTGCGCCAGCTGCTCGGTATGGTGCTGGAACAGAACGCCATCCAGATTCCGCTGAGCAAGCCCAAGTTCGGCGTCTACGCGGCCAAGCGGCCGGACATCCACCTGTTGGACAGCGCGATCTTCGTCCTGGCCGTCAACGCGCAGGTACCGCCGGAAGTGCTGCGCACCCATTTCCCGCCCCAGGTCAAGATCGGCCCGGTGGAAGACATCCAGACCCTGGTGCGCTCGGCCCTGCCCGGCATCTCCATCCATCCCCTGCCCGTGGCGCCTCGGCAGATTCCCTATCACGCCGGTTATTCCTATTTCGAGCTCAACAAGCAGAGCGAGCTGTGGAAGAAGATGTCGGCCTCCGGCGGTTTCGCCATCCATATCGGCGGCAACTTCCCGGAGCTCGAAATGGAATTCTGGGCGATCAAGAAAGGCTAAGACACCGTGAGTCAAGACGATCCATTCGCGCCTTACGGCGACGAAGACAAGACCATCATCCGGCCCATGCCGGGCGGCCGCCGCCGGCCCGATGCCGCGCCTGCGCCGGCCGCACCGCCCATCGGCACGGCGGAACTGGATGCGCAGCGCCTGGCGCTGTTCGGCGAGAACCCCCTGGTTACCGCCGCGCTGTCGCTGCTGTCGCTGAGCGCCCGGCTGCGCAACACGGCCTCCCACGGAGCCATATCCGAGTTGCAGCAGCAACTGGTCAACGAACTGCGGACCTTCGAAAACAAGGTCTTGCAGCAGGGCATACCGCAGGATCAGGTGCGCATCGCCAATTACATCCTCTGCTGCCTGCTGGACGAAACCATACTGAACACGCCCTGGGGCGCGCAAAGCATCTGGGGGCATCAGAGCCTGCTGATCCTCTTCCACAAGGAAGCCTGGGGCGGGGAAAAGTTCTTCCAGATCCTGGCGGGTTTGGTTCGCCAGCCGGCGCAAAACCTTTACCTGCTGGAACTGTTCTACCTCTGCGTCAGCCTGGGCTTCGAGGGCAAGCACCGCATCATGGCGAACGGGCTCAATGCCCTCGAACAGACGCGCATCGAGCTTTATCAACTGATCCAGCGCGTGCGCGGCGATTACGAGCGCGAATTGTCGCCCCGCTGGCAGGGCCTGAAGGACGCGCGCAACGCGCTGATCCGTTACGTGCCGCTATGGGTCGTAGGCGCCGTGGCTGGCGCGCTGCTGATCCTGGTCTATCTGGGTTTCGCCCTGGCGATCAACGGCGCGTCGGATCCCGCTTACAAGGAATTGTTTGCCCTGTCCCGCGCCGAGATCAAAACCGCCGAGCCTTTGCCCCCTCCGCCGCCGCCCGTCGAGAAGCCCGCCCCCGGCCGCGCCGAACGCTTCAAAGTCCTGCTGGCGCCGGAGATCGCCAAGGACTGGGTGGAAGTGATCGACGATCACACCCTGCGCATCCGCAATTCATTCGCCTCGGGCAGCGACCAGGTGAAGAAGGAATTCCTGCCCATGCTGAACAAGATAGGCCAGGAAGTGGCGACCGGGCGCGATGCCGTGCTGGTCACCGGCCATACCGACGACAAGCCCATCGTCTCCGCCCGTTTTCCTTCCAACTGGCACCTGTCCACGGCGCGCGCCAAACACGTGGCCGACATCCTCGTCGCCCTGGGCGCCCAAGTGCGTGCGGAAGGACGGGCCGACGGCGAGCCGCTGGTGCCCAACGATACACCCGAGCATCGCGCCCTGAACCGGCGCGTGGACATACTCATCAGGTAGAGCGCGCGTGAGCCGGATAATCGCTTTTTTCAAGAATCCCTGGGTGATCCAGTTCCTGGGGCTGCTGGCCCTGGCCGCACTGATCTGGTTCGCGGGGCCGCTGATCGCCATCGCCGGAACCGTGCCGCTGGAGTCGGCGCTGGCACGCGGCCTGACCATCGCCTTCGTGGTGGTGGCCTGGGTCATCTACCGTTTGATTCGGCAAATCCAGGCCGGCCGCAAGGACGGCCGCTTGATGAACGAACTGGCCGCCAGCGGCGCGGAAGCCGGCAAGTCGGTCGAGGCGGAGGCCACCGAAGAAGAAGCCGAGACCTTGCAGCGCGGCTTTGCCGAAGCGCTCGAAGTGCTGAAGCAATCGCGCGCCAAGGGGGCGGACGGCAAGCAGTTCCTGTACGAATTGCCCTGGTACGCCATCATCGGGGCGCCGGGCTCCGGCAAGACCACCGCGTTGATCAATTCCGGGCTGAAGTTTCCCCTGGCCGAACGGCTGGGCAAACATGCGGTCCGCGGCGTGAGCGGCACGCGCAACTGCGACTGGTGGTTCACCGACGAAGCGGTGTTGCTGGATACCGCCGGACGTTACACCACTCAGGACAGCCATCAAGCGGTGGATGCGGCGGCCTGGTTGAGCTTCTTGGGATTGATCAAGAAATACCGTCCGCGCCGGCCGCTGAACGGCCTGCTGGTCACGCTGAGCCTGCACGATCTGCTGCTGCAGACCGAAGAGGAGCGAGCACTGCACGCCGCCGCCATCCGCCGGCGGGTGCAGGAGTTGTACGAGGCCCTGGGTGTACGCCTGCCGATCTACCTGCTGTTCACCAAGACCGACCTGGTGGCCGGCTTCACCGATTTCTTCGCCGATTTGTCCCAGGACGAGCGGGCGCAGGTCTGGGGCGAAACCTTCCCGGCCGAAGATCCGGATCGGCCCGCCGATTGCGCACTGTTGTTCGAGACGGCCTACGACGAACTGCTGCAGCGCTTGAACAAGCGCACGTTCAAGCGGGTCCAGGACGAGCGCGACGTGCAACGGCGGGCCCTGATCCTGGATTATCCCCAGCAGATGGGCTTGTTGAAGCCGGCCATGACGGCCTTTCTGCAAGCGGCTTTCGCGGCGAACCGCTACGACCGGCAAGCTTTGCTGCGCGGTGTCTATTTCACCAGCGGCACCCAGGAAGGCACGCCCATAGACCGCGTGATGGGCATCCTGGCCGGCGCATTCCGCCTGGACCGCCAGATCCAGCCGGTGTACAGCGGACGGGGCAAGAGTTTCTTCCTGACGCGGTTGTTGAAGGAGGTGATTTTCGGCGAGGCCGGTCTGGCGGGGATAGACCCGCGGGTCGAGCGGCGTCACCAGCTCATCCAGGTCGGTGCCTACGCCGGCGTCCTGCTGTTCGCGGCGGGCCTGATCGCCTTATGGGCGGTGAGCTATGCGCGCAATCAGGCCGCCATCGCGCGGGTCGAGGAACAGCTCCCGGTCCTGAAGGCTTACCATCTGGGCGCGGCGAACGGTGTGCGGGACGAGGAACAGTGGGGCTCCGCCGCGCGTGCCCGGTTCAAGGTCCTGCTGCCCCGGCTGGATGCTTTGCTCGCCGCTCGCGATGTTTACAAGGATCCGGGCTGGCTGATGGGGTTCGGTCTTTACCAGGGCGATAAGCTGCAGGCCGCGGCCAATCATGCCTACGAGGGCCTGCTCCGAGACTATTTCCGCCCCGCGGTGATCCTGCGCCAGCAGGAGCGCATGCAAGGCGACGAGTCGGCGAGCCCCGAGTTGCTGTATCAGACGCTCAAGGTTTATCTCATGCTGGCGGACCCGCAGCGCCTCGATGCTAAAGTCGTGGCACCCTGGGTCAAGATCGACTGGGAGAAAAGCTATGCCACCGAACCCGATGTACAGGCGCGGCTAAGCACGCACCTCGGCAATCTGCTGCAGCTCGAACTGGAGCCGGCGCCGGTGGATGAAAACTTCGTCGCCGCGGTGCGGGCCAAGCTGACCCAGGTGCCCCAGGTTCTGCAGCTCTACGGCCGCTTCAAGACCGAGGCCCTGGTCGACCATGCCCACGATGTTAAAGTCGCAGAACTGTTGGGGCCCAGCGGAGCCAAGGTGTTCGCCTCGGCCGACGGCAAGGATCTCGCTACGGTCGTGGTGCCGGGCCTGTACAGCGCCTACGGTTACACCGAACTTTTCCTGAAGAAGAGCCTGGGCTATATCCGGGAAGCGGTTGAACAAAATTGGGTGCTGGGCAAGCAGGCCGTGGTCGACCCCGCGGAGATCGGCCGGCTGCACGAGGACTTCAAGAAGCTCTATCTGGGCGACTATCAGAAAGCCTGGAGCGGGCTGTTGAGCAGCCTGAAGCTGCGACCGGCCCAGAGCATCAACCAGACCGTGGAAGTGCTGGACGTGCTCGCGCGTCCGGACACGCCGCTGAGACCGCTGCTGGAGGCCGTGGAGAAAAACACCTCGCTGAGCAAGCTCTCGGCAGCCGCGGCGGACCTGCTCGCCAAGATTCCGGGCAAGCCGGCCGTCGCCCCGGATGAGCAGACGCAGAAGCTCTTGGCCCTGGCGAAGCAGGCGAGCGGATTGGACAGTGGGGCCGGGGTCGATCCGGCCCGCAGCGTGGAAAACTATTTCGAAGGGCTCAACGTCCTGGTGCGCGGCGGCCCCGACAAACCCGCGCCGCTGAACGCCACGCTGGCCACCCTGGGCGCCTTGCACGATTTCGTGCTGCAAATCGGCAGCGCCGCCAGCAGCGGCGACCAGGCTCTGAAAACCGCCGCGAACCGGGTGAGCGGCGCCAGCGCCGACCAGTTGCGCCAGGCGCAGATGGAGTTTTCCCGCCTGCCCGAGCCTCTGAAGACCTGGCTGCAGTCGCTCACCCAGTTCGGCTGGAGCCAGACGCTGTCGGGCGCCAAGGGACAATTGAATGAGATGCTCAAGACCGGCGTGGCCGCGCAGTGCAAGACCGCCTTCGCCGGCCGTTACCCCTTCAACAGGGCGGCCGCGCAGGAAGCGCTGCTGGCCGATTTCACCCAGTTTTTTGCGCCCAACGGGCAAATCGACCAGTTCTTTCAAACCAATCTGAAAACCTTCATCGACACCACCCGCCCGGAATGGCGGCAGTTGCAGATGGACAACCAGTCGCTGGGGCTGTCGCCCGCCGCCATTCGCCAGTTCCAAAACGCGTCCCGCATCCGCGATGCGTTTTTCCCTGGCGGCGGACAGGTTCCGCAAGTCCAGTTCGAGCTGAAACCGCTGGCGCTCGACAACAACGTCGCCACTTTCCGGCTGAGCGTGGAAGGCCAGGAAACCGTCTACCGCCACGGCCCCGAACAGGTGGTCAAGTTCCAGTGGCCGGGGCCCGCGACCAACGCCGGCGTGCGCCTGGTTTTCGAAACCCTGGACGGCCGCCAGCTCAGCCGCTCGAAAGAAGGCCCCTGGGCCTGGTTCCGCGCGCTCGACGAAGCGACGGTGGAAAAAACCGTGTTGCCGGACCGCTTCAATCTGACCTTCCGGCTGGAAACTTACACGGCGCGTTACGAGCTGCGCGCGGGTAGCGTCAACAATCCGTTCAACCTCGCGGAGTTGCAGGCCTTCCGTTGTCCGGAGTCGCTATGACGAGCACGCCCGTAGCGCCGGGCTTTTACGGAAAACTGCCGCTGCTGGGCGATTTCGTCACACGCCGCCTGCCCAGAAGCTTCGTCGCGCCTTGGGATCAATGGTTGCAAAGCGCCATCTCGGTAAGCCGCGAGCAACTCGGCTCGAATTGGCTGGATTTTTATCTGACCAGCCCGATCTGGCGCTTCGCCCTCAGTCCCGGGCTTTGCGGCGACACCGCCTGGGCCGGCATCCTCATGCCCAGCGTCGACCGGGTGGGACGCTATTTTCCGCTGACCCTGGCCGCACCCGTGGAAAATCGCGGCGTGCTGCCGTATTTGTTCGATCCCGCATGTCCCTGGTTCGAGGCGCTGGAGCGCCTGGCGCTTTCCGGGCTGGACGACGGCTTCGTGCTGGATGAATTCGATGCCCGCTTGCAAGCGCTCGCCCTGCCCGAATTCCTGCCGGCCGGCGAGGCTTACGGGGGGAGGCAAGCCAGGGGAGAAGGCCGGGGCAAGCTCGCGTTTCATATCGGCATGGACGATCTGCACGGGCTGGGCGCGGCTTTCATGGGACTGAGCGCGAGCCTGCTGGACAAATTTCTGCCCTTGAACAGTTACTGGGGCACCGCCGGCTCCGATCACATCCCCGCTTCCCTGCTGGTGTGCGAGGGCTTGCCCCCGCTGGACGGCTACTCTGCCTTGATGACGGGGCGCTGGGATCAGCGGGGCTGGGTGTTGAGCAGCCGGCGGGTGGAGCGTCCGGCCGAGTCCGCCCCGGCGCCGGATCCCGTATCGGCGGCGTCGCGTAGCCTGCCGGCCGCGAACGGATCGCAGTGGCGGTCGGACGGGCTCAGCGTGGTGGGCAATCGGCGCAAGATCAACGAAGACGCCCTGCTCCTGCGTCCCGAAGCGGGATTGTGGGTGGTCGCCGATGGCATGGGGGGACATCACGCGGGCGACGTGGCGAGCCAGGCCATCGTGGATGCCCTGGCTGCCTTGCCGCCGGCCGAGACCATCGAAACCTACGTCAGCACCGTCGCGGCCAGCCTGCAGCGGGTAAACGGGGATCTGTGCCGCTTGGCCCGGATGCAGGGCGAGGACCGGATCATAGGCAGCACGGTGGTGGTCTTGCTGGCGCAGGGTCGCCGCTGCGCGTTTCTGTGGGCCGGCGACAGCCGGCTTTACCGGTACCGCGCCGGCAGACTGGAGCAATTGACGCGCGACCATTCCCTGTACGACGAATTGCCCGATCAGATGCACTGCAATGTCATCACCCGCGCCATCGGCGCGGACCAGGAACTGACGCTGGAATCCGGCCGCTTCGAGGCGGAGCCCGGCGACGTGTTCCTGCTCTGCAGCGACGGCCTGGATAAGGAGCTGAGCCAGGCTGATATCGAAGCGATCTTTCGAGAAGACGCCACGCAGGGCATCGCGCAACGCTTGGTGCGGCGTGCGGAAGAGCGGGGCGCACGCGATAACGTCACGGTGGCGATCGCGGAGTACGTGTGACGGACAGGCCGGCCGTAGCAGAGCCCACTCAGCGATGCCATGCAGGACGGGCTCCCAAACAAGCGCTGGGGAGCCAACGGAAACTACGACGGATGGTAAACAAACGATATATCGTCGTCATTTTTACCGGCCCGCGCATTGTCGCCAGCTCGAATCTTCATGGGTGCCACGGCTAAAAGCGAATTAAAACAATGGCGTGGGTAGGATAACGAGCAAGGACTCAAAGGCTGGCACAAGAATTGACCAATGATTGATGACCCGTGGAAAACGGTGAGCCAGCCAGTGAATTTTCCACCAAGCATTTACAAGCAGGAGTAGGTTTTGGGCATCTTAGACATTGCAAGCTTGCTGCAGGACATCTCGCCCGATGCGCCGAGCGGCGACAATCTGGAATACGACGCGGCTTTCATCGCGCTCGAACAGAAGGCCAAGGGTACGCCGGAGCAGCAGATCGGCAACCGCATCGAGCCGGCCCAGCCGCCGAATTGGCGGGAGGTGCAGAAGGAGTCCGAGGCCTTGCTGCGGCGCACGCGCGATTTGCGCCCCATGCTCGACCTCATACGCGCGCTGCTGCATCAGCATGGCTTGTCCGGCCTGCGGGACGGACTGGATTTGCTGCGGGGGTCGGTCGTGGACTTCTGGGAGACCCTGCATCCCCAGCTCGATCCCGACGACGACAACGATCCGACTCAGCGCGTCAATCTGCTCATGTCCTTGTGCGACTTCGAGTCGGTGTTGCGTCCGCTCGCCTCCGTTCCCATCGTCGAGTCGCGCGCGATAGGCCGCTATTCGCTGCGGGATGTGCAGATCGCCACGGGTAAGTTGCCCGCGCCGACCGACGGTAGCGAAGAGCCCAAGTTGGCCAACATCGAAGCCGCGTTTCTCGAAACCGGGATCGAATCGCTGCGGGCTGCCGAGGGCGATCTGGGCAGCATGCTTGCGAGCCTGGAACTCATCGAGGCCTACGTCACCGATCGGGTTGGCATCGGCAACGCTCCGAGCTTTGCGCCTTTGGCTGCTTCGCTCAAGGAGATCCGGCAGATATTTCGGGAACAATTGTCGGCCCGGGGTGACGATGCGGAAAGCATCGCCACGGCCGAAGCCGGCGTGGAGGAGGCGCCCGCGGCCGTCGAGGCTAAAGCCAAAGCCGGGAAGCTGGATGCGATCAACGACAGGCAGGATGTGATCCGCGCACTGAATCTGATCTGCGACTACTATTCCAAGTTCGAACCGTCCAGCCCGATACCCCTGTTCTTGCAACGGGCCAAGCGGCTGGTGCAAAAGGATTTCGTGGAGATCCTGAAGGATCTGGCGCCGGACGGGCTGTCGCAGATCGCTGTGATCAAAGGCCCGGATGCCGACGATACGAACAAATAAGGCAAGCGTTTTACGTGGTTAATTCTTTAGGAGGGCAATAACGTGGCGGAAAGCAGTCAAAAATTCATCGCCCGCAATCGGGCGCCCCGGGTGCAGATCGAATACGATCTGGAGCTTTATGGCGCGGAAAAAAAGGTTCAGCTTCCCTTCGTGATGGGCGTGCTGGCCGATCTTTCCGGCAAACCGGCGGAACCTCTGGCACCGGTGACCGACCGGAAATTGCTGGAGATCGACGTCGACAATTTCGACGAGAGGCTGAAGGCCATGAAGCCTCGAGTGTCCTTTCAAGTACCCAATACGCTGAGTGGCGAGGGTAACCTGAATGTCGACATCACCTTCGAAAGCATGGACGACTTTTCACCCGCGGCGGTGGCGCGCAAGGTGGATGGCCTGCGCCAGTTGCTGGAGGCACGTACCCAGCTCGCCAACCTGATCACTTACATGGACGGCAAGACCGGAGCGGAACAGTTGATCGCCAACGTCATCAAGGATCCGGCCCTGTTGCAGTCGCTCGCCTCGGCTCCGAAGCCCGAAGACGTTGCGAAGGGGAGTGAGGAATAAGCCATGGCCGAACTGGAAACGCAAAAACAGGCGGAAGGCGCCACCCTCGAAGTTTCGGAGTTCTCCTCCCTGCTCAACAAGGAGTTCAAACCGAAATCCGACCGTGCCAAGGAGGCTGTCGAAACCGCGGTCACAACGCTGGCCGAATTCGTGCTCAAGGATGTATCTCTGGTTTCGGAGGATGCGGTCAAGACGATAGAGGCGATCATCGCCGAAATCGACGCCAGGCTGACCCGACAGGTCAACCAGATCCTGCACCACGAGGAGTTTCAGAAGCTGGAAGGCGCCTGGCGAGGACTGCACCACCTGGTGAACAACACCGAAACCGACGAGATGCTCAAGATCCGCGTCATGAACATCTCCAAGCAGGAGCTGGGCAAGACTCTGAAGAAATTCAAGGGTACTTCCTGGGATCAAAGTCCGCTGTTCAAGAAGCTGTATGAGGAAGAATACGGCCAGTTCGGCGGCGAGCCTTTCGGCTGCCTGGTGGGGGATTACCACTTCGACCACTCGCCTCCGGATGTGGAACTGCTGTCGCAGATCGCCCAGATCTCGGCGGCCTCGCACGCGCCCTTCATTTCCGGCGTCGCGCCGTCTGCGCTGGGTATGGAGTCCTGGAGCGAACTGGCGAATCCGCGCGACCTGACCAAGATATTCTCCACACCGGACTACGCGGCCTGGCGGTCCCTGAGGGAGTCGGACGATTCGCGCTACCTCGGCCTGGCCATGCCGCGTTTCCTCTCGCGCCTGCCCTACGGTTCCAAGACCAGCCCGGTGGAGGAGTTCGATTTCGAGGAGGAAACCGAAGGCGCCGACAGCAGCAAATACACCTGGGCCAACGCGGCGTATGCCATGGCGACCAACATCAACCGCTCGTTCAAGCTCTACGGCTGGTGTTCGAACATTCGCGGCATCGAGTCGGGCGGGGCGGTGGAAGGCTTGCCCGTGCACTCCTTCCCCACCGACGACGGCGGCGTGGACATGAAGTGCCCGACGGAAATCGCCATCAGCGACCGGCGCGAGGCCGAGTTGGCCAAGTCCGGCTTCATGCCTTTGATACACAAGAAAAACTCGGATTTCGCCGCGTTTATCGGCGCGCAATCCTTGCAGAAGCCGGCCGAATACGACGATCCGGATGCGACCGCGAACGCCAACCTGGCGGCCCGGCTGCCGTATCTGTTCGCCACCTGCCGGTTCGCCCACTATTTGAAGTGTATCGTCCGCGACAAGATCGGATCCTTCAAGGAAAGGGACGACATGGAGGTTTGGCTGAATCGCTGGATCAGTAAGTACGTTCTGCAGAACCCTGCAAGAGCCACGGAAGAGGATAAGGCGCGCTATCCGTTGTCCGCCGCGGAAGTGGTGGTCGAAGAGGTCGAGGGCAACCCAGGATATTACAACTCCAAGTTTTTTCTGCGGCCCCATTACCAACTGGAAGGTTTGACCGTCTCTTTGCGTTTGACTTCCAAATTGCCATCACAAAAGAAGTAGCCGTACGAAACAAGGGTTGTGATTGGCGCATTGCAGCTTGGGCCGTAAGGATATGAGCTCAGGAATCTTCCGAGATTCTGGCAGAGGGATGCGCCTGTCTCGTCGTCGAGGAATACGAAAGTATTCCGATTTTTTACTTAACGCGTCATACAAAAAAGCAGGAGTTCAAAATGGCCATTTTTTTGAAATTCGAACCGGAAATTAAAGGTGGTGTTACGTATGAGGGCCACAAAGATTGGATCTCAATTAGCTCGGTGCAATTCGGCGTGGGCCGGGGAATCGGATCTCCAGAACCTGGCTCGCAGGATCGACAGGCCAGTCATCCATCGATTTCAGAGCTAGTGTTCACCAAATCCATGGATATTGCTTCCAACCAATTGTTCTTCGAAGCCGTTAATGGTACGGGCTCCAAGGTAACGATAGATTTCGTCGAGACGATTAAGGAAAAAGACGAGATTTTTTACCAAATCGTCCTGGAAAATGCTTTGATCAGCGGGTATAGCGTCAGCAGCGGCGGAGACAGGCCCTCGGAATCTTTATCGCTGAACTTCACCAAGATCACGGTCAACTACAACGCGTTCAAGGACGGCAAGGCCGTGGTGGAAGGACAGGCGAAGTCTTGGAATCTGCTCACCAATAGAGCCAGCTAGTTATCGGAAATTCGTAGCGCGGGCGGCTCGGCCGCCCGTCTTCGCGCGTTTTATTCGTCCCCACATTGAGAGTACTTAATGCCAAACGTTGCGGAACACTCATTGCTCGATGGTGACCTGGAGCAAGCACTTGCGAACCTTCAGCAAATGGTGCGAGTAGAACCGGCCCACTCGAAGTTGCGGATCTTCCTGTTCCAATTGCTATCAGTCTTGGGCGATTGGTCTCGAGCTCTCAATCAGCTTAACGTTTTGGCCGAAATGGATGTCGACACGCTCGCTATGGTCCAAGCCTACCGGGAAACCTTGCGTTGCGAGGCCTTGCGCGCCGACGTATTTGCGGGACAACGTCTCCCCTTGCTGTTCGGTGATCCCGAGCAATGGTCCGCCTTGCAATTTGAAGCTTTGCGTCTCGATATACAGGGTCGCCATGCGGAAGCACGGGCGCTCCT
Source organism: Methylococcus sp. EFPC2 (assembly GCF_016925495.1). Taxonomy (NCBI): domain Bacteria; kingdom Pseudomonadati; phylum Pseudomonadota; class Gammaproteobacteria; order Methylococcales; family Methylococcaceae; genus Methylococcus; species Methylococcus sp. EFPC2. Next base: position 3,337,804 of record NZ_CP070491.1, on the reverse strand, counting down.
TCAACAAGTTTTCGATCTGGCGCCGGCGACCGCCGGCCGCATCGACGGCCAGCCTTTCAGCTGGATAGCCGACGCCGATACCCGTTTGGGTCCGGTATTGGAGGCCATCGTCAAGGGCAAATATTATTGGATACCCTTTCATCGCATATCGGCGATCAAGATTACCCCGCCCGCGGATCTGCGCGATCTCGTGTGGCTGCCCGCCCATTTCGTGTGGAGCAACGGCGGAGAGTCCTTCGGCTTCATTCCCAGCCGCTATCCGGCGTCCGAGTCCTCCCCGGACAACGCCATCCGTCTGGCGCGTAAGACCGAATGGACGGAACTCGCGGAAGGTCATTACCGCGGCTCGGGCCAGCGCATGCTCACCACCGACCAGGGGGACCATGCCTTGCTGGACATCCGCGAAATCGAACTGGATACGGCGCAGGCCTGAGCATGGCGGAGCTGACGCAAAAGGAGCGATTGCAGCCCTCCCTGCTGGACCGCCTGACGGACGATGAGCCCGGCAAACAGCAGGAGTCCCGCGACCAGCGGGTCTTGTCCATGCGCAGGCTGCGCGCGTCGGTACTGCGTGATCTGGCCTGGCTGCTCAATTCCCGCTCGCTGGACAGCGCCGAAAACCTGGACCATTACCCCCAGGTCGCCCGCTCGGTCGTCAATTTCGGCATCAAGGATTTGTCCGGCGTCACGGCTTCAGGCGCGAACATGGCCGCGCTGGAAAGGCGATTGAAGCAAGCCATCCTGAATTTCGAACCGCGCATCATGCCGAACTCGCTGCGCGTTCAGGCCGTGAGCTCGGACGAAAAGATGAGCGTCCGCACCCTGAGTTTCAACATCGAAGGCTATCTCTGGGCCCAACCCTTGCCCGTGCATCTCTATATCCGGACGGAATTCGATGTCCAGACCGGGGATGCCGACGTGCGTGAACTGAACGGCTGATCATGGACCCGCGCCTGCTTTCCTACTACAACCGCGAATTGCAGCATCTGCGCGAGGTTGGTGCGGAATTCGCCAAGGAGTTCCCCAAGGTGGCCGGGCGCATTGGGCTGGACGAGTTCGAATGCGCGGACCCTTATGTCGAGCGCCTGCTGGAAGGCTTCGCCTTCCTGGCGGCGCGAGTCCAGCTCAAGGTGGACGCGGAGTTCCCAAATTTCACCCAGCACTTGCTGGAAATCGTCTATCCCCATTATCTCGCTCAAACGCCGTCCATGGCGGTGGCGCAATTCCAGCCGGACCTGAAGGAGGGCGCCCTGGCGCAAGGCTTCAAGCTGCCGCGCGGCACCACCTTGCGCAGCCAGATCGCCAAAGGCGAGCAGACCGCCTGCGAATACCGCACCGCGCATGACCTTACCCTGTTGCCGCTGCAATTGAGCGAGGCGGAATATCTTGCCAATCCCAGTGCGGTCGCCAATCTCGGCGTGCCCAGCCTACCGGGCTTGAAATCGGGCTTGCGCCTGCGCATCAAAACCAGTGCCGGCCTTCGTTTCAATCAGCTCGCCCTGTCCTCGTTGCCGTTGTTCCTGCGCGGTACCGGAGAGTTGCCCGTGCGGCTGTACGAGCAGCTGATCGCCCACGGCTACGCCCTGGCGATCAAGCCGGTTGCGAGCGACGACCCCTGGGTGGAAATCGTCAGGCAACCGGGCCGGCGGATGGGTTTCGACGACGGGGAGGCCCTGCTACCCGTGGGACCCCGCTCCTTCCAGGGTTATCGGCTATTGCACGAATACTTCGCCTTTCCGGAGCGCTTCCTGTTCGTCGAATTGCAGGGCCTGGATGCGGCCGTGCGGCGGTGCCGGGATACGGAGCTCGATTTGATCGTCATGTTCGACAACAGCCACCCGGGACTGGTCAACGCGGTCGACGCCAATCAGTTCGCCCTGTTTTGCTCCCCCATCATCAATTTGTTTCCCAAGCGCTGCGACCGCATCCATTTGAACCGGGCGGATTCCGAGTACCACATCGTGCCGGATCGCACGCGCCCCATGGATTTCGAGGCCTATTCGATCGTCGAGGCGACGGGCTACGGGAGTACGCAAGGCCAGGAGCAGGGCTTTCTGCCTTTTTACGGCTCCAAGACCGGCTACAGCCGGGCCGATGAAACCGGCTACTACATGGTCCGCAGGCGGAAGCGGCTGCTGTCCTCCAAGCAGAGGCGGGAGGGGCAGCGCTCCTCCTATGTCGGCAGCGAAGTCTATTTGTCGCTGGTGGACGCAAATCAGGCGCCCTATGGCAGCGATCTGAAGCAGCTCGGGCTGCAAACCTGGTGCACTAATCGCGATCTCCCTCTCGTCATGCCCGTGGGTGTGGGCACTACGGACTTCACCCTGGAGGTCGGTGCACCGGTGCAGGCCATACGCTGCCTCGCGGGACCGACCAAACCGGCGCCGTCCAGAGCGGACGGTGGTTTCGCCTGGCGCTTGATCAGCCACTTGTCGCTGAACTATTTGTCCCTGGCCGACAGCGATGCCAAGAGCGGGGCCGCCGCGCTGCGCGAGCTGCTGACGATTTATGGCGAGCGTAACGATGTGAGCCTGCGCAAGCAGATCGAGGGGGTCTTGTCCTGCCAGGCGCGCAACGTGGTCAGACGGATAGACGCCGCCGGTCCCATCGTTTTCGGGCGCGGCCTGGAGATCACTGTCACGTTCGACGAATCATCTTTCGAGGGCAGCGGCGTCTTTCTCATCGGCGCGGTGCTGGAGCAGTTTTTCGCGCGCTATGCGTCCATCAATTCGTTCACGGAAACGGTCATACGGAGCAGCGACCGTGGGGAGATCATGAAATGGCCGATCAGGGTCGGACAGCGCCCCACGATTTGATCGAGGCCTTGCGCGAACAGCCGCAACGCTACGATTTCTTTCAGGCCTTGCGCCTGATCGAATGCCAATTTCCGGATAAGCCGCGCTTGGGCACCTCCTTGCGGGCGAGCGAAGATCCCATCAGGCTGGCGCAGCTCCCCGAGCTGGATTTCGCTCCCTCCACCCTGGCGGCCGTCGAGCCTGCTTTGGCCGGTATCCGCCCGGAGCGGCTGGCCGTGCGCTTCCTGGGGCTGTTCGGGCCGAACGGTCCCTTGCCCCTGCATCTGACGGAATACGCCAACGACCGTATTCGGCACCACCAGGACCTCACCCTGGCGCGGTTCGCGGACATTTTTCACCACCGCATGCTGTCGCTTTTCTTTCGCGCCTGGGCCAACGCCCGGCCTACGGTCAGCCATGATCGTCCCGCGTCCGATGTCTACGCCGGCTATGTGGCGTCGCTATTCGGTCTGGGACTGGACAGCCTGCGCGATCGCGACGCCCTGCCCGATTTGGCCAAGCTCCATTACGCCGGCCTGCTGGCGAGCCAAACCAAGAACGCCGAGGGGCTCGAAGCCATCGTCGCGGGTTTTCTCGGCTTCGAGGTGCGGGTGGACGAGTTCGTCGGCGAATGGATGGAGATCGCGCCGCAGGATCAGACGCGGCTGGGTGGGGGCGCGGCCAACGGCGCCCTGGGAAGGTCCACGGTGGCCGGCCGATTCGTCTGGAGCCGCCAGTACAAGTTTCGCATCGTGCTGGGGCCGTTGAGCCTGGACCAATACATCGCGATGTTGCCCGGCGGCCGGCGCTTGGCGGAACTGGTGGCCATCGTGCGCAACTACATCGGCGACGAACTGAGCTGGGACGTCAATCCGATACTGCGCCGCGCGGAAGTGCCGGCCATGAGTCTGAACGGCGCAAGCCGGCTGGGCTGGACCAGCTGGTTGGGTGCGAGCCCGAGCGCCTCCGACGCCGCCGACCTGATGCTCAATCCTTTTTTCGCTATGCCGGCCGATAGACACGACGCGCTCCTGGCCGGGGCGGGCGCGACCCAAGGCACCCGGTAGCCGTTAAAACCCACCCTAGACCTTTGCAGAGAGAAACCAGCGTATGACCGAAATCAACCGGGCCAATTTGTTCGGCAAGCTCAACCGGGTTTGTTACAAAGCCATCGAGGGTGCGACGGTATTCTGCAAGCTGCGCGGCAACCCTTATGTGGAACTGGTGCATTGGCTGCACCAGATCCTCCAGCTTCAGGATTCCGATCTGCACCGCATCATCAAGCAGTTCAACATCGATCCCGGCCGCCTGGTAAAGGATTTCACGGACGCCTTGGACCGTCTGCCACGCGGCTCCACCTCGATCTCCGACCTTTCCTCCCACGTGGAAGATGCCGTGGAGCGGGGCTGGGTGTACGGCACCCTGATGTTCGGCGAAAGCCAGGTGCGCAGCGCGCATCTCATCGTCGGCATCGCTAAGACCAAGGAATTGCGCAACCAGTTGCTGGCCATCTCGCATGAGTTCGACAAGATCAAGACGGACATCTTGACCGACCGCTACGCCGAGGTCGTCGCCGGCTCGCCGGAGGAAGGGCTGGGCGCCAGCGATGGCTTCCGAGTGGGGGGTGGCGCGGTGCCGGGCGAGGCCAGCGGGGCGATCAGTCCGGCGGCCCTGGGCAAGCAGGAAGCGCTCAAGCAATTCACCGTCGACCTGACCGAACAGGCCCGTGCCGGCAAGATGGATCCCATCGTCGGCCGCGACGAGGAGATCCGCCAGGTCATCGACATCCTGATGCGGCGGCGGCAGAACAATCCCATCCTCACCGGCGAGGCGGGCGTGGGCAAGACCGCCGTGGTGGAAGGCTTCGCCCAGAAGATCGTCGCCGGCGACGTCCCGCCCCCGTTGCTGGATGTGACCCTGCGCACCCTGGACGTGGGCCTGCTGCAGGCCGGCGCCAGCATGAAGGGCGAGTTCGAGAACCGGCTGCGCTCGGTGATCGAGGAGGTCCAGGCTTCGCCCAAGCCCATCATTTTGTTCATCGACGAAGCCCACACCCTGGTCGGCGCCGGCGGTGCGGCCGGCACGGGCGACGCCGCCAATCTGCTGAAGCCGGCGCTGGCGCGCGGCACCCTCCGTACCGTGGCTGCCACCACCTGGGCGGAATACAAGAAGCATATCGAAAAAGACCCTGCGCTCACCCGCCGTTTCCAGGTCGTGCAGGTGCAGGAACCCAGCGAGACGAAAGCGATCCTGATGATGCGCGGCGTAGCCTCGGTGATGGAAAAGCACCACAAGGTCCAGGTGTTGGACGAGGCACTGGAAGCGGCGGTCAAGCTGTCGCATCGCTACATCCCCGCCAGACAGCTACCGGACAAGGCGGTTAGCCTGCTGGACACCGCGAGCGCCCGGGTCGCCATCTCCCAGTACGCGGTGCCGGCCGAGGTGGACGACAGCCGCAAGCGCATCGACGCCCTCAACACCGAACTGGCCATCATAGGCCGGGAAAAAGCGGTGGGCATAGACACGGCTGAACGCGAAGCCCAGGCCAACGAAAAGCTGGCGGACGAACACGCCAGGCTGGCGCAACTGGAGGAACGCTGGAACAGCGAGAAGGCGCTGGTGGAGCAGGTGCTGGATCTGCGCGCCAAGCTCAGAGCGGGCGGCAAGCCGGTCGATACGACCGAACCGCAAGCTTCTTCCGCTGACATCCCCTCCCCCTCGCAGGGGGAGGGTCAGGGAGGGGGTGAGGCTGCTCCAGTTAGTAGGGAGGCCGACCACGCAACCCTGCTGGCCGAGCTCAAAACGCTGCAAGCCCAGTTGCACGAATTGCAGGGCGAAAATCCCCTGATCCTGCCTTCGGTCGACCACCAGGCCGTGGCCTCCGTGGTGCAGGACTGGACCGGCATACCCGTAGGCCGCATGGTTAAGAACGAGATCGAAACCGTGCTCAAGCTGGCGGATCTGCTGGAACAGCGCATCATCGGCCAGCGCCACGCGCTGGAAATGATCGCCCGGCGCATCCAGACCGCCCGCGCCGGCCTGGATAATCCCAACAAGCCCATAGGCGTGTTCATGCTGGCCGGCACTTCCGGCGTCGGCAAGACCGAAACGGCGCTGGCGCTGGCCGAGGTCCTCTACGGCGGTGAGCAGAACGTCATCACCATCAACATGAGCGAATACCAGGAGGCGCACACCGTCTCCACCCTCAAGGGCGCACCGCCCGGCTACGTCGGCTACGGCGAGGGCGGCGTGCTGACCGAGGCGGTGCGCCGCCGTCCCTACAGCGTGGTGCTGCTGGACGAGGTGGAAAAAGCCCATCCGGATGTGCACGAAATCTTCTTCCAGGTCTTCGACAAGGGCTGGATGGAAGACGGCGAGGGCCGGGTGATCGACTTCAAGAACACCCTCATCCTGCTCACCACCAACGCCGGCACCGAGCTCATCGCCAATCTTTGCCGCGATCCCGAGCTAATGCCCGAGCCCGAAGGCATCGCCAAGGCCTTGCGCGAGCCGCTCCTGAAAGTGTTTCCGCCGGCCCTGCTCGGCCGCCTGGTGGTGATCCCTTATTACCCCTTGAGCGACGAGATGATAGGCGCCATTGCCCGCCTGCAGCTCGGCCGCATCAAGAAGCGTATCGAGGAGGCTCACAAGGTTCCGTTCAGCTACGACGACGAGGTCATCAAACTCATCGCCAGCCGCTGCACAGAGTTGGAAAGCGGCGGCCGCATGATAGACGCAATACTGACCAATACCGTATTGCCTAAGATCAGCGAGGAATTTTTGGTCCGCATAATGGAAGGCAAAACCATAGGGCGGGTGCATGTCGGCGTGGGCGGCGGCGAGTTTGTCTATGAGTTTTGAGGGGTGAGCCGCCGCTAATATCCGGTTTTGGATTTGTGAGGTGCATGCGCTCAACGGTTGCGTAGCGTTGGGCTTGGTTATTTCATTTGTCAATGAAGTCAATCGAGGTCGCTCTGGTTTGCTCGATTGCAAAGACTGGAAGGAGAGATCGTGTCGTATTCGTTACCGAATAAGTTGCCTGAATTACTTCTCGTGGGCGATAAAACATTCAAGTTGCTTACCCCTAAGGAATCGGTTCGTCGAGGAGTATGTAAAAGCAATAGCGACGGCTGGTTTTACTACTTCAATCAAAAAGTGCTTGACGGGGGAGAAAAAGAAATCGGCAGCCGCAGGCATTTTTCCGTACAGCAGGCCAAAAATCGGCGTAGCGTCCACATATCGATGAAGCCCAGTGCTGCCAAGAACGATACGATCATGATTTGGTATCGCTACGACGCCCAGTGGACTGGACAAAGAACGGAACCGGAGGGGTGGGGAAGGATAGATCCCAGGCCTGGGCAAAACGCAACCAGGGTGGAGAAAGCGGCTCGTCTGCTTAAAACTTTCCTAGAGGCCATGGATGCGGTCGCCAAAGGGGGCTCGGCGGTTCCAGTAAAACCATGTCTGACGCCCCCGATCGTATCCCTTTCGAGTACATGGAACGATTGGGGAGTGACCACCGAAACCGACAACTTCTTCCCGCCGCCTATCGCGACACCGGTGACGCCAAAGACCACGGCGGAGCTACTGGGGAAGGCGGAGTCGGACGATTGGGAGGATTATGTGTAAGCAGCGTGGGGGTGCGACATGTCCCCTTCGGAATTGATCCGTTTGCCACCCTACAGCGGGCGGCGCGGGTCATTTGGAGGCCACCACCAGCAAACCCGGTACGGGCTGGCCGGCTTCCTTGCGGAATACCTCGTGCCGCAGGCATAGCAGGCCCAGCCCCGCGGCGTTCAAGGCCTCGGCGACGTGGGCCTGGGTGTGCGAATAGCGGCCGTGGGCGTTGAGCCGATAGACCGGCTCGGGTTCGGCGTCCGCGGCGTGCTCCAGCGAAAAGAGCAGGCGTCCGCCGGGCCGCAGCACCGCGGCGGCCGCCGCGATCACCGGTTTTAAATCCCCGAAATAGACCAGGGTGTCGGCCGACAGCACGACGTCGAACGCGCCCGCCTGCCGCTGCAGGTAATCGCCGAGTTCGGCTTCGTGCAGCGCATCGTATATCCCCAGCTCCCCCGCCTTGGCCAGCATGCCGGCCGACAGGTCGACACCCACCAGGCGTTTCGCCAGCGGGCGCAGCAGTGGGCCGCACAGGCCAGTGCCGCAGCCGGCATCGAGGATGTCCGCCTTTCCCTCCCCCATGTCGCCGGTTTCGTGCAAGGCCTCCACCAGGGCTTGCGGGGCGCGATAGTCGAGTTTTTTCAGCGTCGCGTCGAAATTCTCCGCGAAACCGTCGAACACCTGGCGCACGTAGCCGTCCGAGGCCCTGGCTGGCGCGGCCTGAAAAGACCAGGCGGCCCTGGCGTGTTCCAGCCGGTGGTCGCCGGGCAGGTTCCGTTCCCAATCCTCCAGTACGCCGGCGAGTTCACCTTGGCGCTCCTGCAGGATGAGGATGCGCCCCAGTGCCTCGTAGGCACTCGAGGTTTCCGGGCGCTGGCTCAGGTAGCCCCTCATCTCGTCCTCCGCTTCCGCTAGGCGTCCTTCCGCCAGTAAGGCCTGGCTCAGCTTGTAGCGTGGCTCGGGCCGGCCGGCGTCGGCCGCGATGGCCTTGCGGTAGGCCGCGATCGATTCGGCCATGCGCTTCAGGTCGAACAAGGTGCCCGCCAGGGCGTTGTGCGCCACGTACAGGCCGGGTTCCGCGGCAACCGCATCCTGCAACGCGGCGATCGCATCTTCCGGCTTGCCCTGCCGGCGCAAAACCTCGCCCAAGTTGTAGGCGATGCCGCCGCGCAGCTCGGCGGGGCAGTATTTCAGCGCATCGCGGTAACAGTCCTCGGCATTTGCCAGCCGGCCCTGAACGGAATAAACCACCCCGAGATTACAATAGGCGGCGATATTCTTGGGCAGGAGTGCCAGAACCTTGCGGTAAGCAGCTTCAGCAATGTCCAGCCGCCGTGCCTGATAGGCCGTGCGGGCAAGTTCGAAGCGAAGCTCGGCGGAGTCGGGTGTGCGGTCGGTGGCCCGTTGCAGGGTCTCGATAGCCTCGTCCCAGAGATCGTTCGCCGCCAGTGCGAATCCCAGTAGGATCCACGCGGCGGTATCTTCCCCCGCCTTGGCGACGGCCTTGCGCGCCAACATCAGGGCCTTGTCCTTATTGCCCTGGCGCAAGGCAGTACGGGCGGCATCCAACACACTCATGAGGTTTGCTTTCCTAATCGAAAATCAGGGGGTGGGAGGATATGGAGTGTAGATCGGCATCAATCCGCCGGCCAATCTGAGGGAAGGACTTCTTGACTCGTATCTCTCCGCGGCGCGACGATAGTCCGCTAGGCCAACCAGCGAGAACGAGGACGTAACGATGCCGGAAACCACCCAGGACAAACGGATAGCGGCGGTAGCGACCAGCCCTCTGGAGCCGGACGTGCTGCTGTTCCGTTCGATGAGTGGCACGGAAGCGCTCAGCCGGCCCTATGATTTCGAGCTGGTGCTGCTGAGCGAGAACCCCAACCTGGCGGCTGCGGACCTGCTGGGGCATCCGCTGGCGATTTCCCTGATCCAGGCCGACGAGACCTCGCGCTATTTCCACGGCCACATCGCCCGCTTCGGCTACGCCGGGGTGGAGGGGCGCTACTTCCGCTATCAGGTGCGCCTGCGTCCCTGGCTGTGGTTGCTCAGCCGCGCCTCCAACCTGCGCGTGTTCCAGCAAAAGAACGTGCCCGACATCGTCAAGGCGGTGTTCGATGCGCACGGCTTCACCGACTACCGATTCGCCCTGTCCGAGACCCACCCGGTGAGGGAATACTGCGTCCAGCATCGGGAGACCGATCTGGAGTTCGTCAGCCGTCTGCTGGAAGAAGAAGGCATCAATTATTTTTTCGAGCACACCGCGCAAAAGCACACGGTCGTCCTGGCCGACGCCAACGACGGCCATCCTACGCTGACTGGCGGCAGCGAACTCGCCTTTGCGCCCGAGGCCGGCAACCGGCGGGCGCGCGATGTGTACGTCTACCAATGGGCGTCCGAACACCGCGTTCAGCCGGGCAAGGTGGCGATGCGCGACTATGATTTCGAAAGTCCCGGCACCGACCTCACGGTCAGTTCGGCGCAGAGCCGGAGCCATCAGCATGCCGCGCTGGAACGCTACGAGTTTTCTCCGGGCAAGTACAAGCAGTCGGGGCTGGGCCAGTCCCGTGCCGCTTGGCGGCTGCACGAATTCCAGTCGCGCCACGCCTGGTATGTGGGTGCGACCAACGCCATGAACGCGGCGTCGGGGTCCTTGTTCACCCTGAAGGAGCATCCGCGCAGCGACCAGAACGGCGAATACCTGCTGACCGAAACCCGCTTGCGGATCGATGCCGGCCCCTATGGCGCGGGCGACGCGGGCCAGGAGGTCTACGACTGCGAGTTCGCCGCCCTGCCGCGTGCCCAGCAATACCGGCCGGAAACCGCCACACCCAGGCCCATGGCCGGTGGCCCGCAGACAGCCGTGGTGGTGGGGCCGCAGGGCGAGGACATCTGGACCGATCAGTATGGCCGGGTCAAGGTGCAGTTCTACTGGGACCGCGACGGCCAGCGGAACGAGAACAGCTCCTGCTGGGTGCGCGTGGCCCAGCCCTGGGCCGGCAAGGGCTGGGGCGCCGTGTTCATCCCGCGCATAGGCAACGAGGTGATCGTCGATTTTCTCGGCGGCGACCCGGATCAGCCCATCATCACCGGCTGCGTCTATAACGCCGATCAGACCGTGCCCTACACCCTGCCCGACAACCGGACGCAGAGCGGTATCAAGACGCGCAGCAGCCTGAACGGCACGGCCGAGAACTACAACGAGATCCGCTTCGAGGACAAGAAGAACGAAGAGGAGATCTGCATCCATGCCGAGAAAGACATGAATGTCGTGGTGGAAAACAACGCCACGCTGAAAATCGGTTTCGACAAGCAGGACGCCGGCGACCAGACGGTGGACATCTACAACCACCGTACCGTGACCCTGGAGGAAGGCAACGACACCCTGCATCTGAAAAAGGGCAAGCGCGAAACCACCCTGGATCAGGGCAACGACATGCTGCAGCTCAAGCAGGGCAAGCGGGACGTCATCCTGGACGTGGGCAACCATACCCTGTCGATCAAGCAGGGCAATCAGGAAACCAAGATCGATGCGGGCAGCAGTAAGCTGGAAGCCATGCAGTCCATCGAATTGAAGGTGGGCGGCAACAGCATCAAGATCGACCAGCAAGGCATCACCATCAAGGGCATGATGGTCACCGTGCAAGGCGATTCCAAGGCCGACCTGAAAAGTCCGATGACGACGGTATCCGGAGACGGAATCCTTACGGTCAAGGGCGGTTTGGTTAAGATCAATTGACCGCTGTGGAACAAGCGCAGATGAGCGGACACAATTTCAAAAAAGTGGCTTCCCCGGCGGCCGAGACCTTCAGCCGGGACATCGAGTTGTCGGCGGAGGCCAAGTCGCTGCTGAGCCCGCAGCTCAGCCCGGCGGACTTCCTGGAAGGGCTGCTGGCCGCCGGCCATTACGGCGACGCCGTCAACTTCATGGCGCGCGCCCTGCCCAAGCGGGAAGCGACCTGGTGGGCTTGCCTGTGCGCCCGCAGCGCGCTGGGCGAGAACCCGCCCGCCCCGTACGTGCAGGCTTTGGCGGCGGCTGAGCAGTGGGTCTACACGCCGTCGGAAGAAAACCGCCGACTCGCCATGGCCGCCGCCGAGGCGACCCCCTTCGACCATCCGGCCGCCTGGGCCGCGGTGGCGGCGTTCTGGAGCGGCGGCAGCCTGGCGCCGGAAAACGTGCCGGCGGTTCCTCCCGCCGACAACCTGAACGCCAAAGCGGTGATCGGCGCCGTGCGCCTGGCGGTGGTCATCCGCGAGCCGGAGAAGGCCGCGGAGAAATACCGGCTTTTCCTGGAACAGGCCATCGATATCGCCAACGGCGGCGACGGCCGCAAAGTCGCCCCTACTGCTCCCGGAGCCTGACCATGCCGCCCGCCGCGAGACTCACCGACATGCATACCTGCCCAATGTTCGACGGCCCCAAGCCGCACGTCGGTGGGCCCATTACCGCGCCGGGCGCGCCTACCGTGCTGATCGGCAACCTTCCCGCCGCGCGCGTGGGGGACGTGGTCACCTGCGTCGGCCCGCCCGATACCATCGTCAAGGGTTCGGCCACCGTGCTCATCGGCAATCAGCCGGCGGCGCGCATGGGCGACAACACCGCGCATGGCGGCGTCATCGTGGGCGGTTTTCCGACGGTGATGATCGGCGGTTAGAAGTTCAGTCGCAGGCCGAGTTCGACGATGTGGTTGCTGATGCTGCTCTGGCCCAGGCGGGTCTCGTAGCGCAGGAAGGCCGAACCGCCGTTGGGCAGCACAGCGGCGACCGAGCCGCCCAGGTTCAGGTAATCGCGGTCCGGTTTACCGGTGTTGACCGTGAACGCCCCCAGGCCCGCCGAGGCGTCGTTCAGGCGCATGTGGATGCTGCGATTGTCGTTCAGGTACTGATGCTCCCATTCCACCCGTAGCGCGGGCGTCACCACGCCCCAGGGCAGGCTGAGGTTGTGGCCGATCTGCGCGCCCAGGTCGGATACCAGGGAGTCGTCCGACTGTTTGTCCGCGTTCAGCCCCAGGCCGCCGCCGCCTTTTTCACGATAGGCATCGACGTTCAACTGAGAGTATTCGAAGCGCAGGATGGGGCTGGCCAGCCATTCCTTCCAGGCGAAATCCCGCCCGCCGCTCACGGACACGCCGAACTGGTCGCCGCCCGGCGTGCTGCGGGCCTTGCCGCTGAATCCCGAGTAGGCCAGCTGGCGCGTGAGGGTGTAATCCAGGCCACCGTAATTGACCAGCCAGTCCACGTAGTAGTCCTGCGGCAGATACAGGCTACCGTAAAGGCCGCCCAGCACGCTGTCCTGGTTCATCTCGCCCGATCCCTTCGCGAACACGGTGTTGGTATTGGCGTAGCTCAAGGCCACGCCGGCCACGAGATTGTCGTTGAACCGGTAATCCGCACCCACGGTCACATTGCGGGTCTCGTAATGGAAGCCGCGCGCCGTGGCATCCTCGTCCTTGTCGCCCAGGCTCATCTTGCCCTGGATGAACACGCCCAGCGGACTGTCGCGGAACGGCTCGTCGCCCGCGGCTCCGCCGGTCGCGCCCAGGGATACCGCATAGCCGTTGAAGTTCAGCGCCAGCGGGCCGACCCCGCCCACGCGCAAGGAGGCCAGGCGGGCCAGCGGCGCATCCATGCGGGTATTGTTGAACTTGATGCCGAGGTTGGTCTGGGTGGGCGTCTGGTCCGGCGTCAGGCTTTGTACCGCCTGGTTCTTACCGTCATTGTCCAGGGCCTGGAGTTCCAGGCAGCGCTCGGCGAGTTGCCCGGTGGCCGCGGTGCACGACTCGTCCACCGCCGCGGCGAAGGTCTGTTCGTTTTCCGTCAAGGCATCCGTGCCGCCCGTATCGGTCAGGCCGGGGACGAAGCTCCAGGGCAGCAAGCGGCCTTTGCCCCCGCCCAGGCTCGCCCCGAGCAGGTATTGGTTTTCCGTCAGACTGGGATCGAAATAAACGTTGTAATCGCTGAATACGCTGGCGAGTTGGGCGGTGCCGCCGGGCAGCACGATGCGGCGGGCGTACAGGGCGGCGCCCGGGGTCGTATTCCCATCGGTCAGATTAAGCCGATCGCCGCTGGCCAAAGCCAGCGTGCCCCAGGAAAAATTGTTGAGAAAGGCCGAGGCCTGCGCGCCCCGGTCTTCACCGGCCAAGCCCATGACGTGTTGCCCCGAGCCGCCGGCGAAGACCAGGGTCGATGCGCTGGTCTCCCACAGGCTGCTTTGCGTGGAACCGTTTTGGAAGTCGCCGCTTACGACGAAGGCGTCGCCTTCTCCCCCCACCAGATAGCCTTCGGCGCCGACGCTCAGATTCTGGAACTGGTTGAGCGAAGGATCGCTGATGTAGGCCCCTTCGTTGGTGAAGGTGCCGCCGAAGCTCACCGTGGTTTCGGTGACGTTGAAGGTGCCGCGGTTCAGCACATCGCCGCCGACGACATGGGCGCCGACGCCGCTCAGGTTCACGATGCCCCGGTTCACCAGGCCCGCGGTGTTGGGCAGGGAGCCGGTCAGATTCAGCGTACCGGCGTCCACCGTCGTCAATCCCGTATAGGTGCTGATGCCGGAGAGGTTCAGGGCGCCCGCGCCGGTTTTGGTGAGGCCGCCCGGGCCAGCGATGGCGGAGCTCACGGTCGTGTCGAAGCCGTTGGTGTCCACGGTCCCGCCCGAGCGGTTCAAGGTGATGGCCCGGTCGATGGACAAGGCACTGGTGAGCCTCAAGCGGCCGCCGTCGAACGAAACGCCGCCGCTGCCCAGGTTACTCAGGTTGGCGATCTGCAACACGCCGGCATTGATGGCCGTGCCGCCGACATAGGTATTGGCGGCGCTGAGGGTCAGTGTCCCGGCGCCGGCTTTGGTGAGCCCGCCGCTGCCACCGATGGCCGAACTCACGGTCGCGTCGAGGCCGTTGGTGTCCAGGGTTCCGCCGCCGGTATTCAGGCTGAGGGTTCGGTCGATGGTCAGCGCGCTGACCAGGCGCAAGCTGCCGCCGTCGAACGAAACGCCGCCGCTGCCCAGGTTGCTCAGGCTGGCGATCTGCAGCACGCCGGCGTTGATGGCCGTGCCGCCGGTGTAGGTGTTGCTGGCGTTCAGGGTCAGCAGGCCGGCGCCTTGTTTGCTGATAGACCAGGAACCGGCATTCGCGCCGGTACCTCCGCTACCGGTTTGATCGGCGATCACCCCGTTGATCGTTTGGGTCTCGCCGCTGGACGGACTGAAGGTGAGCGTTCCGTTGCCCTGCAGAAACAGGCCGCTGCCGTAAGCGCTGCCGTTGCCGCTGGCGAGGGGCGAAGCTACACCTTGCCCGGCCGTCACGGAACCGCCCGTTTCGCTTAAGTTTCCGGTTACGTTGAGCGAACCGCCCTCCCGGACGAAGATCGCTCCACCCAGTCCCGCACCGCCGCCGCCGTTGCCGCTGGTAAAGCTCGAGTCGCCGGAGCCGTTCCCTGCGCCGAAACCTCCCTGGCCGCCTATGCCTCCCGCACATGGCCCGCCGCTCGGACCGCACAACTGGCCGCCGCCCCCGCCGCCGCCCCCACCGCCGAAACCGCCGTTGCCCCCATTGCCGCCGATGGCGAAGGAAGAGAAGATGGCGCCGCCGCCCCCGCCGCCGCCGCCGCCGAGGCCGCCTGCGCCGCCATCGATGACTTCGACGCCGCCGCCGAAGCCGCCGGCGTTGCCGCCGCCGTTACCGCCGTCGCCACCGCTGTTGCCACTGCCGCCAACGCCGCCGTTGCCGCCCTGCGCGCTGTTGCCCGAGAACTGCACGTTGGAAATCGTCACGGCGGCATTCTGGTTGACGTACAGTCCACCACCGGCTCCCAGTCCGCCGCCGCCGCCGCCGCCCCAGCCGAGGCCATCGGCATTCTGTCCGTTGCCGCCAACGGCCTTGCCGTTGACCACGGTGAGATTGTTGATGGTGACGGAAATCGCGGTATCGCCGTTGCCGACGAAGAACACGCTGTGTTGATTCTGCCCATCGATGGTGACGTTGGCGCCGTTGATCGTCACGCTGTCGGTGAGTGTCGGCAGGTTCACGGTCAGAAGGATAGGGGCTATGCCCGGCGCGAAATTGATGGTGTCGGTGCCGGCCGTTTGGTTGGCCTGGAAGATGGCTGAAACGAGTTGCTCCGCACCCAAACCGCCGCCTTGGGTGATTTCTATCACGGCGGCGTCGGCGGGACCGCAGAGCAGAACCGAAACCGCTGCCGAAACCACGGTGCGTCGGGCATGGGAGCCGTGGCCACGGCCTGTGTCGACAACCGTTCCGGCGGTGCGTGATGATCTGGCCGCCTTTGACGGGGTGGCTGGGCGCGGAATTCCGAAAATCATGAATGACTCCATAGTGGCAATCGGTAGCGGACGACAGCCTGCCCTATGCTTCCTTAGGCATGTTCCTTGGAAAGGAAGTCGATGCTTCGGGTGCGTTCCGAGCAAATTTCGCGATTCGGTCGGAGCTTCCACTACGCGGCAGGGCAAAACGCCGGGACTGCCGCTCCTAGATAAGCCAAAACGGGGAACAAAACAACCGCTGGCTATAAGGTGTCCCGGGCTAGGCGGTTAGAAATTCAGTCGCAGGCCGAGTTCGACGATGTGGTTGCTGATGCTGCTCTGGCCCAGGCGGGTCTCGTAGCGCAGGAAGGCCGAACCGCCGTTGGGCAGCACAGCGGCGACCGAGCCGCCCAGGTTCAGGTAATCGCGGTCCGGTTTACCGGTGTTGACCGTGAACGCCCCCAGGCCCGCCGAGGCGTCGTTCAGGCGCATGTGGATGCTGCGATTGTCGTTCAGGTACTGATGCTCCCATTCCACCCGTAGCGCGGGCGTCACCACGCCCCAGGGCAGGCTGAGGTTGTGGCCGATCTGCGCGCCCAGGTCGGATACCAGGGAGTCGTCCGACTGTTTGTCCGCGTTCAGCCCCAGGCCGCCGCCGCCTTTTTCACGATAGGCATCGACGTTCAACTGAGAGTATTCGAAGCGCAGGATGGGGCTGGCCAGCCATTCCTTCCAGGCGAAATCCCGCCCGCCGCTCACGGACACGCCGAACTGGTCGCCGCCCGGCGTGCTGCGGGCCTTGCCGCTGAATCCCGAGTAGGCCAGCTGGCGCGTGAGGGTGTAATCCAGGCCACCGTAATTGACCAGCCAGTCCACGTAGTAGTCCTGCGGCAGATACAGGCTACCGTAAAGGCCGCCCAGCACGCTGTCCTGGTTCATCTCGCCCGATCCCTTCGCGAACACGGTGTTGGTATTGGCGTAGCTCAAGGCCACGCCGGCCACGAGATTGTCGTTGAACCGGTAATCCGCACCCACGGTCACATTGCGGGTCTCGTAATGGAAGCCGCGCGCCGTGGCATCCTCGTCCTTGTCGCCCAGGCTCATCTTGCCCTGGATGAACACGCCCAGCGGACTGTCGCGGAACGGCTCGTCGCCCGCGGCTCCGCCGGTCGCGCCCAGGGATACCGCATAGCCGTTGAAGTTCAGCGCCAGCGGGCCGACCCCGCCCACGCGCAAGGAGGCCAGGCGGGCCAGCGGCGCATCCATGCGGGTATTGTTGAACTTGATGCCGAGGTTGGTCTGGGTGGGCGTCTGGTCCGGCGTCAGGCTTTGTACCGCCTGGTTCTTACCGTCATTGTCCAGGGCCTGGAGTTCCAGGCAGCGCTCGGCGAGTTGCCCGGTGGCCGCGGTGCACGACTCGTCCACCGCCGCGGCGAAGGTCTGTTCGTTTTCCGTCAAGGCATCCGTGCCGCCCGTATCGGTCAGGCCGGGGACGAAGCTCCAGGGCAGCAAGCGGCCTTTGCCCCCGCCCAGGCTCGCCCCGAGCAGGTATTGGTTTTCCGTCAGACTGGGATCGAAATAAACGTTGTAATCGCTGAATACGCTGGCGAGTTGGGCGGTGCCGCCGGGCAGCACGATGCGGCGGGCGTACAGGGCGGCGCCCGGGGTCGTATTCCCATCGGTCAGATTAAGCCGATCGCCGCTGGCCAAAGCCAGCGTGCCCCAGGAAAAATTGTTGAGAAAGGCCGAGGCCTGCGCGCCCCGGTCTTCACCGGCCAAGCCCATGACGTGTTGCCCCGAGCCGCCGGCGAAGACCAGGGTCGATGCGCTGGTCTCCCACAGGCTGCTTTGCGTGGAACCGTTTTGGAAGTCGCCGCTTACGACGAAGACGTCGCCTTCTCCCCCCACCAGATAGCCTTCGGCGCCGACGCTCAGATTCTGGAACTGGTTGAGCGAAGGATCGCTGATGTAGGCCCCTTCGTTGGTGAAGGTGCCGCCGAAGCTCACCGTGGTTTCGGTGACGTTGAAGGTGCCGCGGTTCAGCACATCGCCGCCGACGACATGGGCGCCGACGCCGCTCACATTCACGACCCCCCGGTTCAGCAAGCTTGCCTGGAAGCTTCCTGCGGAATAGTTCAGCACGCCTTGGTTGACAAACGTGCTGGTCTGCACGCTGCCGCCGGACAGGTTGAATGTTCCTCCCTGGATGTCGACCTGGCTGGCTTGCAATGAGCTGGACAAGTTGGTTAGTCCAGCCGTTTGGGTATAAGTCCCCGTACCGGTAAGGCGGCCATTTCCAGTCAGATCGAATTGGCCCGAGTTAATGATGCTTCCGGAATTATCCCATTCGCCTTGCACGTTCACCGTGCCTCGGTTGGCAAGGCTTGCCTGGAGGCTTCCTGCGGAATAGTTCAGCACGCCCTGGTTGACAAACGTGCTGGCCTGCACACTGCCGCCGGACAGATTGAATGTTCCTCCCTGGATGTCGACCTGGCTGGCTTGCAATGAGCCGGACAAGTTGGTTAGTCCAGACGTTTGGGTATAAGTCCCCGTGCCGGTAATGTGGCCATTTCCGGGCAGATCGAATTGGCCCGAGTTAATGATGCTTCCGGAGTTTTCCCATTCGCCTTGTTGCGCGACGGTCCCCTGGTTAATGAATGTGCCGGGATTCTGTATCGTCGCGCCGTTGTTGGTCAGAGTGCCGCCATTGATATATGTCTCCGACGTGGAGTAATAGTATCCGGGGTTCGTGCTCAAGGTATTGGGCGAGGGATTCGGGGCCAGCGCGATGGGGATCACGGTGACCTGGTAGGGCGCGGCGCCGGGTATCCCTTGTGCGTCCGCTCCGGCGGCGCCGGCCATATTGGGGTGATAGAAAAAATCTAGCGTGGATGCCAGACCGATGTAGTAGGTCCCGGGAGTTTTTGGCGCATCCGATGTCCATGCCGGAAGGACGCCGGATAAAGAGCCAAATCCAGGGAAGATTTCTCCCGAGTAGAATCCTTGCGAGTTGGCCGGTGCGGGCGAAATCCATGCCGTGTAAAGTTGGATGACGCAGAATGGGCAATAAGAAGTGTCCCCTTCCTGTATGGAATATGCGCCCGTCAGGGTAATGCTGGAGCCGGAGCTTACGGTCGCGGCATTGCCTGCAAAAGTCCCGTCGCCCGCTGCCGTGAATGCAGGATTGGAAATGGTGATATTCCGCCCAATGACGGACCACGACACGTCGGAGGATAGGGTCTCAGAAAATGCCGGGCCGGAGGAGCAGGCCAGCAGCATGCCGACCGATAGGGTTTCCATTCCGCGGGAGCGCAGGTGGCGGGTAATTTTGCTCACGGTGGTTTCATCCTAAATGACGGGGTGGGGTTGTCCGTGCGGTTCAAACATTAGAACCCCATATGGCGCGGCTTTCAATTGACGGTACGCCGCCGCCGGCTTGCCGGCGCAACCTCGCCAGAGGGGGCGAGCCCTGTCACAGCCGGGTATTTGCCCGAACCCCGGGCACCCGGCCGCCTGCAAGGGTCAAATTATCCCCAACTCGGCCCAGATGCCGTCGATCTTGGCCTTGACCTCGGCGCTCATGCTGATCGGGCTGCCCCACTCGCGGGTCGTCTCACCCGGCCATTTGTTGGTCGCGTCCAGGCCCATCTTGGAGCCCAGGCCCGAGACCGGCGAAGCGAAGTCCAGGTAATCGATCGGCGTGTTCTCGATCAGCGTGGTGTCGCGCGCCGGGTCCATGCGGGTGGTGATGGCCCACATCACGTCCTTCCAGTCGCGCACGTTCACATCGTCGTCGCAGACGATGATGAACTTGGTGTACATGAACTGACGCAGGAAACTCCAGATGCCGAACATCACCCGCTTGGCGTGACCAGGGTATTGCTTCTTCATGCTCACCACCGCCATGCGATAAGAGCAGCCTTCCGGCGGCAGGTAGAAATCGACGATTTCCGGGAACTGCTTTTGCAGCAGGGGTACGAACACCTCGTTCAGCGCCACGCCCAGGATGGCCGGCTCGTCCGGCGGCCGACCGGTGTAGGTGCTGTGGTAGATCGGATTTTCCCGCTGGGTGATGCACTCGATGGTGAAGACGGGGAACTCCTCCACCTCGTTGTAATAGCCGGTGTGGTCGCCGAACGGACCTTCCGGTGCGGTTTCACCGGGATAGAGAAAGCCTTCCAGCACGATCTCCGCGCTGGCCGGGGCCTGCAGGTCGCTCAGCCGGCACTTCACCACCTCGGTCTTGGAACCGCGCAACAGGCCGGCGAAGGCGTATTCCGACAAGGAGTCCGGCACCGGCGTGACGGCGCCGAGTATGGTGGCCGGGTCCGCGCCCAGCGCCACGGCTACCGGGAAAGGCTGGCCCGGATGCGCGGCCTGCCAGTCGCGGTAGTCCAGCGCGCCGCCGCGGTGCGCCAGCCAGCGCATGATGACCTTGTTCTTGCCTATGACCTGGCAGCGGTAGATGCCGAGATTCTGCCGTTCCTTGTAAGGCCCGCGGGTGATGACCAGGGCCCAGGTGATCAGCGGGCCGGCATCGCCCGGCCAGCAGGTCTGCACCGGGTAGCGGCCGAGGTCGATGTCCTCGCCCAAGCGCAGGATTTCCTGGCAGGGCGCGTGCTTGACCTCCTTGGGCGCCATGTTCAGCACCTGCTTGAAGATGGGCAGCTTGTCGAAGGCGTCCTTCATGCCCTTGGGCGGGTCGGGCTCCTTGAGGAAGGCCAGCAGTTTGCCGACCTCGCGCAAGGCTTCCACCGAGGTTTCGCCCATCCCCAAGGCCACGCGTTCCGGAGTGCCGAACAGATTGCCCAGCAGCGGGACGTCGTAGCCCTTGGGATTCTCGAATAGCAAGGCCGGCCCGCCCGCCCGCAGGGTGCGGTCGCAGATCTCGGTGATCTCCAGCCTGGGATCGGCCGGATAGGCGATGCGTTTCAGCTCGCCGCGGGCTTCGAGTTGGCCGATAAAGTCGCGCAGATCGCGGTATTTCATGTAAAGAGTCCGGCGTACGCTTCCTCCTGGAGCCAAGCATTGAGTCAGGCTCTTGCTTCCCTCTCCCTTTGGGAGAGGGCTAGGGTGAGGGCTAAGCGTGTGGGTGTCCCAACATGGTCACCGTAAGCAGCGTACGCGCTTGGCCCTCACCCCAACCCCTCTCCCACAGGGAGAGGGGCCTAACTCAATGGCGGTTCGTTCGGGGGAGGATTAAAGTTTTGAGGGGATTCAGTTGAACCGCTCAGGCGAAGAACAGCGCTTTCAATGCCGCGCCCGGATCGTCGGCCCGCATGAAGGCTTCGCCGACCAGGAAGGCGTTGACCTTGTGCTCGCGCATCAGGGCGACGTCTGCAGGTGCCAGGATGCCGCTTTCGGTGACGACGATGCGGTCTTCCGGGATGCGCGGCAGCAGGTCCAGCGTGGTGTTCAGCGACACCTCGAAGCTGCGCAGATTGCGGTTGTTGATGCCGATCAGCGGCAGGTCCAGCTTGAGCGCGCGCTCCAGTTCGTCGGCGTCGTGCACTTCCACCAGCACGTCCATGCCCAGTTCCTTGGTCAGGGCGGCGAGTTCGGCCAGACGGGCGTCGTCCAGGGCGGCGGCGATCAACAGGATGCAGTCGGCCTTGATGGCGCGCGCCTCGACCACCTGGTAGGGGTCGATGATGAAATCCTTGCGGATCACCGGCAGGGCGGACGCCGAGCGGGCCATTTCCAGATAAACCTCGGCACCCTGGAAGAAGTCGCGGTCGGTCAGCACCGACAAGCAGGCCGCGCCGGCGGAGGCATAGCTCCAGGCGATCTCGGCCGGGCGGAAATCCTCGCGCAGCACACCCTTGCTGGGCGAGGCCTTCTTGATTTCGGCGATCACCGCCGGCTGGCCCTTGGCGATCTTGGACTTGATCGCGGAGACGAAGCCGCGCGGCCAGTCGCCAGCCGCGAGTTCGCGGAGGAATTCAACCGGAACCCGTGCCTTGCGCTCGGCGATTTCCTCGTGCTTGCGGGCGATGATTTTCTTCAGGATGTCGGGCGTATCGGTCATGATGGGTCTGTTTTAGGTGTTGTTTGCGGTGGGGGCAACCGGGGCCGGGGTACTTGCGGGCGCTATTCGGAGCGATCGCGCCGAACCCCGTATTCGACAAGTTCGCCGCTAACGGCATGCAACCGTGGGCTTAACTGCGCTTGCGCCGATCATTAATGGACACGATGTTCGACTGGGAATGGTTGGCATAGGTATCCCAATCCGGCGCGTAATCTTCGGCCTGATTGCCCCAGCACTGCCAGTTCGGCCGGTTGCCGCGGGCGAACATCTCCAGGTAAGGGCCGGGACTGCAAGATTCGATCAGAGCGTATTGCTCGTCGGGCTTGCGGCTGTGCTCGCGCTTCTGGGTGGCGATGATGTTTTCCTGGCTGCGACCCGGCTGCAGGGTACGCGCGTTCTTGCCACGGACGCCGAAAAGTATCATCTCCGTGACGTTGCGGAAATAAAACCCGACGCCGCGCCGGTCTGGTCCGCCGTCTTTGCGCACCTTGTACCAGATCAGATTGGTCTTGTAGGTGAAACCCCAGCATTCCATCACCGCCAGGCCCTCGGCCAGCAAGGCGTTCGGCACCCAGAGATAAAGATGGGCGGTGTCCTTGACGGCGGCTTCCACCGGGATGTCCTTGATCTCCTGTAAGGTCAGGGTCGGATAACGGGACAGCCGCTTGTGTTCCGGCGCCATCTTGCCGGTGCGGTTCTGGAACTGCCAGGGCGGATCCGCCAGCACGGTGGAAAATTTCCGCCCCTGGGCGAACTGAAGGAAGTCGTCCGCGGCGGAGAGCGTTTCTATGGACATGAAGCCTGTGCCTGTTCGATCAACTGCGTCGTGATGCCGAACACCAGCACCGGACAGCCGCCGTTGCGCCCGGCGTCCAGCCGGGGCAGGAGCTTGCCCATCTGGGTGGTGCTGGCACCGTATTTACCGTATATCCCCAGTTCCTTGAACCAGGGGTCGAGATCGTTGCTGCGCGTCGCGAGGACGCCGACGCTGATCTTGTCGTAGTCGAAAAACGCCCGGAAGGCGTAGAGGTCGCGGTCGTAGGTCTGATCCTTGCTGTTCCACTCCAGATCGAACGCGACCCGCCCTTTCAGGTAATCCACGTTATGGCTGTCGTGGGCGAACTCGTGGCCGTCCACGATCACCTTGGCGTTCAGTTTTTGTTCGCGCCATCCCATGGGGCGGAGGATATCCGAGAAGCGCTTGGGGATCGCACTTTCGCTGCCGCCCGGATCGCGCACGTTTTGTTCGCTCAGCCGGAAGGCGCGCAAGGCGCAGCAGATTTCCTGGAATTCCACGGGAAATTCGTATTTGAGTATGGCCGCGGCGTGCTTGTAATCGTGCACTTCGTAAAGCGCGGTAATGTCTTCCGGTATGTAGTGTTGCCAGCTCATCGGTATGCCATTAACAGCTTATGGCGCTCGCGCCATAAGCTGTTTCCCTCACCCCTGCCCTCTCCCAGTGGGAGAGGGAGACCAAAGTGTTCGCTTCGCGACTTTCATGGCAACCGAGGGCCTCGCAAAGCGGCGCAACGGCGAGAACCTCGAAGGGGGGCCGAAACAACACCGGCCGCGTGCCGGGCCAGGATGCTGCCGTGCTTTCAATGGTTCACCGGAGGGTAGACGGTCCATGTGGCCAGGTAATCCGGGTCCTTGACCACGAAGCCGGTGGTTTTAAGCTGGTACTCGCCTTTTTCGGCTTCCTCGTACCGTTCCAGCATGGGAGGCAAAGACATTTCTTCACCCGTGTCTCCGCGGGATATCACCAAGCCTTCATCCAAATTGACCCGCAGGACGATTCCGAAGTACTGCTCCAGGCCCAGTACGTTGTCGGAGCGGTCGCGGCGGGTGATGCCGACAAGAACCATTTTGCCGATCATGATCCTGGCTTTAATCGGGTCGATGTGTAGATCCACTTCGCTCCCTAACCGGCCGTCGGCAGTTTGAGTCGTGATGCGATCACGTGAAGGACTGGCTTACCGCGATCAGTTCATCCAGCTTGCGCCGGGCCGAGCCGTCGGCGATTACCTCTTGGGCGCGCAGCACGCCCGCTGCGAGATCACCCGCCAGGTCCGCCGCGTATATCGCCGCCCCCGCATTCAGTGCCACGATATCATGCGCCGGTCCCGGCTTGCCGTCGAGGACGCCGCGCAGCATGGCCAGGCTGGCGGCTGCACTGTCCACTGCCAGCGCAGCCAGCGGCGTGCGGGCGACGCCGAACTGCTCGGGTGTGAGGGTGTAGGTCTCGACCTTGCCGTTTTTCAGTTCGGCCACGTAGGTAGGCGAGGCGATGCTGATCTCGTCGAGTCCGTCTTCCGCGTGGACGACCAGCACATGTTTGCTGCCGAGCTTTTGCAGCACGCGGGCCATGGGCTCCACCCATAAGCGTGCAAACACGCCGAGCAGTTGGTTGGGCGCGCCGGCCGGGTTGGTGAGCGGGCCGAGCAGGTTGAACAGGGTGCGCACGCCTAGTTCCCTGCGGGGACCGACGGCGTGTTTCATCGCGCCATGGTGGCGTTGGGCGAACAGGAAGCCGATGCCGATCTTATCGATGCACTGCCCGACCTGTTCGGGTGTCAGATCCAGATTGACGCCGGCCGCTTCCAGCACGTCCGCGCTGCCGGTGCTGCTGGAAACCGAGCGACCGCCGTGCTTGGCCACCTTGCCGCCGGCGGCCGCCACCACGAAGGCGGCGGCGGTGGAGATGTTGAAGGTATGGGCGCCGTCGCCGCCGGTACCGCAGGTGTCGATGACGTGTTCGCCGTTGACATGCACCTTGGTCGAAAGCTCGCGCAGCACCTCGGCGGCGGCGGCGACCTCGTCCACCGTCTCGCCCTTGGCGCGCAGTGCGATCAGGAATGCGCCGATCTGCGCCGGCGTGGCTTTGCCGCTCATGATACCGAGCATCAAGGCTTTCATCTGCACGGGCTCGAGATCCTGGCCGTTGAGCAGATGGTTGAGGGCGGCGGGGAGGTTCATGGGGCTGGGTTTCGGGTTTTTTCGTGGGTCGGGTCAGCCTGCGAGGGCGTAACCCGGCGACATGCGGGATAGGCCGGGTTACGCGATGACGCCGCTAACCCGACCTACATTAGGCGACGAGGAAATTCCTCAACAACTCGTGTCCCTGTTCGGTCATGATGGACTCGGGGTGGAATTGCACGCCCTCGACGGCCAGGGTCTTGTGGCGCACGCCCATGATCTCATCGAAGCCGCCGTTTTCGTCTTCGGTCCAGGCGGTGATTTCCAGACAATCGGGCAGCGTGGCGTGTTCGATCACCAGCGAATGGTAGCGGGTGACTTGCAGCGGGTTCTTGAGTCCCGCGAACACGCCCTGGTCCTTGTGTCGCACCAGCGAAGTCTTGCCGTGCATGATGGACTTGGCGTGGATGACGTGCCCGCCGAAGGCATGGCCTATGCTCTGATGTCCCAGGCAGACCCCCAGTATGGGATAACGCCCGGCATAGCGATGTATGGTTTCCACCGAAATGCCCGCTTCCTTGGGTGTGCAGGGACCGGGCGAGATGACGATCTTGTCCGGATTGATCTTCTCGATCTCCTCGACGGCGATCTGGTCGTTGCGCACCACCTCGACCTCGGCGCCCAGTTCGGCCAGGTATTGCACCAGGTTGTAGGTGAAGGAATCGTAATTGTCGATCATCAGCACGCGGGCGCTCATAGGGACTCCCCTTTTTCCAGGCCGGCCTCGGCCAAAGCCACGGCGCGGAACACCGCGCGGCCCTTGTTCATGGTTTCTTCCCATTCGTTCAGCGGAATGGAATCGTGGACGATGCCCGCCCCGGCCTGGATGTGCAGGGTGCCGTCCTTGATGACGGCGGTGCGGATGGCGATGGCGGTGTCCAGGTTGCCGGACCAGCCGATGTAGCCGACCGCGCCGGAATACACGCCGCGCTTGACCGGTTCCAGTTCGCCGATGATCTCCATGGCCCGGATCTTGGGCGCCCCGCTCACGGTGCCGGCCGGGAAGGTGGCGGCCAGCACGTCGAAGGCGTTCAGGCCCTCCTTCAGCTTGCCGGTGACGTTGGAGACGATGTGCATGACGTGGGAATAACGCTCGACGATCATCTTATCGGTCACCCTGACCGAGCCGGTTTGCGCCACCCGGCCGGCATCGTTGCGGCCCAGGTCGATCAGCATGAGGTGCTCGGCGATCTCCTTGGGGTCGGCCAGCAGTTCCTCTTCCAGTGCGAGGTCTTCTTCCTGCGTCCTGCCGCGCTTGCGGGTGCCGGCGATGGGGCGCACGGTGACCGTCTCGTCTTCCAGACGCACCAGGATCTCCGGTGAGGAACCGACGACGTGGAAGTCACCCAGATTCAGGTTGAACATGTAGGGCGAGGGATTCAGGCAACGCAGCGCCCGGTATAAGTCCAGCGGCGAGGCCGAATAAGGAATGGAAAGCCGCTGCGACAACACCACCTGCATGGTGTCGCCCTCGACGATGTACTGCTTGATCCGGCGCACGGCGTTTTCATAGCCTTCCTGGGTGAAGCCGGAGACGAAGTCGGTTTCGTCCACCTGCTTGGCAGGACGCTGCGGCCGTATCGGCAAGGCCTGTTCGCGTAGCTTATGCACCAGGCCGTCCAGCTTGGCTTCCGCCTTGGTCAGCGCCTCGGCCTCGGCCGGGTCGGCGTGGGTGACGATCAGCAGTTTGCCGCTCAGATTGTCGAACACCAGCACATCTTCCGACACCATCAGCAGGATGTCGGGCGCGCCGATGGGGTCGGGCTTTTCGGTCTTCAGGCGCGGCTCGATGTAAGCCATGGTCTCGTAGCCGAAATAGCCGACCAGGCCGCCGGTGAAGCGCGGCAGGCCGGGGATTTCCGGGGCCTTGAAGCCGGCCGAATAGTTTTCGATCCAGCTCAGGGGATTATCGACCGCCAGGGTTTCGGCCGGCTGGCCGTCACGCTCGATCGAAATCGCCTGGCCGCGCACCTTGAGCACGGTGCGGCAGGGCAAACCGATGATGGAGTAACGCCCCCATTGCTCGCCGCCGTGTACCGACTCGAACAGGTAGGAATAGGGCCCGTCGGCCAGCTTGAGGTAGGCGGATAGCGGGGTGTCCAGGTCGGCCAGCACCTGGCGGGCGACCGGGATGCGGTTGTAGCCGAGTTCGGCGTAATGGTGGAATTGTTCGGGAGTCATGGTCTTCAAAGTCTAAAGTCTGTGCGGGGTGGGTTCAGCGTACGCTTAACCCAACGAGGAGGCCGTTCGTCGGGTTACGGCCTAACCCAAGCTACAGGTTCTGAAGACGCCATCGTTCCCTTAGAGTGGTCATGTCCATCATGCCGCCTGCTTGACGAGGAGGCCCGGCAGGTCGGCGATCGAGTCGATCAGCGCGTCGGCTTTGAGGTCTTGCGCGTCCGCGCAGCGCCGGTAGCCGTAAGGTAGGCAGACGATGGCGTAACCCGCGGCGCGCGCGGCTTCGACATCGTTTTCCGAGTCGCCCACCATCAAACAATGCTCAGGCCGCACGCCGAAACGCTCGGCGGTCTTGAGCAAGGGTTCCGGGTGCGGTTTGTGCTTCTCGAACTGATTGCCACAGCCGATGTAATCCAGCTCCTGCGCGACGCCCAGCTTTTCCAGCAGTGGCTCGGTGAAGTCTGAGTGCTTGTTGGTGAGGCAGGCCAGCTTGTAGCCTTCGGCTTTCAGCGCCCGGATCCCCTCCAGCACGCCCGGATAAAGTTTGCTGCGCTCGCACAGATTGTCCGCGTAGATGGCCATGAAACGCGGCAAGGCCTCGGCGAAGCCTTCGGGTTCGCCTTCCGGCCACATCTCGAAGGTCAGGCCGCGCTTCACCAGCATGGCGACGCCGTTGCCTATCCAGCCGCGCACCCGCTCCACGCCGGCCGGCGCCCGCCCCAGTTCGGCCAGCAGCGTATCCAGGCTGTAGGCCAGATCGGGCGCGCTGTCGACCAGGGTGCCGTCGAGATCGAAGACGATCAGTTCGGGGCGGACGAGCGTCATCTGTCTTAGCGCTTGGCCTGGGCCAGTTCGTCGCGCAGCGACTTGATGATGGAGTCGTAGCGGTTGGGATCGCTGTCCTTGCCGGCGCCGAATACCGCCGAGCCGGCCACGAAGGTGTCGACGCCGGCTTCGGCGACTTCACGGATATTGGCAGGACCGACGCCGCCGTCGATTTCCAGGCGGATGTTGCGGCCGGACGCCTTGATGCGCTTGCTGACTTCACGCGCCTTGTCGAGCACGTAAGGGATGAACTTCTGCCCGCCGAAGCCGGGGTTGACCGACATCAGCAGGATGATGTCCAGCTTGTCCAGCACGTGGTCCAGGTAGTGCAGCGGGGTGGCCGGGTTGAACACCAAGCCGGCCTGCACGCCGCTGTCCTTGATCAACTGCAGGCTACGGTCGACGTGTTCGCTGGCTTCCGGGTGGAAGGTGATGATGCTTGCGCCGGCCTTGACGAAGTCCGGGATGATGCGGTCCACCGGCTTGACCATCAGGTGCACGTCGATGGGCGCGGTGACGCCGTGCTTGCGCAAGGCTTCGCAGACCAGCGGGCCTATGGTCAGGTTGGGCACGTAATGGTTGTCCATCACGTCGAAATGCACGATGTCCGCGCCGGCCTTCAAGACGTTCTGAACTTCCTCGCCGAGGCGGGCGAAGTCGGCGGACAGGATGGAAGGGGCAATCCAAAAATCGTTCATCGGTTCATGCTCGCTAGGGGTCTGATACGGTTCGTCGTCGGCCGTTTCGGCTGTCGGCCTGATCCGCCGGGCCTTGATAGTGCCGCGCGGGGCCGGTATTTTCACACTTTACGCAAGCCGCGGGCAAGCAAGCGCCCGGGCTCTTTCCCGACTTTCATTCCCGGAACACCATGTCTACCTCCCCGGATAAAACCCTGGTTCTCGTCGACGGCTCGTCCTTTCTCTATCGGGCCTTCCACGCCTTGCCGCCTTTGACCAATTCGCGCGGCGAGCCGGTGGGGGCGGTCGTCGGCGTGGCCAACATGCTGCGACGCCTGCTGTCGGAATATCCGCAAGCGCACGTAGCCGTGGTGTTCGATGCGCCGGGCAAGACCTTCCGCGACGAGGCCTACGAGCACTACAAGGCACACCGCCCGCCCATGCCGGACGATCTGCGCGCGCAGATCGCGCCGCTGCACGAACTGGTCAGGACCATGGGCTTCCCGTTGTTGATGGAAAGCGGCGTGGAAGCGGACGACGTGATCGGTACCCTGACCCATCGCGCGCTGGAGCAAGGCTTCAGCGTAGTGATCTCCACCGGCGACAAGGACATGGCGCAGTTGGTGAACGAGCGCGTGGTGCTGGAAAACACTATGAACAACACGCGCATGGACATTGCCAGGGTGAACGAGAAATTCGGCGTGCCGCCGGAGCGCATCGTCGACTATCTGGCCCTGGT
Organism: Methylococcus sp. EFPC2; assembly: GCF_016925495.1. Lineage (NCBI taxonomy): Bacteria > Pseudomonadati > Pseudomonadota > Gammaproteobacteria > Methylococcales > Methylococcaceae > Methylococcus > Methylococcus sp. EFPC2. The sequence continues at coordinate 3,308,709 of NZ_CP070491.1, read as the reverse complement.
CGGCGACACGGCGGACAACATCCCCGGTGTGCCCAAATGCGGCCCCAAGACCGCGGCGAAATGGCTTGCCGACTTCGGCAGCCTGGACGAGCTGATGGCGCGGGCGGACGAGGTCGGCGGCAAGATAGGCGAGAGTCTGCGGGCGAGCCTGGCTAGCATACCCTTGTCGCGCGAACTGGCGACCATCAAATGCGACGTGGAGCTGGATGTGGCGCCCGACCAGCTGGTCGTGGCGACTCCTGACCCGGCGCGCCTGAAGGAACTGCTGCAACGCCTGGAGTTCAATTCCTGGCTCAAGCAGCTCGAAGGCACGGGCGGCGCGCCAGCGCCCGCGGCCGCGGTGGCCTCCGACCCGCCCAAGGCCACCGAACGACGCTACGAGACCGTGGCTACGGAAGCGGATCTGCGCCGCTGGCTGGCGCGTCTGGAGAATGCCGAGCTCTTCGCCTTCGATACCGAAACCACGGCGCTCGATTATTCCCGCGCGGAGATCGTCGGACTCTCATTCGCCATTGAGCCGGGCGAGGCGGCCTATGTCCCCCTGAAGCACGACTACCCCGGCGTGCCGGACCAATTGAACCGCGAGGCGGTGCTGGAAAAGCTCAGGCCGCTACTGGAAGACCCCGAGCGCGCCAAGCTGGGCCAGCATCTGAAATACGACGCCAACGTGCTGGCCAACCACGGCATCGAACTGCGCGGTATACGCCACGACACCATGCTGGAGTCCTATGTGCTGGACAGCACCGCGACGCGACATGACATGGATTCGCTGGCGGCTCATTATCTCAAGGAGCAGACCATTCATTACGAAGACGTGGCCGGCAAGGGCGCCAAGCAGATACCGTTCGCCCAGGTGGACATCGAAGCGGCCACGGCCTATGCCGCCGAGGATGCCGACATCACCCTGCGTCTGCACCAGCATCTCTGGCCTTTGCTGGAAGCCGAGCCCAGCTTGAAGGCTTTGTACGAGGAGGTCGAAATACCCCTGGTGCCCGTGCTCTCGCGCATGGAGCGCACCGGCGTACTGGTCGACGTGTTCAAGCTGGCCGAGCAGAGTGACTTGTTGGCCGCGCGCATGCGCGAGCTCGAGAAGGCCGCCCACGACGAAGCCGGCCAGCCTTTCAACCTGGGTTCGCCCAAGCAGATCCAGACCATTTTGTACGACAAGATGAATCTGCCGGTGGTGAAGAAGACGCCCAAGGGCCAGCCTTCGACGGATGAGTCGGTGTTGCAGGAACTGGCGGAAATCTACGACCTGCCCCGTTTGATCCTGGAGCACCGGGCCATCTCCAAGCTCAGGTCCACTTATTGCGACCGCCTGCCCGAGCAGCTCAATCCCAGGACCGGCCGGGTGCATACCTCTTATCACCAGGCGGTGGCGGCCACCGGGCGCTTGTCTTCATCCGATCCCAATCTGCAGAACATCCCGGTGAGGAGCGACGAGGGCCGCAAGATCCGCCAGGCTTTCATCGCGCCGCCGGGCTATAAGCTGCTGGCCGCCGACTACTCGCAGATCGAACTGCGCATCATGGCTCATCTGTCCGGCGACCAGAGCCTGCTTCAGGCTTTCGCCCAGGGCGAAGATATCCATCGAGCGACTGCCGCGGAAGTGTTTGAGACCGCGCCGGAAAACGTCACGGCCGATCAGCGCCGTGCCGCCAAGGCCATCAACTTCGGGCTGATCTACGGCATGTCCGCCTTCGGACTCGCCAAGCAACTGGGTGTGGGGCGAGAGCGGGCGCAACTCTATATAGATCTGTATTTCCGGCGTTATCCGGGTGTCCAGGCCTACATGGACCACAGCCGGGAAACGGCACGCCAGCGCGGCTACGTGGAAACCCTGTTCGGCCGCAGGCTCTACGTGCCGGACATCAACGCCAAGAACGGCCAGCGCCGGCAATATGCCGAGCGCACCGCCATCAACGCGCCCATGCAGGGGACGGCGGCGGACATCATCAAGCGGGCGATGATTTCCGTCGACCGCTGGATAGAATCGGAGCATCCACCGGTCCGGATGATCATGCAGGTGCACGATGAACTGGTGTTCGAAGTCCGGGAGGACTATCTGCAGGAGGGCGCCGCCGCGATAAGACAGCGGATGGAGGCCGCGGCCGACCTGGCGGTGCCCCTGATCGTCGAGGTCGGAACGGGCGATAATTGGGGCGAAGCCCACTGAGTGAAGCGGGCGAACAAAAGGTCGCTCTGCCGCTCATAGAGTGTTTCTCCGGCGTTGACATCGGGCCTGCTTGTACCGTACATTCGCGCGCCGAAGCATAACAACAATGCATCGCACCTCGTAATTACTGAATAACCTTTCGGAGGACGCATCATGGCTAAGCCCCTAATTCAAGTCGCTTTGGACACCCTGGATTTCGAACAGACCCTGAAACTGGCCGCTTCCGTGGCTCCTTATGTCGACATTCTCGAAATCGGTACCCCGTCCATCAAGTTCAATGGCATCGGCCTGGTCAAGGCTCTGAAGGCCGCTCACCCGCGCAATAAGGTCCTGGTCGACCTGAAGACCATGGATGCCGGTCTGTACGAAGCCAAGCCGTTCTATAACGCTGGCGCAGACATCGTCACCGTGCTGGGCGTCGCCGGTATCGCCACCATCAAGGGTGTGATCGAAGCTGCCAATGCTTACGGCAAGCAGACTCAGATCGACCTGATCAACGTTCCGGACAAGGCTGCCCTGGCTCGCGAAGGCGTTGCTGCCGGCGCTCACATCCTGGGCGTACACACCGGTCTGGACGCACAGGCTGCCGGCCACACCCCGTTCGCCGACCTGCAAGGCATCCTGAACCTGAACCTGGGTGCAACCGTGTCGGTAGCCGGCGGTATCAACCAGTCTACCGTTCAGCAGGTTGCTCGCGCCGGTGCAGGCATCGTCGTAGTCGGCGCAGCCATCTACGGTGCGGCTTCTCCTGCCGCCGCTGCCAAGGAAATCCGCGGTCTGGTTGACGCCCTGTAAGGTAAGGTCAAATGCACCAGAAGCTTATCTTCGATAAGATTTCCGGCATACTCGCCGCGACCCCCGACACCTACGACGCGCAGCTGACCCAGATACTCGATGGGGCCAAGCGCATCTTCGTGGCCGGAGCCGGTCGTTCGGGTCTCGTTGCGAGATTCTTCGCGATGCGTTTGATGCACGGCGGATACGAAGTATTCGTCGTCGGCGAAATCGTGACTCCCAGCATCCGTGAAGGCGATTTGTTCATCGTCATCTCGGGTTCCGGCGAGACCGAAACCATGCTGGCCTTTACCAAGAAAGCCAAGGAGCAAGGTGCGAAGATTGCTCTGATTTCCACCAAGAGCAGTTCTACGTTGGGCGATTTGGCGGATACGACGTTCCAGATCGGAACGCCGGAGTTGTACAGCAAGGTGGTCGGCATGCCCATGGGCACGACCTTCGAACTGTCCACGTTGTTCCTGCTGGAAGCAACGGTCTCGCACATCATCCACGAGAAGGGAATTCCGGAAGAAGAAATGCGGACCCGGCACGCCAATCTGGAGTAGTGCCGAACCGAGCGGGAAGCGCAAGCTTCCCGCTTCTTCGATTGAAGAGCCCGGGCGATGTGCCGCAAGGTCATCCCCGGGTTTTTTTATGGGCGTGAGGTTTGAACCGGTCCGGGTATTCGCGGTTTGAAAATCGATACCGCTCGGAGCCCGGTCAGTCGAAAACCCGGTATCAAATTCCCTTGCATGGCGGTCGCGGGCGATGCCCCGTTGGGCGACCCGCCCATTTAGGGCTCGAAGCACGCGTCATTGCACAATTCCTATCAATAATCCCGGCGTAACCCTTCGGTGCCGCGGCTTGTTTCCCTTCCTATTGCTTCAGCACGTCTTTTTTAAACCCTTGAAGAGCTTTAACCCACCAATCAAACGTATCTTCGAGGTTGCGCTTGGTTACCCCATAGTCGATATTGGCTGTCATTTTCAAGTTCACATCCCCGTCACTATCGGAATATGCATTGCCATACCGTCTTGTTAGATTCCAATTATTAATTTTATCTTCGCTAACTTTGGCGCCGGACCAGCCTGCACCAAACTGAATGTCGTCACACTGAGAGCCTTTGCTGCAGCCATAAAATGATATTTGATACTTGGTTCCTTCGATTCGTCCGACGATTCTAGGGTCGCCTTCACTGTCTTTTTCCAAGGACGCGCTACCGAAGCCTTTCGCAATATCCAAGATGGCTTCCGGGGCTTCTGCGGAGATAATATCTGTATCAGCCGCAAAAGAAGCAGATGCAGCTAATGACAGTATCATGGCGCCAAACGCTCTTCTCATTTATGGTTCCTCTATGCCCCGTTGGTTAGAAGAAATTGGGCTGTAATTAGTGGGAGCATTTCTAAACAGCCTAACTAACAATGCTAAGCAGAATGAGTATAGCAGCGAAATCTATATCTCATTTGTCATGGGGAAGTCGGCAAGAAAAGAGATTGCTCCAGGCGCGGTAATGTTTCACGGGTAGTAAGATACCCGGATCCGACAGGATGAGTGTTGGTGGCGAGTGACCTTATGCATAGGGTCACACAAGACAGGGAGGATATCCGTTAATGTGATATGTCAGTCCGGCGGCTGAAAATTCATCTACGCCTGATACTTCGCATATATCCAGACCAAGCCATCCGATATTGGGTAATTTTCCCATTTGGCGGAGAGCCGGTGGTGCCGGCCCTATTTTACGGCGCCGGCGCAGAAGGTCTTCCGGCGCCCACCAGATTCGGCCGCCAGGGAACGTGAGGAAAGCGTCAATCCCAGCCGACGGGCTGGTAACCTCGCTCCTGTAGACACTGATTCACGAAGTTCTCGAAAGCCGGACTGCGTGTCGGCTTGCTGAATATCCAGTGCAACAAGCCGGCGGTGGCTCCGCTGGCCGCCCCGATTGCGGAACCGGAACCCGCCGCCCCGACCACGGCGCCGCCGACCGCTCCCGAGGCGGCGCCGACGGCGGCTCCCCCGGCAGTTCTGGCAGCCGCGTCTTGCGCGCTGCTGTTCCCGGGTTGGGCGCCGGCGGATTCCGCAAGCTCCATGCAGATCTCGACATCATGTTCTGCCGCCTCCGCGCCGACCGCGTTGAAACGTTCATTGGGATAAAGGACGGGACGGGTCGAGGCACACCCGGCTACCGCCAAGGCGACGACACAGGCCAAAAAAGTCCTGGACATGGGAGTCTCCCGTTGCAGATAAGTTGAGTAATTGTCTAGCTTTGACGCTGCACAAGGTCGTGTTCAGTACCCCAGTCGAACCATTCCGTAATGGCGGGGCTCCAAATGTGACCGCTGCGACTATGTAAAGAATAAGCTAATGCAGCAGATCTCGCCCAGCACGGAACCGGCTGGGTTGGGGGGATGATAGATCAGCGCCGTGGGCTGGAATGAGCGGGAGCGAATTCCAGCGAATAGTCCGCAAAGAGCTGGAATTCCCGCTGGTCATTCCAGCCTACTGCCGGGTTTTGGGGCGAGTTTGGAATGCCGTAGCCCAAGGAGGGCGGAACCAGGTCCTATCGGGTTCCGCCGGATGGAAAGCGGGATAGCGCGATATGTTTTTTCGAGGTTTAGTGGCGGATCGCCCTACCGGGCATCCACCCTACTCGGGCGTGGGTATCAAGACGAGGAGGCGGCCGGTTCCGTTTCCGCTGGCGCTTCAGCGACTTCCTGGCTGTCGAGGTCGGCCTGAGGATATTGCTCGATCTGCGCGACCACTTCGTTGGAGGCGAATAACAGGCCGTTGCGGAAATACTGGCTGGCTTTCGGGGTATCGTTTTGCTGGAGGAAAAGGTCGCCCATCAGTTGATAGGCTTCCACGCTGGGTTCTATCCCCAGGCTGGTGTCCAGGTATTTCGCGGCTTTTTCGCGGTCGCCGACGCGTAATGCCAATTTACCCAACACGCGATGCAGGACGGCGTCCCGGGCATGGGAGGGGAGCCAGGACTCTTCGGCGAGGGCGAGTTGCTGCTGGGCGTCAAACGACTGGATGCAGCCGTATAGCACGAGCAGGGTGGAGTTCCATTCCTTGCTTAAGGCCTGTCGCAACGCCGTTTCGACTTCCGCTCCGGCGCCAGCTTCTATCATCGCCGCAAAATAAAGTTGCTGTATGCCGCTCATTTCACGAATGTGTGCGGGTATGGTGTCCCACACCTTGCGCAGGGTGGCGGCGCCTCCCTCCTCCGAACGTTGCTTGAGCAGTGCGGTATATGTTTCGGCCTCCAGCAGCTTGATTTCCGCTTCCAGCAAGATCTTGTTGGTATGAAGTTGGGGAATGATGTGGCTAAGTCCTTCCCAGTCTTCCGCTTGCGCATAGGCCTGGTGCTTGAGCCTTAGGACGGCGGCATGGCTGGGGGCGATGAGTTCGAGCTGGGTCAGATTTTCCAGGGCTTCTTCGAACTGCTGGTTGGATAACTGCAGCTCTGCTTTGGTGAGCCCGATAGCCAGCTCGGCATCTGGCATGGATTCGTGGGCGAGCCTCAGGTATTCGTCGCGCTGCTCCAGCGCGCCGCGCGAGTGAGCGGCGCGCGCGGCGGTGAGGTAGTTGATCAGCGGCACGCCGCTGTTGGCCGCATGGCGGATCAGATGCTTTTCCGCATTTTCCCAATTGCCTTCGACCGAGGCCAGGAGGCCGGCGACGAGGGCCTCCTGAGACAGTCGGCCCCGCTTCTCGCGCACGCGCTGCTTGATGACGCGCGGCAGTCTGAGCGTATTGGCGATGATCCGGATTACGACGTAGAGAGCGATGAAGCTGAGGATGATCGCGCTCGCCGCCAGGATCAGCGTGGTCTCGATTTTCCAGTTTCCAATACCGGCGACGAAAAAGCCGGGATCACCCTGGGAGGCCAGTTGGCGATGGATGAAAAAAATCGCCCCGGCCAGGATGATCGAGAAAATCGCCAGGAGGATCAGGGCTCTTTTCACGGTTTGACTCCCTTGGTCCGTTTGCGCGGGGTCGGCGCGGGACTGGGCGTTTCGGCCGGGGCAGCGGCATTGCCACCGCTCTCGGCTGTAGGGACGGGGCTGGCTGCAGGCGCTACCGTTTCAGGCTTGACACTCTCGCCGCTCGCGGCTGGAGTCTCGGCGGGCGCCGGAGCTGTCCCTGGCGTTGGCGCGGGTTCCGGCGCCGGAGTCGGAGCCGGAGTCGGAGCCGGGGGGGTGCCGGCGCCGCCGGGAGCTGCTTTGCGGGGCGCTGCGCGTTCTTCGGCTTCCAGGCGCAGCTTCTCGATATTGCGCAGCATGGCCAGGGATTTGCTGACATCCGGGAACGGCAGGCTCAATTGAACGGCGCCCAGAGCGCGCAAGTCCTCGGCAACGGATTTCGTGCTGGCCGCGTCGCCGTCGAAGTGTTCGCCGAGCCAGGCCTGCGCCGATTCCAGATTGGCCTTGTAGAACGCGTCGTCTCCGCGCAAAAGCGCGGCACGCGTCATCTCCAACTTGAGCAACAGAACTTGGCGCAGCGCTTCGGCCTGCTCGGGCGCCAAAACCGCCTCTATGGGCCGGTCGGTGCGACGGATTTTGACCAGGTCGCGCAGATTGTGCAGGGTGGAGTCGACGAGGTTTTTGGCGTCGGCGTTGCTCGGTTCGGAGGGTTTGCTCTCAGGCTCGTCCGGCTGGGTCTTGCTCATGTCCGCATGAGGCAAGAACAGGGGCAGAGCCTTGGTTTTGCTCTCCAGGGCCAGCAGCCGAGCCGAAATCCCGACCACATCGGGAGCCTCGAATTTCTTGAGCTGGTCGATTTCCTCGGCCAGGGCGACCCGGACTTTGTAGGCGGCAGGGTCGCCGCTGTCGTGCAGCCTTTGATCGGCCGCTTCCATCGCGGCCAGCACCGCTTTCACGTCGCCGACCAGATGCAGTTTCTGGTTGGCGATGCTCAGCAGGTATTCGGCATCGGCGACCATCAAATCGCCACGGCTCTTGTTGAGCTGCTGCTGGATGTGCTGTATGGAGCTATCGAGATCGGACCGCGTGCTCTCCAGTTTTTCGCCGAATGAGGTCCCCTGTTCGCCGATGATGCGCTCGAACGTGGCGTCTTCGGTGGTGACTTGCGATTGCAGGGTGGCGAACTGGCTATGTAGCGCGGCGAGTTCGGCCTGGAGTCCGGTGATCTGGTGGGTCAGTTCCAGCATCTGCTGGTCGCCCTTGTTCAGTTCGCCGCCGAGCCCCTCTTGTTTGGAGCGAAGCTCCTGCAGGAGAAACACGCCGGCGACGACCAGCGCGACGATCAGCAATAGCGTGCCGTAACCTAGCCACGCGGCGAATCTATTGGTTCGGGGAGGCGGAGGGGGCCGACGATCAGCGGTTTGCGAAGAATCGGTTTCGGTAACGGCGGATTTGCCGTTCGGAGTCAATTCATTATCCTCGTCAGCCAAGGCTGTATCCCCGTAGTGTTGAGATTGGCGGAAAAACCCCGCGTGCACGGAAACTTATGTCCGCCACCGCATCGAAAACAGCTCGATCGCTCGCGGTTTCGGCGACCACCGGACAGCGAAACCCCAAAGACCGTGCGCGTTCTGCCAGGCGTTCACTGACCACGACCATGGGGACTTCGGCGATCCGCTCCAGGGTCGGCGCATCCAGTGCCTGGGCCAAGTGATCCAGCGCGTCGCCGCTGGTGATCGTGATCGCCCCCTTCGCCCCGTCACTGATCCAGGCGATGAATTCGGTGAGTTCCAGGGCGGGTCTGACGCGTCGGTAAACTTCCGCGTATTCCACCTCCGCGCCGCGCGTCCTCAGCGTGTCGGCCAGCAGTTCGCGGCCGCCTTCGCCGCGCACGATCAACACGCGCTGGCCGCTCATTTCGGCCCACTCCGGTTGGGACAACAAAACCTCACTATTAAACTGCTCTTTGGGGGCTAGGTCCACCGTCCAGCCCCGCCGTTCCAGCGCCGCGCGCGTCGCTTCGCCGATGGCCGCGACGCGGGGGCGGGAACCGGCCGGAATATGCTCCAGGCCATAACGAACGGCGTTGGCGCTGACGAATACCAGCCAGTCCACGTTTGCGGCCTGGGCCAATCGCACCGCACCGTCGGCCCCAAGCGGTTCTATGGCCAGCAAGGGAAGGCGCATGGCGCGTCCCCCGGCCGCATCGATCATGCGGCACAGATTTTCGGCCTGTTCGGAGGGGCGCGTGACCACGACGGTAAAGTCGTTCGGCAAGCGGATCTCCGGGGCGGCGGTGTTAGTCATGCAAGGCTTGGAGCAAGCGATCGGCGCCGCGGGATAATAGATCTTCCGCCAGCGCAATGCCCAATTCGCGCGCGCGCGCGGCCGGCCCTGCGACTTCGCCGCGCACGATTTCGCTGCCGTCGACCGCGCCCACGAGGCCGCGCAGACGCAGGGTGCCGCCGTCAACTTCGGCATACCCCGCGATGGGTACCTGACATCCGCCGTGCAGGCGCTCGTTCATGGCGCGCTCGGCGCTTACCCTGAGTGCGGTTTCCGGGTGGTTCAGGGCTTGCAGCAGGGCGTTGACGCGGCTGTCGTCGGCGCGGGTTTCGATGCCGATGGCCCCCTGTCCTATGGCCGGCAGGCTGGTTTCCGGATCGAGCAGGGCCGCGATACGCGAGGCTAAGCCCAAGCGCTTGAGTCCCGCTGCTGCCAGCACGATGGCGTCATATTCGCCGGCGTCCAGCTTGGCGAGCCGGGTGTTGACGTTGCCACGCAGGTTGAGAATGGTGCAGCCGGGCAGTCGGGCGCGTATCTGGGATTGGCGGCGCAGGCTGGAGGTGCCGATGCGGGCGTCCGCCGGCAAGGCGGCGAACGAGTCATAGCGGCTGGAAACCAGTGCGTCGCGAGGGTCTTCGCGTTCCAGGATGACGGCCAGGTGCAGGCCGTCCGGAAACTCCACCGGCACGTCCTTCATGGAATGGACCGCGATGTCGGCATGGCCTTCCAACATGCCCTGCTCCAACTCCTTCACGAACAGGCCCTTGCCGCCGATTTTGGCTAGCGGGGCATCCAGGAGCTTGTCGCCCTGGGTACTCATCGCCACCAGCTCGGTGGTCAGGCCGGGATGAGCGGTTTCCAGGCGTTCGGCAACGTGTTTCGCCTGCCACAACGCGAGCGGGCTTTTGCGGGTAGCGATACGGATGACATCCAGCGCCACGTCAGTAGTCTCTAGGCTTACGGAAAGGCCGGCATTGTAGCAGAAGCGGACGGCTGCCTTAATCGCGGGCTCCAACCCTCGCTCGATGTCGGCGCGCCACGGTCCGGACCATGTGAAACACCATTTCGAGAAAACCGGTATGATGCGGTTTTTTCAACTATTACGGGCGTCACCATGGTTATTTCCGCCGACAAGGTCGTGCTTTTTCACTATACCCTCACCGACGAAGAAGGCGAGGTTCTCGACAGCTCCGAAGGGCATGGCCCGTTGGCTTATATACACGGCCAGGGCAACATCATTCCCGGCCTGGAAAATGCCCTGGCCGGCAAGTCGGTCGGCGATCGCCTCGATGTCACGGTAACGCCTGAAGAGGGCTATGGCCTGCGCGACGAAGACTTGATACAGGCCGTGCCGAAGAATGCCTTCGAGGGCGTAGACGTGATCGAACCGGGCATGCAGTTCCATGCCGAAGGACCCGAGGGTCTGCAACTGGTCACCGTACTCGAAGTGTTGGACGACGAGGTGATCCTGGACGGTAATCACCCCATGGCCGGCCTGGTGCTCAACTTCGCCGTCGAAATCACCGACATTCGCGACGCCACTGCCGAAGAGCTGGATCATGGCCATGTTCATGGCCCGGATGGGCATCACCATCATTGAAGAGTCTCCAAGAGGCGTCTAGGCTTGTCCCCCAGTCAGGGCTTCGCGTCCTGCGTGTTCCTGGGGGCGGTCTCGCTAGCGTAGAGCGATGCTGGCGAGCCGGTTAACCGGATTCTGCGATTCGCCAATCTTGTGGGTACCATGTCTTACAACAATAAAGCCTATCTCGCTAAATTCCTCGTTCCTTTTACCCTGGCTTCGATCTGCCCTGCCGTCCACGCCGATCATGGCGGGCTCGGGGTGGGCATCGGTATCGCGTCGCCGATCGTCACGGACAGCGCCATTACCTTGCCCGCGGGCAAATGGGTGGTCGGCGAAAGGACCCAGTTGATCTCTTGGGATACTTTTACGAATTCGCAGCTTCATGATATCAAGCATGCCAACGAGGGAACGCCCAAAGAAGATGTCCACAGCATAGGGTATACCTTGAATCCCTCCGTCTACGCGGCTTATGGGATTACCGATACCGTGACGCTGGGGCTCAAACTTCCCGCATCTCTTCGCTATAACGTGCGGGAGGCCGCCCATGAGGAAGGCGAGTCGGTGAACAGACTGGGGAATTCCACGGGGTTCGGCGATATCTCGGCCTTTGGGCAATGGCGTTTCTGGTTCAGCCAGGATAATGCCACCCATGCTTCCTTGATTGCCGGATTGAAAATGCCCACCGGATCGACCCGGTCCAGAAATTCGCTCGGCGAATTGTTCGAGGCCCACTTTCAGCCCGGCAGCGGTTCCTGGGATCCTTTCCTGGGCGGCGCCTTTACCCACGGCTTAGGTCAGTTCTCCTTCGATAGCAGTGTGATGTACCAGTTCGCCACGCCGGGGACCCAGTCGACCAATCTGGGCGACGGTTTCCAATATAACCTCGCTTTGTCCTACGCATTGGGCGGAGTCGCGCCCAGCGTGTTGTATGCCTCCAGCAATGCCGCGGGCTGGGTTTTGGTCGGCGAACTCAATGGGGAATGGCATGCCAAGCAGAAGGCGTTTGGCGAATACGATCCGAATACCGGCGGCAATACGGTTTATCTCTCTCCGGGCGTGCGTTATGCCGGCGGGGCGAACTGGAACATTTCCCTGTCCTTCGGAATACCGATCGTCCGGGATGCGTACGGTTATCAGGATAATCCCGACTACCGCATCGTGAACCGGATCTCCCTGCTCTTCTGATCGCGGTCCACGAGTTTTAGCTCCCCGTTCCCATGCGCTTATCTTTGAATCATGTCCTCTGGGTGTGCGCGGCATTGCTGTTCGCGGGGTGTAGCGTGTCGCATCAGGGTGGGGTTCATTCCCCTGCCGAGGGGGCAGAGGTGCCCCGGGCTAGCTTCAACCTGCCGGTCGGCGTCGCGTTCGGACCCGATCAACGCTTGTGGCGCGTGGCGACGGATAGGGGTCACGCCTATGTCGATTTTTCCAGGGATCAGGGGAAAACTTTCAGTCCCCCGGTCGTAGTCAATCCGGATGCGCAGACCATCAAGACGACCATGGAAAATCGGCCCGACATCGTGGTCGACAGGAATGGCCGGGTTTACGTCGTTTATCCTGCGGAAGGACGCCAGGAGTCTGCGGTTTACCTGAGTGTTTCGGCAGACGGGCAAAGCTTCTCCGAGCCCGTTGCGCTCAGCGACAAGGCCGCACAGGCCAATTTTTTTCAGAGCAAGCTGGGCTTGAGCCCTTACGGCCGCGTGTATGCTTTTTGGCACGACGAGCGCGACAAAACCGATTGGCGTGAAGTCGGCAACGCGATTTATTACACGACCCTGGATGGTGCAAACGCGGAGAAGCCGGCCGCCCGCAAGGCGGCGGGTTCGCTGTGCGAATGCTGTCGGCTTGCGCTCGATTTTGATGCCGCGGGAAGCCCCGTCTTGTTGTCGCGATTCGTTTATCAGGGAGGCGCGCGCGACCATGGCCTGATCAAGCCGAATGGTCCGGGCGGCGCGGAGTGGCAAGCGTGGCGCGTAACCGACGATGATTGGCGCATCGAGGCGTGCCCGGAGCACGGCCCCGGCTTCTCGATCGCCTCGGACGGCCGTTACCACATCGCTTGGTTCACCCTGGGAGCCAAGCGTAAAGGTCTCTTTTACGCTTACTCGACCGACGAAGGTCGTCATTTCTCCGATCCGCTGTCTTTCGGTGACCCCAAGAAACTGCCCAGTCATCCCGCGATAGCCAGCGCGGGAGCGCGTGTGGTTTTGGCGTGGAAGGAATTCGACGGGAAGCTCGCCCGGATCATGGCGACGCAATCCGGGGATGGCGGGCAAACCTGGTCGTCGGCAAGTTCCGTTGCGGAGGCTGCAGGGGAGTCGGATTACCCCGTTCTCCTGGCCAATAAACAGGGCATTTACTTATCCTGGAACAGTTCGCGGCAAGGGTACCGCTTAATTCCCATCGAGGCGTCGGCAAGTGCCGGTCGTTGAGTCATCCGTCCGTCACCTATGGCCATGAAAATTCCCGGCATCGTTTTTCTCCTGCTCATTTCTTTGACCACCCGTCTCGCGGCGGCGGAGGTTCCCCTCCGTCCGTTCGGTTCGGGCAGTTTGGCGCAGATTGAGAGCGCCCGGACGGGCAAACCGTTCATCCTGAGTGTTTGGTCAATCGATTGCGTGAGTTGCATGAAAGAGCTGGATGCCTTGTCGCATGCACTCGACAAATTCCCCGGTCTCCAGGTCGTCCTGGTATCCACCGACGACCTTGCGCAGCAAGACGCCGTGGCAAAAATGCTGCAGAAACACGGTCTGATCGGAAAAGCCGACAACTGGATTTTTGCGGACTCCGATGCGCAGGCCTTGCGCTATGAAATCGACAATACGTGGTACGGCGAAATGCCCCGCAGCTATTTCTATGATGCCGCTCATGAGCGCACGGCGCACAGTGGTGCTTTGACCCTGCCGGACATCGACGCTTGGCGAAACCGGAACAAGCCGTGACGCGCGTCGACGGCCGCTGGTCGGATCGGCTTTAGAAGACGAAAGGGTCGCCGACCCCTTCTTCGCGGTGGCCAGGAAGGGGCTCAGGGGAAAGTATGCGGATCCACCCCTTCGCACTCCGCTTCGGGATGATGTTTCTTGATGATCTCTTCAATTTCGTCGACGCGGTCCCGCGGCACATCGACCATCACCAGCAACTCTCCGCTCTCCACAGCCTTCTGAAACTGCTCGATGCGGCGATTGCCCACGCTGATGCCTATCATGCTGGACATCAAGCCGCCCAAGCCGGCACCGGCCAGGGTGATCGCAAACACGGCGCCGCCGCCCAATATCAACCCCGTCGGCAAGACCAGGGCCACCAGGCCCGCTAGCAATCCCGCTCCACCGCCGAGGGCGATGCCCTGCTCCAGGGCGGGAACGAAGTCGGTTTTTTCGAGAAAGCTCGCTTCCGGCAAGTCATCCAGAGGAAGGTCTTGTTTGCCGACGACGTGGATATGCCTCTCTTCCACCCGGGCCAGGAGGAGGTCGTCCACGATCTTCCGGGTGAGTTCGACGTTCGGTGCCAGGAAATAGATGCGTCTCATGAGAGTAGCCCTCCAGCATGGTGAAAGTTCTCGTCAGCATCGAATGGATCGGCCGTCTTGCGACCGTTGCGCCGACTGGCAGGAGCGTGATCAGTGAACTCCTGTGGCTAATTCTTGCCTTGCCGTCGGTGTGACCGACTCTCCCGGTGAAGAGCAAGCGGCTTCTTGCTCGGTGAAATTCGTGCACAATTGGACTTTGAGCTGGCGCCGGAAGTTCCATCACCATTTCGGGCGCCGGGTCCCGCCCTCCCTTTATCCAGGCAGGTTTTTAAGCCTGTTGATGGGTGACGCTCAGGGCATGCCGGCGACGGGGATAGATAGCTGAAACGTAGCTCGATTCATCTTGTTATTTGTGGGTGTTTGGAGCGGCGGCTATCCCGCTACCGATCCTATTCGGCTGAAGATAGTTCTTTGCTGATCACGGCGGGGAGTTTCTTGGGGGATTTGATGCGCAGTTGTTTGTTGACGTTGAAGCGGCCGAACACCACTTCGATGTCATTGGTGGTCACGCCGAATTCGGGGGCCAGGAAGCGCACCATGTGATCGGTGGCCTTGCCGCCTACCGGCGCGGCGGTGACGCTGACCTTGAGCTGGTTACCCTTGGGTTTGCCGATGGCATCCTTTTTGGCGCTGGGGGTGCCGAGTATGTTCAGCACCAGGGTGTCGCCATCCCAGGCGCAGAAAGATTTCAGGGTCATCCTGTTGCTTGCCAAGTAACCTCCGATGGTGTGGTGTTGATGACTGCCGTTGAAAAGTGGCCCCGCAAAACGACAGTGCGGGAACCGGCCCATGGCCTGAACGGCATTGCGATTTTAAGCGGGCGGTCGTAAAGCACCAAGCCGGTGTCTGTTAGCCCCGATCGTCCCAGTGACAGCCAAGGCAAAGCCGGTCGGGTCATCACCCATCTGATCTTCAGCTTTGCGCTCAATGCGGACGCCCAGCCGCCGCAAAGCGCCCAATGTTCAGCGCCGAAACCATGCCCCGGCTCGCGCGCCTACATCGAAAGCACGCCCAACCCGGCAAAACCTGGGAGCAAGCCGGGCGGCACTTGAGCGCGAAGGCCGGCCGGTAGAGCGGGATGCCATAAAGGTCGCGAAGCGAACACTTCGATCTCCCTACCCGGGAACCCGCGACCCAAGGTCGCTCCTTATGCATTTCCCAATTGCAAAGCGTCGCTTTAGTCGCCGCCGTCCCTCTGACAGAGGGAAACGGGTCGCCATAACCCGTTAAACGGCATCGGGGTTGCGAACGGCGCAGATGCCGCGCTAAGGGGCGTCTCAGTGGCGATTCAGCGCGATGATGTTTTCGATCAGGCTGCGGCCCGGAAAGTCGGCCGACAGGAAGCCGACCCGAGGCGGGGGCAAAGGATGGTCCCGGTTTTCGGGTATCTTGTTGAGGAATTCCATGCTCATCTTTTCCGTGAGTATCCATTGGCTGGCCAACCGAATCCAGCCTGCCTGCCAACCACCCCGCGGATTCCGACGGGAGCGCCCGTCGCGGCCTATTCTGCAACCCGGTTCAGCCTGGGCCGGACTCCTCTCTTGCTGGGCGGGACTGGTTGTGGGTACGGCAAGCGCCGCGGGCCCGCCCCTGACCAACCACGCCGGGCAACGCCTGAGCGTGTATTGTAAAAACCAGACCTTATCGCATTGCTTGGAACTGACCGGTGCTGGGCTCAACCTCCGCTTTCGTATCGACGCTGCGCAAATCGGTCAGGACAAAATCACGGTCGCCTTCGCCGACCTCTCCTTGGCCGCAGCCTTGGCCCGGCTGCTGGAAGGCTATTCCTACGTGAGCTATCCCTACCCGGAAGGGCGCTGATTGATAAAAGTCATCGGCCGCTCGGCAGTTACCGAGGCGGATCAGAGGATCGCGCCCGGACCGGCTCAGAGGGAGCCGGCCACGCTGGAGGAGTTCCGGCCCCTGGCGACCGCGTTCGAAAGCCTGAGCCCCGACGGCGATCACGACGCACAGGCACTCGCCCTGGCCGAGGCTCAGCGACGCTGGTTGGACGCCTCGGTCGAGCGGGCTCTGGATGCCTGGCTTTCACCCTACGCCGGTCTGTACGAGGGGCCTTGACCGTGCTGGCTGCTGTCGACGATCCGCGGGCCTAGGCAGCGCTGATCGACGCGCGGCAAACGTCAGACCATGTGCCGGCTTTCCGCCGACGGGTAGCCGGCCTGTTGTGGCAGCACAGTGCTGCCGAGCAGTTCCGCGAGCGTGTCGTGGTCGAGGCCTTGCGCCGACTCGCCAGCGATGCCGATGCGCAGGTTCGCATTTACGCCACGGGCGCCCCCCCGGATGGCACCGGGGGTGAGCCAGCTCCTTAACCATTCCCCGCTGCCGACGTAGCCACGCCTAGATCCTGCCGCAGACATGGTTATCCATGAGGAGGCGGTATAAAGGCGCACCGTATAAAGGGCGGTAGCGCGATAAAATATTGTCTATTACCCCTTTTTCACTTCATCTTTTTTTACCCAGCTTGCAGCCTAAAAAAGCTACAAGCTTTTCACCTGTTAGGGTAGAAAAATAAGTTGCGCGGGTGGGTATATGCAGCAAGCTATGGACTTAAGTAAAGTCGATATTGTTATTTGTTAACGCTTCACAATCATAAAGTTAATTCGATACAGAAATTTAGATCGCTACAGCGATAGTCTGAGTTCGCCGTTGATGCTAAGGGTAGCTAGCCTGTTTCAGGCTCTATCAATAACGGCAGTCTTTAGCCTGTTAATCTAGGAGATCTACTATGAACGTTACATATTGGAAATGGGTTGTAGCCTTTGCTTCTTCGGTGTTTGTTATGGCCAGCGCTCAAGCTGCGGGTTGGCAGATATATTCCAGCCAGTTCGCTCAGCCCTACAATGCGTCGGACGCGACCAAGATAGATTATTTAACTGATGGCGCTCGTAGTTTTGCTACCTATCCGACATCGCTGATTTTTCCGTTCGTAAGGGCAAGCACCGGAACTACCGGGGCAAGTGCCTGGGTTCAGTCCTATCTGAGCAGCGGTACTCTTAGCGCGACGATTTATAGTTTTCGGGAGAACGGTACGTTGATCACGTCGCGGTCCGGCAGCACAAGCACGACCGGGTGGAGCCAGTTCAATCTTAATTTCACCGGTGCGGGCAATAGCGAGTTCTACGGAAGATATTCCGCGCTGGTAACGGTGCCGGCAAATTCTCAGGGACATTTGAAAGGTATTGAGCTGTACGATAACTAATCCGTGGTGCTGTTGTTTAGTAGCGATTGCTAGACGATACGAGGCGGTGTAGCTTGCGAAGCGCTCGCCGTCTCGTATTTCGAGGAACGAATTTCTAACTTTGGATATCCTTCGTCATGAAAAACTATCGTCGACTAATTCTGGCTAGTATCCTCGTTGCGCCCTTGTTGGCTTATGCCGTGTATTCTGAATTTGCCGGGCACGAACGATCGCCCGTATCCTTGGCATCAGCCGGTGCGGCGAGCCCCGAGCCTCGGAAAGCTATTAACAAATCATCCGCAGCACAAGGCGATAGCGATAATTTCGAGCGCTTGAGTCGGGAGCTTTCCAAATTGAAAGGCGAGCTTACGGAGATGCGTAGAATATCGCAGCTACAAGCAAATGCCGCGAGAGGTTATATGTCGGAGCCCGAAGCACAGGACAAAAGACTCGCCGATGATGCCTATAAAGCGGAACAGGAACGATTGAATGAGGAGCGCGTGGCACACATAGAAACCAATTTCCGAATCGAGAAAAGCGATCCCGAGTGGGCGCCGAAAACTGCATCTACATTGCAAGACGCATTAAGGCAAAACCATTTGGATCAAGGTCTGGCGCAAGGTATAGACTGCAGGTCGCAAACTTGCAGAGTGGAGCTGAACGGAGACAATAGTACTGGAGATCATATGAAGTCCATTATGCGGTTTATCCATGAGGTCGGTTCTGAAATGCCCAATATGGACGCCGATCAGAGGATAGACGAGTCCGGTAATATGCATACCGTGTTGTATCTATCCAATGCCGCCGAGACGGGGTCGTCCGGGGGCAAATGACTTAGGCTGCTGAACTGTTCGCAATCGTGGCATGGATCTATAGCGATTTTTTAGTTTGATGGAACAGTTATTCTCCTGCCCGCCATTCTACCCGCCAATGGTCTTGTCTACCCGCCGACGGCCACTCGCTCAGCCAGGGCAGGAGGGTCTTGAGCTGTTCGTCGATTTACCAAAACGGGTTGACGATCACCTACCGCTGGAAAAGTGATTAAAAGGGGCCATAAAACTGAAATGGGGTCACCCATTAGCCAGCCGATGTAAACAGCCTGTGAAATACCCTGCCGATGAAATCAGCATATTCAACTCCATTGACCGACATCCGCCTCTCGCCCGTTATTTCAATCGGTAGGCGTCGGATGAGTCATCCGCCCGGTTACCCATCTGGAGCAAGGCGTGACAGAGCCGTAGGCGCGATTAGCGATGGCGTAATCGCACGCGTGGAGAGCCCCCATACTACGCGGACTAGGATTACGCTCCGCTAATCGGACTAGAGGATTATCAGACAAGATATTTTACAGACCGCCGATCCGTCACGGATGTATGGAAGACAAGTCCGTGCGAACTCCGTTGAAGAGATAGGCGAGCAGGCGCGGCAGATTGCCTTTGTCGGCGCTGATCCAGGCGTTCGTCTTGAGGTATTCCGAAAGGTAGGCAGGCAGGGTTTGAAATTCCAACTGATAGCCGCACGCCACCGTGAGCCACTGGGTCGCCCCCTCCACCTGGAAGGGGTGATGGCCGCCGACCATGTAATAACTCGGATAGAACGATTCGTGCGACAGCCAATGGATGTATTCGTGGGACAAGACCATAAGCTGCTGTGCACGGGTATATCCCTGCACCTTGGGTGAGATATAGATCTTGCGTTTGGTATGGGAAAAAGTCGGCGTGACGAAACCCAGTACCCCGTCGATGAAGTCTCCGGCTTCCTGGTTGAACTGATTGGCCGGCTTGAACACTACGTCATAAATGAAGCGGAATGCGGTGCCCCATTGCTGCTCGTTGGCAAGAATGGTGATCTGATCGGCCTTGTAGTTCTTTAAGTGGGCGGGGATATAAGCCCCCCATTGATTCTGTACGGCCTGCATGGCCTGCGCAACGTCGGCGAGTGTCGGCATGTTTACCTCCTGGGTCGGGTCGTGAAGAAAGGGAAAGCGGGGGCGGATATTTTTCGATGATGCGAGTCGGTTACCCCACTGTCAATCAAGGGAAGATTCACATGCCGCCAAGCACACCCAAGGACCGACGGCCCGACCGAACCGAACTGGGACGGTACATGTCCATACTTCAGCCGGCCTGCGACCGCCTCGTCAAACCTCGTATAGCGATAGCGTAATCGCACGCACGGAAAGCCCCCTACTACGCGGGCTATTCGGGTCAAGCCGTCAGGCTGAGAAACACCTGTGGCAGCCGCTCCGGCAATCTCTGGATGTTGTCGATCACGGTGTATTGCTGGCCGAAGATGTCGCTGACGTAGTCGTCGGCCTTGGGGTCGAGATTGATGCAGTAGGTGTAGATGCCTTGCCGGTCGAGTTCCTGCACCGCCTTGTGGGCATCTTCGATGAGCAGGCGTTCGTCCTTGGCGTCGATGTCCGCCGGCTCGCCGTCGGTGAGGATCAGCATGAGTTTCTTGTCCGCTTTCTTCGCTTCCAGGTAGTGGGCGGCGTGGCGCAGGGCGGCGCCCATGCGGGTGGAATAGCCGGCCTCCATGGCGGCCAGGCGGCTTTTCACCCCGTCGTCCCAGGATTCGCTGAAGCCCTTGATGTGCAGATAGCGCACTTCGTGGCGGGTATTGGAGTGGAAACCGGCGATGGCCAGCGGGTCGCCGAGCCGGTCTATGGCCCAGGCCAGCAGGGATACGGCTTCCTGGCTGAGTTCCAGGATGCTTTGTTCACTGCCCGGCACTTTTTGCGCGAGCGATTCCGAGAGGTCGAGCAGGAGCAGCACGGCGATGTTGCGCGAGTCGTGGCGGTGGCTCAGGTTGATGCGTGGGTCCGGCGTAGTGCCGCTCCTGAAGTCGATCAACGAGCGCAGAGCGACGTCGAGATCCAGTTCGCTGCCTTCCTCCTGATAGCGGACGCGCACCTTGTTCTGCGGCTTGAGCACGTCCAACAGCCTTTTGAGCCGTTTGGCCAGGGCGTCATGCTTGCCGAGCAGACGGTCGATGTCGCCGGCTTTGCCGGTGGGGTGCAGCGATTCGTAGACGCTGACCCAGTCCGGCCGGTAGGTGCTGCTGGCGTAGTCCCATTCGGGATAATGGCGGGGTGGCAGGCCTTGGGTTTGTTCCTCGTCCACCTGGCGGTGTTCCTCGAACATCTCCTCATCGTCGCTGAGTTCGTAAAACTTCCACAGATGGCGGTTGTCGTCGCGGTAGTCGACCTCGGTATCCTTGAAGTGCACGTTGGGCAGTTGATCGCTTTGCCGCCGGGTCTTGGCGACGAAGGCGATGGCGAGGTCGGCGATATCCTGCGTGCTCGCCTCCCCTTGCCGCATGAGGGTGTGGAAGCGTTCGACGAATTCCCGGACATGCGGGTTTTGATAGCCGTGGTTCGGGTCGAGCAGGGCGCGCGACAGCATCGCCAATCGGTGGCGCACGGCGGATTCGGTTTCCGGGTTGCAGGCGTTTTCCTCGGGCACCGGATGCAGAGCCGCGAAGATGCGGCGCAAGCCCGGATATTCCCGCATGGCGAGATATTCCACGCGGGAGTCCTCGAAAAATTCGACGGCCATGCGCTGAAACGGGCTGTAGTTATCGGCGAAGATCGGCGTGCTCCAGCGCCGGTGGGCGGCGATGTGCGCCAGAGTGGCGCGATAACGGTCTATGCCCGCGATGCCGGCGAGATCGTTGTAAACGTCCGGCAGGCGGATGCCGAGGGCGTCGTAGTAGGGTACGGGTTTGCGCAGCTCGTGGAATCCGGTCGAATAGGGCACGAAATGGTCGCTGTCCCGCCACAGTGCGCGCAGATAGAGGTCCAGTTGCCGCTCGTGATCCACCAGCAAGGTGCCGTGGCGCTCCCGTTGCAGTACGGCACGGGCGTCGGCCGATTGCAGGCTGAAATAATCGCGTTGCCGCTCGGGATGGTCGTGGTAATTGCGGATGCCGTAATCCACCCACTTTTTCAGCCCTTGGGCGGAAAGTTGGTTGGTCAGAAACGGCGCCTGCGCGAAGAACTCCGGCAGGCCGGGACTGGCGAAGGTGGTGTGGATGCCGTGGATGGATCCGGTGGTACGGTGCATGAAGTCGACGATCAGAACCAGGTAATCCTGGATCTGATCGAGTGAATGCAGGCGGCGCGCGACCGCGGGTAGGGACTGCAGAAACGGGGCGATCGCCTTGCCATTCGGCGATTTGTGCAGGGTGCGGATACAGGCCGAGACGGCCGGCAAGGCATGTTCGCCCAGATGAGCCGCGATTTGCGGCCAGCCCTCGAGAAAACTCAGGATGGGTTCGACGCCCCGGCCCATCTTGCCCAGGAAGCGGGCTTCTTCCAGGTAGGCGGTAACGCCGTCTGCGGTCAGCACCTTGAGCGCCTCGTCCATGCAGGCCTCGAATACTTCCTGGACCTGGGCGAAGCCGCTGTCGAGCCGTTTCCAGTAGGCCTGCATTTCGTCTTGCATGGCTGGAGCCTCCGAGAAAGCCGGGTTTACGCCAAGGTGGCGTCGATGGCGTGATCCAGGGTGGTACGAATGTCCGCATCGTCGGTGATGGGGCGGACCAGGGCCATGCGGCAGGCATCTCGCGGGGCGACGCCGCCCTTGATGAGGGTGGCCGCGTAGACCAGCAAACGGGTGGAAATGCCTTCGTCGAGCCCGTGTCCCTTGAGGTTGCGGGCGGCAATGCCGATCTTGACCAGCTTGCCGGCTAGCGTTTCGTCCAGGCCCGTTTCCTGGGCCAGGATGGCGGTTTCCAACTCGGCCGGCGGGTAGTCGAAATCGAAGGCGGTGAAGCGCTGCTTGGTCGATTGCTTGAGATCCTTGAGCAGACTCTGGTAGCCGGGGTTGTAGGAGATGACCAATTGGAAATCGGGATGGGCGGTGATCAGCTCGCCTTTCTTGTCCAGCGGAAGAGAGCGCCGGTGGTCGGTGAGCGGATGGATGACCACGGTCGTGTCCTGGCGCGCCTCGACCACTTCGTCCAGGTAACAGATGGCGCCGTGCCGCGCGGCGACGGTGAGCGGGCCGTCCAGCCAGCGGGTGCCGTGGGCGTCGAGCAGGTAGCGGCCGACCAGGTCGCTGGCCGTCATGTCCTCGTTGCAGGCCACGGTGATCAGCGGCTTGCCCAGCTTCCAGGCCATGTGTTCGACGAAGCGCGACTTGCCGCAACCGGTCGGGCCTTTCAGCATCACCGGCAGGCGGGCGGCGTAGGCGGCTTCGTAAAGTTCGATCTCGTTGCCTTGCGGCAGATAGTAAGGTTCTTGGCTGATGAGGTACTGCTGGATATCGAATGGCGTGCTCATGGTGACCTCGGATGCATTAACCAAGCGTAAAGCTGCGGAATGGCCGGGTAAAAAAGCCCCTGAGATTTGCATCTTCAGGGGCTTCCATTCCGTGTTCTGGATGGCGGGTTACGGCGCGCTTCGCTTGTCGGTCACCGATAAGCGAAGCGCGTGAGCGCCTAACCCACCCTACATTATTTGTGTACGCCCAGCTTTTCGCGCCAGCCGGGGAAGAGCTTGTCGGCATCGCCCGGGAAGGATTCGAAGGCCCGGGCGAATTCCTTGTGTTCCTTGGCCCATTGAATCGGGTCGGCGCCGGCCTTCCAGCATTCGTAGGCCTGGCGCAGCGAGATCGCGCCGGCCGCCGGGCTGTCGATATGGCCGTAGGAACCGCCGCCCGCGGTGTTGATGACGTTGCCGTGGCCCAGGTTTTCGAAGAAACCGGGCAGACGCAGCGCGTTCATGCCACCGGAGATGATGGGCGTGGTGGGCTTCAGACCGAACCATTCCTGGTGGTAGGCCGGGCCGGTGTAGCTGTCGCGCTCGATGATGTAGGCGATGGCGCGGTCGTCGCGTTCGCCTTCCATCTTGCCGTAGCCCATGGTGCCGACGTGGATGCCCGAAGCGCCCTGCAATCGGGACAGTTTGGCCAGCACGTAGGCGGTGTAGCCGCGCTTGGCCGACGGCGAAGTCACGGCCCCGTGACCGGCTCGGTGATAGTGCAGGTATTGATTGGGGAAGTTGCGCCGGGCGGTGGTGACCATGCCGGGGCCGCCGACATAACCGTCCACGAGGAAGGCCACCTTGTCGGCGTCGGGCCCGAATTGCTCCAGGATGTATTCGCCGCGGGCGATCATCTCGTAGTGATCGTCGGCGGTGATGTTGGCGGAGAAGATCTTGGCTTGGCCGGTCTCGTCCTGCGCCCGTCTTAGCGCGTCGACCACCAGCGGGATGGTCTTCTTCAGCGGCGCGAAGACCTGGTTGCCCTGAGGCTCGTCGTTCTTGATGAAGTCGCCGCCCAGCCAGAATTGATAGGCGGCCTGGGCAAAGGGTTCGGGACGCAGGCCCAGCTTGGGCTTGATGATGGTGCCGGCGATGTAGCCGCCGTCCTTGATCGGGCGGCCCAGGATGCGCCACAGGTCGGAAATGTCCTTGGAGGGGCCGTCGAACAACTGGATGGCGCGCGGCGGGATCCAGAAGTCGTACATCTTGGCGTGCTCGACGTCGCCCATGCCCTGATTGTTGCCGATGGCCAGGGTCAGGAAGGACACGACCATCAGGCGGCCGTCGGTGATGTTGCGGTCGAACAGATCGAGCGGGTAGGCGATGCGCATTTCCTCGGTCGCCTCGTCGATGTGATAGACCAGCGCATCGACACCCTTGGTGAATTCGTCGGTAGTGGATACTTCCACGTTGGTGCCGGTGGAGGACTCGGCCGCGAAATGGGCAGCGGTCTCCAGATAGCCGTAACCGGTTTTCGGCTTCATCTTGTAAGCGACCAGAATGTGGTTTCCGCCTTTGATCAGGTCTTCTTCTTTCAGGCTCAGATCCGCGTAGCGCGCTGATTGATCCATGGTTTTCTCCTCGCTTTCTCGTTAGGTGGAAATTCAGGGCTGTTATATTCGTGTTCCCACGTCCCCGAACGGTTTGCTCTGCCGATACGGTAGAGGGCTAGCCTCGGGGTGGCGCGGCATTCCCGATTTGCGATTCGCCTGATCCCCGCTGGGTGCGCACTATAGGCGGTAAATCGCATAATTTAAATTCAGTTCTGGTAATCCAGTGAATAAGCTTCCCTTATGTACGTATCCTATGTGTGGCTTAATGACTGATGACGCCGGCCTACGCTATTGCCGCATCAGAGGGAAAGCGTAAAATCCGCGAAACTCGCCTCTTACAGGCCTCATCGGGGAGCACGGGCATTTACCCGTCGCGACACCGGCTCGCACCTAGCCTTCCAACCAAAAACTTTACAGAGAACAGGATACGTGTCTAAGCGATTGATCGGTTTAGCGTGTGCGGGAAGCCTACTGTTTGCGGGGTGTGCCGGCACAGGGACGGTGGGTCTGGAAAATGGGACGCTCGAAGATACCGCCATACGTGAGGGTAGCCGAGGTCCGAAGCAGCAGGACGATGCCGTCTATTTGATGCTGGCGGCGGAGTTGGCCGGCCAAAGGGGGCAATTCGACAGCGCGCTGGAAAATTATCTCAAGGCCGCCAAACTGTCCGGTGACGCGCGAGTGGCGGCCCGCGCAGCGCAGATCGCGCTGTATCTCAAGAAAACCGATCAGGCGCTGGAGGCTGTCAGCCTCTGGCTCGCGCGCGAACCGGACAATGTCGAGGCGAGACGTTTATCCGCCTTGCTGGAGCTTAAGGCGGGGCATGCGGACGCTGCCTTGGAGCAGATGGCCGCCTTGCTGCAATTGCCCGGGGTCGATCTGGAAGAAACGCTCATCGAGGTGGTCAAGCTCTTGGGGGCGGAACTGCCCAAAGAGGCCGCGCTCGATTTCGCGCGGCGTCTGGTCGAGCGCTTCCCGGATCTGGCGGAGGTCCATTTCGCGCAGGCTTTGCTGGCCGCGGACAAAGGCGAATACCAGTTGGCGCTGGATGAGACCGAACATGCTCTGGCCTTGCACCCGGATTGGAATCGCGCCCGCCTCCTGCAGGCACAGGTCATGTCGCAGATGGGGGACTCCAACGCGGCCCGTGAAACGGTGCTGAAGGCGCTGAAAAAAGATCCGAACAATCTACGCCTGCGCCTGATTTATTCGCAGTTCCTGGCCAAGTCGGGCAATGTCGCCGAGGCCGTGAAGCAGTTGGAAGTCGTGCTGGCGAAAGAGCCCGGCAACGAGGACGCGCGTTTCGGCCTGGGGATGGCGCTGCTGGATTCCGGCAAGATCGATAAGGCAAAACAGGCTTTCACGCGGTTGTCCGCCTCGTCGCGCTGGAAGACGCAGTCCTATTTTTATCTCGGGCTGATCGAGGCGCGCAAGAATCGTCTGAGTGCCGCGCTGGAATTGTTCGATAAGGTGACCGACGGTCCGCTGGCGTTCGACG
The DNA here is from genome assembly GCF_016925495.1 of Methylococcus sp. EFPC2. Classification (NCBI taxonomy): domain Bacteria; kingdom Pseudomonadati; phylum Pseudomonadota; class Gammaproteobacteria; order Methylococcales; family Methylococcaceae; genus Methylococcus; species Methylococcus sp. EFPC2. Next base: position 3,282,923 of record NZ_CP070491.1, on the reverse strand, counting down.
CGCAGGTCAACGGCGTGACCGCCTTGATCAATCTGGGGCGCTTGCCGGAAGCGCGCGCGCGTCTCGCCACGGTGCGCAAGCGCTTCCCGCAGGAGGCCTTGCGCCTCTATCTGCTGGAGGCGGAACTGCTCAACAAGAAGAAGGACTACGCCGCGGCTTTCGATCTGCTGACGCAAGGCCTGGAAGAGATGCCGGGACAGGTGGAGCTGCTTTACACCCGCGCTTTGCTGGCTGAACAGCTGGACCGCGTGGAGGTTCTGGAGGCGGACCTCCGGGCCGTGCTGGAAAAGAACCCGGATGACGGCAACGCGCTGAACGCCCTGGGCTATACCTTGGCCGACCGCTACCCGGATCGCCTCGAAGAGGCCAGGAAATATCTCGATAAAGCGCTGGAGCTCAAGCCGGACGAGCCGGCGGTTCATGACAGTTACGGCTGGTTGCTCTATCGCCTGGGCGATTACGAGGGCGCGCTCTCCTATCTGCGGCGGGCTTACGAAGCCGTTGCCGATCCGGAGATCGGCGCCCATCTCGGCGAGGTTTTGTGGGAATCGGGCAAACAGGCCGAAGCCCGCAAGGTTTGGCGGGAGTCTTACAAGAAAGATCCTGAACATGGGGATATCAAGCGGATACGCGAGCGCTATCCGGAAGCCTTCCGCTAACCGACGGACGTATGAATCGCATCGCGCGTTGTGTACGCCATGGACTGGCGCTGTCCTTGATCGGCCTGCTGTCGACGGCGTGTGCTCCCTCATGGGTCAAACCGCCGGAATTACAGGCCGGCACAGAGCAGAACCGGCTGCTGGCACTGACTCACTGGCGCCTTGAGGGGCGAGTGGCGATACAGGCGCATGGCGAGGGCGTGAACGCCAATCTGTACTGGGAGCACGACGGTCGCCAGGACCGGGTCAGGCTGTCCGGTCCGTTTTCCCAGGGCGCCGTGTCCGTGGTGTTGCAGGACGATTTGATTTACCTCAACGAGGGGAATGGAAACATTCGTTCCTCGCGAGACCCCGAAGAGCTATTGAAAGACCGGTTGGGATTCAGCGTGCCCTTGCGCGAGCTGCGCTATTGGGTGCTCGGCTTGCCGTCTCCGCGTGGGGCGCCGGCGTATGTGTCGGTGGCGGGTGTCGCGGGCGAGGTGCGATCGTTCAGCCAGCAGGGATATTCGTTGACCTACGAGCGTTTCGCCCGTGTGAAGGAGTTCGATCTGCCGCAAAAATTGTCAGCCCAGGGGCGCGAGCTCAAACTGAAGTTGATCGTGGACGAGTGGGTTTTGAATTGAGCATAAGTACTGAATTGCGGCTTCCTGCGTCGGCCAAGTTGAATCTGACCTTGCGTATCGTCGGTCGGCGCCCGGACGGCTACCACCTGCTTCAGACGGTATTTCAGTTCGTCGATTTGTGCGACTGGATTACTTATCGGGTCCGCGGCGACGACGTGATCACGCTGCTTAATCCGCTTCCCGGCGTGCCGGAAGAATCCGATTTGACCGTAAGGGCGGCCCGCATCTTGCGGCGCGAGGTTGGCTCAACGCCGGGTGTGGAGATTTCCATCGAGAAAAATCTGCCCATGGGCGGCGGCCTGGGGGGCGGAAGCTCGGATGCCGCGACGACGCTGCTTGCGCTCAATGCCTTGTGGGGGCTGAATCTGAGCATCGATCGCCTGGCCGAACTAGGTCTGGAATTGGGGGCCGACGTGCCCGTATTCGTTCGAGGCATCGCGGCCTGGGCGGAGGGCGTTGGCGAGAAGATCGTGCCATTGCCCGACTTGGCGGAGCCCTGGTATGTCATTCTGAACCCGCCCTGTCATGTCGCTACCGGCGCGGTGTTTAACGCTCCGGGTTTGACACGCGATCATCATCCCATCACAATACGCGACTTTCTTGCTGGCCAGCAGGAAAATCATTGTCTGTCCGTTGTCACCGAGTTGTATCCTCCGGTGCGCGATGCACTGGCCGCACTCGGCGCTCACGCCGGGGAGGCTAGGCTGACCGGCACGGGAGCATGCGTGTTCGCGGCCTATGCGAGCAAGGAAGAGGCGGAGAGCGCGGCAGAAGCGCTCGCGCAGGACTGGAAAGTCTTTGTGACGCGGGGCGTCAATGTGTCTCCCGCGCACAGTGCGTTGGAGTTGGCCAAGCAGTAATTACACCGATTATTGGGACGTCGCCAAGCGGTAAGGCACCGGGTTTTGATCCCGGCATTCCCAGGTTCGAATCCTGGCGTCCCAGCCATGTTTCTGTCTGTTCCCCTGGTTCTGGGAGTTTTTACTTGAACGACACCTCGTTCATGGTGTTTTCTGGAAACGCCAATCCGGCGCTGGCCGAAGGTATCGTGCGCAAGTTGAACCTGCGCCTGGGTATGGCCAGCGTCGGGCGGTTCAGTGACGGCGAGATCGCGGTCGAGATCGAGGAGAATGTGCGCGGGCGCGAAGTGTTCGTCGTCCAGCCCACCTGTGCGCCCATCAACGAAAACTTGATGGAGCTGCTGATCATGATCGACGCGTTTCGCCGTTCGTCGGCCTCCCTGATTACCGCGGTTATCCCTTATTACGGCTATTCGCGCCAGGACCGGCGCACGCGTTCCGCGCGCGTGCCGATCTCGGCGAAGCTGGTCGCGAGAATGATTTCGGCCGCCGGCGCCGATCGCGTGCTGACGGTGGATCTGCATGCGGATCAGATACAAGGCTTCTTCGATGTGCCAGTAGACAATGTCTACGCCTCACCGATCCTCTTGGGCGATGTCTGGCGTCAGAACTACCCGAATCTGATCGTGGTTTCGCCCGATGTCGGTGGCGTGGTGCGCGCCCGGGCCCTGGCGAAGCGTCTGGACGACGCCGATCTGGCGATCATCGACAAGCGGCGTCCGCGCGCCAACGAGTCCAAGGTGATGAACATCATCGGCGACGTCGAGGGACGCACCTGCGTGATGGTGGACGACCTGGTGGATACGGCCGGCACCTTGTGCAAGGCGGCCAAGGCCTTGAAGGACCATGGCGCGCTCAAGGTCGTCGCCTATTGCACGCACCCGGTTCTGTCCGGGGCTGCGATTGATAACATCAGTCGCTCGATGCTCGACGAGCTGGTGGTCACCGACACCATACCGCTGAGTCCCGAGGCTCAGCGCTGCGAAAAGATACGGGTATTGAGCGTGGCCGAGATGCTGGGTGAGACCATCCGTCGCATCGCTGTAGGCGAATCGGTTAGCTCGCTTTACGTGGATTGAGTTTTTATTTTTTAACAACCTGCTCAGAGTATTTTGGAGAAAAAAGATGGTAGGCAGTTTTGAGTTTGACGCAGAATTGAGAAGCCGCACCGGCAAGGGCGACGCCCGTCGTTCACGTCTTCAGGGCAAGATTCCGGCGATCGTTTACGGCGGCGGCGCCGATCCGGTCCAGCTGTTCCTCACACACCACAAGGTGGCGAAGGCGCTGGAAAACGAAGCGACTTATTCGCATATCCTGACCGTGAAGTACGACGGCAAGGAAGAGAAGGTCATTCTGAAGGCCTTGCAGCGTCACCCGGCGCGTCCGATCATCATGCACATCGATTTTCAGCGCGTGAACGAGAAGGACAAGTTGCACGTCCACGTTCCCCTGCATTTCATCAATCAGGAGACGTCCGTCGGCGTGAAAAAGGGCGGCGTCGTCACTCATGCCGTGGTGGAGGTCGAGGTCGTCTGCTTGCCGCAGAACCTGCCGGAATATATCGAGGTCGATTTGGCTGATCTCGACATCGGTGACTCTATTCACTTGGCCGATCTCAAATTGCCGGCCGGTGTTCAGATTCATGCCTTGACCCAGGGGCCGGAGCACAACCTTCCGGTCGCCGCGATCCTGGCGACCCGCGCTACCGATACGGCCGAATAGCCCGGCGGGTTTGGATCGTCCGATGGCGCCTAATTTCAGGTTGCTGGTCGGTCTGGGCAATCCGACGGCGAAGTACGAAAAAACCCGGCACAATGCCGGGTTTTGGTTTCTGGACGAAGTGGCTCGGCGTTACGGCGTGTCTATGGCGGCCGACTCCCGCGCCTTGGGGATGGTCGGCAAATGGATGTGGCAAAACGAGCCGGTTTTTCTCCTGAAGCCCATGCAATACATGAATCGTAGCGGGGGTCCGGTCGCCGCCGTGGCGCGTTTCTACAAGATTCCGCCGGAGCAGATACTCGTCGCGCACGATGAGCTGGATTTCTCGCCCGGCACCGTGCGCCTAAAGCAAGGCGGCGGGCATGGCGGGCATAACGGCTTGAGGGATATCGTGAGTGCGCTGGGGTCGGCGAATTTTTGCCGACTGCGCATAGGCATCGGTCATCCGGGCGATCGAGACAAGGTGGCGGATTATGTGCTCGACCGGCCTTCCCGAGGCGACGAGGATCTGCTGCTGCGCTCGATCGCAGTAGCGGCCGATTGTCTGTCAGACATCCTGGATGAATCCTTGCAGCAGGCGATGAACAAACTCCATGCAGCATGAATGTGCAATTTGTAGGGATAAACGCTTGACAGCCGCACTCGATTCGTGAAAAATTGCGGACTCTTTACGGAGGGGTTCCCGAGCGGTCAAAGGGATCAGACTGTAAATCTGACGGCTCTGCCTTCGAAGGTTCGAATCCTTCCCCCTCCACCAGATTTTTAGACGCGGGTGTAGTTCAATGGTAGAACTTCAGCCTTCCAAGCTGATTGTGTGGGTTCGATTCCCATCACCCGCTCCAGAGCGTTAAGCCCATATAGCTCAGTCGGTAGAGCACTTCCTTGGTAAGGAAGAGGTCTCCGGTTCAAGTCCGGATATGGGCTCCATTTTTGCAACTGTGGGTATTTTCCGGAATAAGTAGGGGTATAGGCGGATGTCCAAAGAGAAATTCACGCGCACCAAGCCGCACGTCAACGTGGGAACGATCGGTCACGTCGACCATGGCAAGACCACTCTGACGGCTGCTCTGACCAAGATCGGCGCCGAGCGTTTCGGTGGCGAATTTAAGGCCTACGATCAGATCGATGCGGCACCGGAAGAGCGCGAGCGCGGTATCACCATCGCCACCGCCCATGTCGAGTACGAATCGCCGACGCGCCACTACGCCCACGTGGATTGCCCCGGTCACGCCGACTACGTCAAGAACATGATCACCGGCGCCGCGCAGATGGACGGCGCGATCCTGGTCTGCTCCGCCGCTGACGGCCCCATGCCGCAGACCCGCGAGCACATCCTGCTGGCCCGCCAGGTCGGTGTGCCCTACATCGTCGTGTTCCTGAACAAGGCCGACATGGTCGACGATCCCGAGTTGCTCGAGCTGGTCGAAATGGAAATCCGCGAACTGCTCAGCACCTACAAGTTCCCGGGCGACGACACCCCCATCATCATCGGTTCCGCGCTCAAGGCGCTGGAAGGTGATCAGAGCGACATCGGCGTGCCGGCCATCCACAAGCTGGTGCAGGCGCTGGATGACTACATCCCGCTGCCCGAGCGTCCGGTGGACCTGCCCTTCCTGATGCCGATCGAAGACGTGTTCTCCATCTCCGGTCGTGGCACCGTGGTCACTGGCCGTATCGAGCGCGGCAAAGTCAAGGTTGGCGAAGAAGTCGAGATCGTCGGTATCAAGAACACGGTCAAGACCACCTGCACCGGCGTCGAAATGTTCCGCAAACTGCTGGACGAAGGTGTGGCGGGCGACAACGTCGGCGTGCTGCTGCGCGGCACCAAGCGTGAAGACGTCGAGCGCGGCCAGGTACTGGCCAAGCCGGGCACCATCACCCCGCACACCCACTTCGAAGCCGAGATCTACGTCTTGTCGAAGGAAGAAGGCGGTCGTCACACCCCGTTCTTCAACGGCTACCGTCCGCAGTTCTACTTCCGTACCACCGACGTCACCGGTGCGGCCGAACTGCCGGAAGGCGTGGAAATGGTCATGCCGGGCGACAACATCAAGATCACGGTCAAGCTGATCGCCCCGATCGCGATGGAAGAAGGTCTGCGTTTCGCCGTGCGCGAAGGCGGCCGCACCGTCGGTGCGGGTGTGGTTTCCAAGGTCATCGAGTAATTTAGATACATCGCCCGCGTTCGGCGCTCCGATCTGATCGGGGCGCCGAATGACGGAGCCAAGTTCTAGGTCAGTAGCTCAATTGGTAGAGCAGCGGTCTCCAAAACCGCAGGTTGGGGGTTCGAGCCCCTCCTGGCCTGCCATCTTCGGAAGGCATCGCCTTCCTTTATTACCCTGATCGGTGAAACGAGACAAATGGCAGTTCACGCAGAAACGAATGCCTCGGCTTTCGATACCGTAAAGTTAACCTTTGCGATCGTGATCCTGATTGCGGGTATAGTCGGTTTTTATTATTTTGCCGCGCAGGCCTTGCTCTATAGGGTGCTGGGTATTTTGGCAATCTCCGGGGTTTCGCTAGGTTTGATATTCACCACCGCTTTGGGCGGCAGGATTTTCGGCTTTATCACGGATGCCCGCCTGGAAGTCAGAAAGGTCATCTGGCCTAGCCGGCAAGAGACGCTTCAGTCCACCATGATCGTGGTCGCCCTAGTTGTATTGGTCGGCGTGGTCCTTTGGCTGCTGGACATGTTCCTGTTCTGGGGTGTGGGTGTTCTGACCGGGCAGAAGGTTTGATATGTCATTGCGTTGGTATGTCATACACGCGTACTCGAATTACGAAAATCAGGTCAAAAAAGCGCTCGAAGAACGCATTAAACGAGCAGGGCTAGAGGCCAGCTTCGGCAAAGTGCTGGTGCCCACGGAAGAAGTGGTCGAGATGCGGCAGGGACAGCAGCGCAAGAGCGAGCGCAAGTTCTTTCCCGGCTATGTCCTGGTTCAAATGGAGTTGAACGACGAAACGTGGCACCTGGTCAAAGAAGTCCCGCGCGTCCTCGGCTTTATCGGCGGAACGTCCGATAAGCCCGCGCCCATCACCGACGCGGAGGCGGATGCGATACTCAACCGGGTTGAGGCGGGCGCGAACAAGCCGCGGCCGAAAATATTGTTCGAAGTCGGCGAAGTGGTCCGCGTGGTGGAGGGGCCGTTCAAGGACTTCAATGGCGTGGTCGAAGAAGTGAATTACGACAAGAGCAAGCTCAGAGTGTCGGTCTTGATCTTCGGTCGCTCCACACCGGTAGAACTCGATTTCGGTCAGGTTGAAAAAGCCTGATCACGGCTGCGGCCGATTTAGCAGGGCCCGACGGATCATCTTCGGGCCGCTTTAAACGGGGAGCTTGTCTTTACAAGCGCTTAACCCATCTGGAGTCATCATGGCAAAAAAAATCACAGGTTATATCAAGCTGCAGGTCAAGGCCGGCGAGGCCAATCCGAGTCCTCCGGTAGGTCCGGCGCTCGGTCAGCGTGGCGTCAACATCATGGAGTTCTGCAAGGCGTTCAATGCGCAGACGCAGGGCGTCGAAAAAGGTCTGCCGCTGCCGGTAGTCATCACCGTTTACAGCGACCGCAGCTTCACGTTCATCACCAAGACGCCGCCCGCCTCCATCCTTTTGAAGAAGGCTGTCGGCATCAAGAGCGGCAGTGCCCGCCCCAATACGAACAAGGTCGGCAAGGTTACGCGCGAGCAATTGGCCGAGATTGCGACCACCAAGCAGCCCGATTTGACTGCGGCCGATCTGGATGCCGCCATCCGTACGATAGCCGGCAGCGCCCGTAGCATGGGCCTGGAAGTGGAGGGCTTGTAATGGCTAAGTTAAGCAAGAGACAGAAGGCTATCGCCGAAAAAATCGAAGTCGGTAAGCAGTATCCGGCCAACGAGGCATTCACCCTGTTGAAGTCGATCTCCAAGGTCAAGTTCGTTGAATCCATCGACGTCGCCGTCAATCTGGGCGTGGATCCGAGAAAGTCGGATCAGGCCGTCCGTGGCGCCACGGTCCTGCCGCGCGGTACCGGCAAATCGGTGCGTGTCGCCGTTTTCGCTCAGGGTCCCAACGCCGATGCGGCGAAGGAAGCGGGCGCCGACATCGTCGGTTTCGATGACCTCGCGGCACAGATCAAGGCCGGCGAAATCAATTTCGACGTCGTGATCGCGTCCCCGGATGCCATGCGCGTGGTCGGACAATTGGGTCAGATTCTCGGTCCCCGCGGCCTGATGCCCAACCCCAAGGTGGGCACCGTGACGCCCGATGTTGCGGGTGCCGTGAGAAATGCTAAGGCCGGCCAAGTCCGCTACCGCACCGACAAGAAAGGCATCATCCACGCCACCATCGGCAAGGCCAGCTTTGACGAGGCGGCGCTGCGCGAGAATCTGGAAGCCCTGCTGGTGGATTTGAAGAAAATCAAGCCCAGTACGTCCAAGGGCGTATACCTGAAGAAAGTGACCGTGTCCTCGACCATGGGGCCGGGACTGGCTATCGATCAGAGCAGTTTGGCAATCTGATTTTAAGACTTTGGGTTGCCGGTTCGCCCGGCAACCGTCAAAGACCGCAGGCGCGCTTCGGCGCTTAATTCAACGGCCTGCGTAGACGGTGTACCGAAGCCCGAAAAGGCCAAGGAGCCGTTGAGGGTCCCCGTCACAGGGGATTTTAAAGGCTCTGAATGGTTCCCCAACTGTTCAGAAATGTTATCGGAGATTAAGTGTGGCACTAAGACTAGATGACAAAAAAGCCGTCGTCGCCGAGGTTGCCGCCATCGCCGCTAAAGCCCATTCCGCGGTTGCCGCGGAATACCGTGGATTGACAGTCACACAACTCACCGCCCTCCGCAAGACGGCGCGCGAATCGGGTGTTTACCTCCGGGTAATCAAGAACACCCTGGCGCGTCGCGCAGTCGAAGGGACCGACTTTGCCTGCATGCAGGAAGGTCTGGTGGGCCCCCTCATCATCGCTTTCTCTCTGGAAGATCCGGGTGCGGCTGCGCGAGTCATCAGCGCTTTCGCCAAGGAAAAAGAGAACGACAAGCTGGTAACCAAGCTGGTAGCCATTGGCGGGAAAGTATACGGGGCCTCCGAGCTTGAAAGATTGTCGAAACTGCCTACCCGCGATCAGGCCATCAGTATCCTCATGGCTACTTTGAAAGCCCCGATCGAGAAGTTCGTCAGAACCGTGGCAGAACCCCATACCAGGCTTGCGCGCGTATTGGCCGCAGTACGAGACCAGAAACAGGCCGCTTGATCGGCCATCAAAACCTAATTGGAGTTATCAATGGCATTATCTAACGAAGAAATTCTGGACGCGATTGCCCAGAAGTCCGTATTGGAGATCGTCGATCTGATCTCTGCGTTCGAAGAGAAATTCGGCGTATCCGCCGCTGCTCCGGTAGCCATCGCCGCGGCACCGGCCGCTGCGGGTCCGGCGGTTGAGGAAAAGACCGAATTCGACGTGGTCCTGACCAGCTTCGGCGCCAACAAGGTCAACGTGATCAAGGTCATCCGCGAAATCACCGGCCTGGGCCTGAAGGAAGCGAAGGATTTGGTCGAGGGCGTACCCTCTACCGTCAAGGAGGCGATCGCCAAGCAGGAAGCCGACGATATCAAGAAGAAGCTGGAAGAGGCTGGCGCTGCGGTTGATATCAAGTAAGTTTGTCGAACTGACATTCAACCCTCCCAGCGGGCTGGCAGCGAAAAGCTGCCGGCCTTTTGGCGTTGACTGGAAACGGTTGCGCCGAGCAAAACATTCTCGATTGTAGAGTCCGGAAAGTGCGCCCGACATAGTAAACCTGATTCTGAATTTCCCGTCCGTTGCGAAGCGGCATTTTATAACCGCCTTCGCGAACGTAGACACCGCGGTTTTAGTTAAAGCAATCTAGGTAAGGAACCAACATGGCCTATTCTTTTACCGAAAAGAAACGCATCCGTAAGAGCTTTGGTAAGCGTCAGGACGTACTCGACGTACCCTATCTGCTGGCGACTCAAGTCGAGTCCTACAAGAAATTCCTGCAAGCCGACACACCCTTGGCGAGGCGGATAGACGACGGTTTGCACGCAGCGCTCAAATCCGTGTTTCCGATCGAAAGCCATACCGGTCACGCGGTACTCGAATACGTCAGCTACCGCTTGGGCGAGCCGGTATTCGATGTAAAGGAATGCCAGCAGCGTGGAACCACTTATGCGGCCCCCCTGCGGGTCTTGGTGCGCCTGGTGATCTACGACAAGGAGGCCCCGGCATCCGCGAAGGTGGTCAAGGATATCAAGGAGCAGGAAATCTACATGGGCGAGATCCCGCTCATGACCGACACCGGCACCTTCGTCATCAATGGGACCGAGCGCGTCATCGTCTCGCAGTTGCACCGTTCTCCGGGCGTATTCTTCGATCATGACCGGGGTAAAACCCACTCCTCGGGCAAGCTGTTGTTCAACGCCCGCATCATTCCCTATCGCGGCTCTTGGCTGGATATGGAGTTCGATCACAAGGACTGCGTTTACGTTCGCATAGACCGACGTCGCAAGCTGCCCGCGACGGTGTTGCTGCGCGCCTTGGGATACGACAACGAAGCCATCATTTCTCTCTTTTTCGACACCAATCCGTTCACTTTCGCGGACGGACAGATATTGCTGGATTTGATACCCGAGCGCCTGCGCGGTGAAATCGCCAGCTTCGATATCAAAGTTGACGACAAGGTTATCGTCGAAAAAGCTCAGCGCATTACCGCACGCCATATCCGCTTGCTGGAAAAGGGCGGCGTGACGCAGATGGAAGTGCCGCGTGATTACCTGCACGGCAAGATCCTGGCCCACAACGTGATCGACACGACCACCGGCGAACTGGTGGCCAAGGTCAACGACGAGATCACCGACGATCTGGTCGGCAAGATGATAGCGGCGGGCGTGAGCAAGATAGAGACGCTGTTCGTCAACGATCTCGACCGCGGCCCTTATGTTTCGAACGCCATGCGTATCGATACGACCGAGACCCAGCTCGATGCGCTGGTCGAAATCTACCGCATGATGCGTCCCGGCGAGCCGCCGACCAAGGAGTCGGCCCAAGCCCTGTTCGAGAACCTGTTTTTTACCTCCGACCGCTACGATCTGTCGGCTGTCGGCCGCATGAAGTTCAACCGGCGGCTGGGTAGAGTCGAGATCACCGGGGCGGGGGTGTTGTCCAAGGAAGACATCATCGACGTATTGAGGGAGCTGATCGCCATTCGCAACGGCAACGGCCAGGTGGACGACATCGACCATCTGGGTAACCGTCGCGTGCGTTCGGTCGGTGAAATGGTGGAAAACCAGTTCCGCCTGGGGCTGGTGCGCGTCGAGCGCGCGGTCAAGGAGCGTCTGTCCCTGGCCGATTCCGAAGGCTTGATGCCGCAGGAAATCATCAACGCCAAGCCGGTTGCCGCTTCGATCAAGGAATTTTTCGGTTCCAGCCAGCTCTCGCAGTTCATGGACCAAAGCAATCCGCTGTCGGAAATCACCCACAAGCGCCGCGTCTCGGCCTTGGGACCGGGCGGTTTGGCGCGCGAGCGGGCCGGTTTCGAGGTGCGCGACGTGCACACCACGCATTACGGTCGCGTCTGCCCGATCGAAACGCCGGAAGGCCCGAACATCGGCCTGATCAACTCGTTGGCCGTCTATGCCCGCACGAACGAATACGGCTTCCTGGAAACGCCCTATCGCAAAGTGGTGGACAACCGGGTGACTGACGAGATCGAATATCTGTCGGCGATCGAGGAAGGCAAGTATTACATCGCTCAGGCCAGCGCCGCGGTCGACGAGAACGGCTACCTGCGCGACGGCCTGGTTTCCGCCCGCTACAAGGACGAGTTCACCTTGTCGACGCCGGAAAAGATCAACTACATGGACGTCTCGTCCAAGCAGATCGTGTCGGTCGCGGCCTCGTTGATCCCCTTCCTGGAGCACGACGACGCCAACCGTGCGCTCATGGGTTCCAACATGCAGCGCCAGGCGGTCCCCACCCTGCGGTCCGAGAAGCCGCTGGTCGGCACGGGCATGGAGCGCATCGTGGCCAAGGACTCCGGCGTGGCCGTGGTCGCGCGGCGCGGCGGTTATATCGAATCGGTCGATGCGAGCCGCATCGTGGTCCGGGTCAACGACGACGAGACCGAGGCCGGCATACCGGGCGTGGACATCTACAACCTCACCAAGTACACCCGTTCCAACCAGAACACCTGCATCAACCAGCGTCCGCTGGTGAAGACCGGCGACGTGGTGGCCAGGGGCGACGTATTGGCCGACGGCCCGTCCACCGATATGGGTGAACTGGCGCTGGGGCAGAACCTGCTGGTCGCGTTCATGCCCTGGAATGGCTACAACTTCGAGGACTCGATCCTGATTTCCGAACGGGTGGTGCAGGACGACCGCTTCACCACGATACACATCGAGGAGAAGGCCTGCGTTGCCCGCGACACCAAGCTGGGACCGGAGGAAATCACGGCCGACATCCCGAACGTGGGCGAAGCGGCGCTGGCCAAACTGGACGAATCCGGCATCGTTTATATCGGTGCCGAGGTCAAGGCCGGCGACATCCTGGTCGGCAAAGTGACGCCCAAGGGCGAAACCCAGCTCACGCCGGAAGAAAAACTGCTGCGCGCCATCTTCGGCGAGAAGGCCTCCGACGTGAAGGATACTTCGTTGCGCGTGCCTTCCGGCATGGACGGCACGGTCATCGACGTGCAGGTGTTCACCCGCGACGGGGTCAAGAAGGACGAGCGCGCGAGGCAGATCGAGGAAGCCGAAATCGAACGGGTCAAGAAGGATTTGAATGACCAGTTGCGCATCATCGAGAAAGACATCTACGACCGCGTCGAACACCTGTTGGTGGGCAAGGTATCCGAGTCGGGTCCTGCAGGTCTGAAGTCGGGTAAGACCATAGACCTGGATTATCTGCAAAGCCTAAAACCGAGCCAGTGGCTGGATATACGCACCCAGGACGAAGACGTGAACGTCCAGCTGGAAACCGTGGCGGCGCAGATCCAGCAGCAGCGTGAAGAGTTCAATCTGCGGCTGGAGGAAAAGAAGCGCAAGATCACCATGGGCGACGACCTCGCGCCGGGCGTGCTCAAGATGGTCAAGGTCTATCTGGCCGTCAAGCGCCGCATCCAGCCGGGCGACAAGATGGCCGGACGCCACGGCAACAAGGGCGTGATTTCGCGCATCGTGCCGGTCGAGGACATGCCGCATACCGCAGACGGCACGCCCATGGACATCGTCTTGAACCCGCTGGGCGTGCCTTCGCGCATGAACGTCGGCCAGGTGCTGGAAACCCATCTGGGGTGGGCCGCCAAGGGCTTGGGGCTGAAGCTCGGCAAGATGCTGGACGCCCAGGCCAAGATCGTCGAGTTGCGCGAATTCCTGGAGCAGATCTACAACCGGACCGGACGCAAGGAATCTCTGGACCAGTTCAACGACGCGGAAATCATCGAGTTGGCTTCCAATCTGCGCAAGGGCGTGCCCATGGCGACCCCGGTGTTCGACGGCGCGATCGAGGAAGACATCCGCGAGATGCTCAGGCTGGCCGATCTCCCCGTGACAGGGCAAACCCGTTTGTACGACGGCCGCACCGGCGACGCGTTCGAACGCCCCACTACGGTCGGCTACATGTACATGCTCAAGCTGAACCACCTGGTCGACGACAAGATGCACGCCCGTTCCACCGGTCCGTACAGCCTGGTGACCCAGCAGCCGCTGGGCGGCAAGGCGCAGTTCGGCGGCCAGCGCTTCGGCGAAATGGAAGTCTGGGCGCTGGAGGCCTACGGCGCCGCCTATACCTTGCAGGAAATGTTGACGGTCAAGTCGGACGACGTGAACGGCCGTACCAAGATGTACAAGAACATCGTGGACGGCGACCACCGCATGGAAGCCGCGATGCCCGAATCGTTCAACGTATTGATCAAGGAAATACGTTCCCTCGGCATCAATATCGAATTGGAGCAGGACTGAAGACAACCCCGGCGCGTGCGCCGGGGCGCTTCCGAGATACCCGCAGCCAAGAATTAGGAGACTAGTCCCGTGAAAGATTTGATCAATTTTTTGAAGCGTCAGAGCCAAACCGAAGAATTCGACGGTATCCGCATCAGTCTGGCATCGCCCGACATGATCCGTTCCTGGTCCTACGGCGAGGTGAAGAAACCTGAAACCATCAACTACCGCACCTTCAAGCCGGAGCGCGACGGCCTGTTCTGCGCCAAGATCTTCGGGCCGGTCAGCGATTACGAGTGCTTGTGCGGCAAGTACAAGCGCCTCAAGCACCGCGGCGTGATCTGCGAAAAGTGCGGCGTGGAAGTCACCCTGTCCAAGGTGCGCCGCGAGCGCATGGGCCATATCGAACTGGCCAGCCCGGTCGCCCACATCTGGTTCCTCAAGTCGCTGCCCTCACGCATCGCTCTGCTGCTGGACATGACGCTGCGCGAGATCGAGCGCGTGCTCTATTTCGAATCGCACGTCGTCATCGATCCCGGCATGACCCCGCTGCAGCGCGGCCAGTTGCTGACCGAGGAAGAATACAACGAAGCCTTGCAACAGCACGGCGACGAAGTCAGCGCCAAGATGGGCGCCGAAGCCATCCGTGACCTGCTGAAAACGCTGGACCTGCACGGCGAAGTGCAGCGCCTGCGCGAGGAAATCGACAGCACCAACTCCGAAACCAAGATCAAGAAGCACTCTAAGCGCCTGAAGGCCATCGAATCCCTGATCGCTTCCAACAACAAGCCGGAATGGATGATCCTGACCGTGCTGCCGGTGTTGCCACCCGAACTGCGCCCGCTGGTGCCGCTGGACGGCGGCCGCTTCGCGACCTCGGATCTGAACGATTTGTACCGCCGCGTCATCAACCGCAACAACCGTCTGAAGCGGCTGCTGGACCTGAATGCGCCGGACATCATCGTGCGCAACGAAAAGCGCATGCTGCAGGAATCCGTCGACGCCCTGCTGGACAACGGCCGCCGCGGCCGCGCCATCACCGGCTCCAACAAGCGTCCGCTGAAGTCTTTGGCCGACATGATCAAGGGCAAGCAGGGTCGTTTCCGCCAGAACCTGCTGGGCAAGCGCGTCGACTATTCCGGCCGTTCGGTCATCGTGGTCGGCCCGACGCTCAAGCTGCATCAGTGCGGTCTGCCCAAGAAGATGGCGCTGGAATTGTTCAAGCCCTTCATCTTCAGCAAGCTGCAGTTCCGCGGCCTGGCGACCACCATCAAGGCGGCCAAGAAGATGGTCGAACGCGAGAGCGCGGAAGTTTGGGACATCCTCGACGAGGTGATCCGCGAACATCCGGTCATGCTGAACCGCGCGCCGACCCTGCATCGCCTGGGCATCCAGGCCTTCGAGCCCATCCTGGTCGAGGGCAAGGCGATCCAGTTGCATCCGCTGGTGTGTACCGCGTTCAACGCCGACTTCGACGGCGACCAGATGGCCGTGCACGTGCCGCTGTCGCTGGAGGCCCAGTTGGAGGCGCGCTCCCTGATGATGGCGACCAACAACATTCTTTCGCCGGCCAACGGTGAGCCCATCATCAATCCGACGCAAGACGTGGTGCTCGGTCTCTACTACATGAGCCGCGAGCGCGTGGGTGCCAAGGGCGAGGGCATGCTGTTCGCCGACACGGACGAGGTGCTGCGCGCCTACCAGAACGGCGTCGTCGACTTGCAGGCCAAGGTGACCGTGCGCATCCGCGAGGTCTTGCTGGACGAGAACGGCCAGAAGCAGCCGGCGATCACCCGTCGTGTCGAGACCACCGCAGGCCGCGCCATCATCTGGACCGTCGTGCCGGACGGCATCGCGTTCGATCTGATCAATCAGGACATGACCAAGAAGTCCATCTCCCGGCTGATCAACCATTGCTATCGCACCCTGGGCGTCAAGAGCTCCGTGGTCTTCGCCGACCAGCTGATGTACACGGGCTTCTCCTATGCCACCCGCTCCGGTGTGTCCATCGGATTCGAGGACATGGCGGTGCCGCCGCGCAAGGAGGAAATCATCCAGGCGGCCGAGCAGGAAGTGAAAGAAATCCAGAACCAGTATGCTTCCGGTCTGGTCACCGACGGCGAGCGCTACAACAAGGTCGTCGACATCTGGTCGCACGCCAACGACCAGGTCGCCAAGGTGATGATGGAAGGGCTGGGTACCGAGGCGGCCGTCGGCAAGGACGGCAAGACGGTGCAGCAGAAATCCTTCAATTCCATCTACATGATGGCCGATTCCGGCGCCCGTGGTTCCGCGGCGCAGATTCGTCAGCTCGCCGGCATGCGCGGCTTGATGGCCAAGCCGGACGGCTCCATCATCGAAACGCCCATCACCGCGAATTTCCGCGAGGGTCTGGACGTATTGCAGTACTTCATCTCGACCCACGGCGCTCGCAAGGGTCTGGCGGATACCGCGCTGAAGACCGCCAACTCGGGCTATCTCACCCGCCGTCTGGTCGACGTGGCGCAGGATTTGGTCATCACCGAGGACGATTGCGGTACCAACGACGGTCTGCTGATGTCACCGCTGATCGAAGGCGGCGACGTGGTCGAGCCGCTGGCCGAGCGGGTGCTGGGTCGCGTCCTGGCCGAGGATGTCCGCCATCCCGCCACGGAAGAGTTGATCGTCGATGCGGGTACCCTGCTGGACGAACATTGGGTGGGTGTGCTGGAAGCGAACAGCATCGACAACGTGCGCGTGCGTTCGGTCATCAGCTGCAAGACCCGCCACGGCGTGTGCTCGTCCTGCTACGGCCGCGACCTGGGGCGCGGTCACAAGGTCAACATCGGCGAAGCCATCGGCGTCATCGCGGCTCAGTCGATCGGCGAACCCGGCACCCAGCTGACCATGCGTACCTTCCACATCGGCGGTGCGGCATCCCGTTCGGCGGCGATCAGCAATATCGAGGTCAAGTCGGCCGGTTCGATCAAGCTGAGCAATCTCAAGACGGTCGCCAACAAGGACGGCCAGTTGGTCGCGGTATCGCGTTCGGGCGAAGTCAGCGTCATCGACGATCACGGTCGCGAGCGCGAGCGCTACAAGATCCCGTACGGTGCGGTGCTGTCCGTGCATGAAGGCGGTGCGGTGCGGGCCGGGCAAGTCGTGGCCAATTGGGATCCGCATACCCATCCGGTTATCACCGAGGTGCAGGGTATCGCCCGCCTGGTCGATTTCGTCGATGGCGTGACGGTGCGCGAGCAGTCGGACGAGGTCACCGGCTTGAGCTCCATGATGGTGATCGACCCCAAGCAGCGCGGCGGCGCGGGCAAGGAATTGCGCCCCATGGTCAAACTGGTGGACCAGCACGGCAACGACATTTTCATCCCCAATACCGAAATCGCGGCACAGTACGTGTTGCCCGCCGGCGCGATCGTGAGCATACGCGACGGCGGCGAAGTCGGGGTGGGTGACGTATTGGCCAGGATACCGCAGGAATCGTCCAAGACTCGCGACATCACCGGCGGTCTGCCGCGCGTCGCCGACCTGTTCGAGGCGCGCAAGACCAAGGATCCCGCGATATTGGCGGAGGCCACGGGCACCATCAGCTTCGGCAAGGAAACCAAGGGCAAGCGCCGCATCGTCATCACCGACGCCGCGGGCGAGCAGCACGAGACGATGATCCCGAAATGGCGCCACGTCACGGTGTTCGAAGGTGAACATGTGGAGATGGGCGAAACCATAGCCGAAGGCGAATTGACCCCGCACGACATCTTGCGTCTGCGCGGTGTGGCCGAGCTGTCGTCCTACCTGGTCAAGGAAATCCAGGACGTCTATCGCCTGCAGGGCGTGAAGATCAACGACAAGCACATCGAGGTGATCATCCGCCAGATGTTGCGCAAGGTGGAAATCACCGCCATGGGCGATTCGAGCTTCCTCAAGGGCGAACAGGTGGACCGTGCCCGCGTGCTGGAAGAAAACGAGGGCCTGGAAGCCGAGGGCAAGATACCGGCGTGCTACGAGTCGGTGCTCATGGGTATCACCAAGGCTTCGCTGTCCACCGAGTCGTTTATTTCGGCGGCGTCGTTCCAGGAAACCACGCGCGTACTCACCGAGGCCGCCATCCGCGGTTTGAGCGACAAGCTGATGGGCCTGAAGGAAAACGTCATCGTCGGCCGCTTGATACCCGCGGGCACCGGGCTCGCCTACCATCTGGAGCGCAAGGAGCGTCATCAGCTGGAAGAGCAGGCGGAAGCGGAGCCGACCGAGACGACACTGGATACCTCGGATGTGGAAGAGGCGCTCAAGCAGGCTCTCAACATGTAATGAAAAAACCTTTCCATCGTCCGGCAATTCGGTATGTCTGTGGAGCGTCATTCGGTAAACTAAGCGACCGAATTCCCACAGAACCCGACGCCGGACGATGGGCGTGGCCTATCCATGCCTGTCGGTAGCGGGTCACGTCGGTTTTTTTCAGAGCAGCATTTCGGAGTGCGTAGAAGATGAAAAGAAAAACCTTATGGAGTTGTGTCGCGATCGGCCTCGGTCTAACGATGGTGGCGTCGTTCGCGAATGCGGCAGGTGATGCCGAGAGCGGCAAGAAGAAGTTCTACACCTGTGCCGGTTGCCACAGCGTTGCGGGTTACGACAACAGTTATCCTTCGGTTTATCCGGTGCCCAAATTGGGCGGTCAGCATGATGCGTTCATCATCGCGGCGCTCAAGTCCTATTTGAGCGGGGAGCGCAAGCACGGCAGCATGGAGGGCAACGCCGCCGGCTTGAGCGACCGGGATCTCGAGGATATCGGGGCTTACCTTACGCGCTTCCGCTCTATCACCGAAAGCAACGTGGTTACGGGCAACGCGGCGGCCGGCAAGGGCAAGACGGCCATCTGTGCGAGCTGCCATGGCGAGGACGGCAACAGCGAAAACAACGCTTTCCCACGTCTGGCCGGCCAGTACGAGGGGTATCTGATCAAGGTTTTGCAGGATTACAAGCGCGGCAAGCGCACGAATCCCATGATGGCCGGATTCGCCGCCGGTTTGAGCGAGGAGGACATTAAGGACATCTCCGCCTACTACGCCAGCCAAAAGCGCGGTCTGACGCTGGTCAACGACTGAAGCAGGCGTCCCGACCTTAAAAGCCCGCGGTGGACCCCAGCGTCCGCCGCGGGCTTTTTTATGCGGCCGGTTTTGGCGGATGCGGTCTGGCCGCAGAATTCATGGAATCGTCATCCATTCGTCACGGTTCCATCATCTTGCGCTCCTATCGTGCGAGTCTTCCACGCACCCCAGGGAGCCGCCATGTCCGCATCCACCGTCGAGTCCATCTGGTCCCGCCCGCGCCGGTATGTCGCCGAAATCGCGCGCGACCGGGCCACCGTCCGCGCCACTCAAGCCTTGCGTTATCACGTATTCGCCGAGGAAATGGGGGCGCGTTTGCACACCCGGATCGACGGCCACGACGTCGATGAACTAGACGACTATTGCGATCACTTGCTGGTGCGCGAAGTTCAAACGGGCCGTATCGTCGCCTGCACCCGTTTGCTGAGCGATACCGAAGCCGCGCGCTTCGGGCGTTTTTATTCCGAAGGCGAATTCGATCTCAACGGCGTGCTGGCCTTGCCCGGCCGCTTCCTGGAAATCGGCCGTACCTGCGTCGATCCCCGCCACCGGGGCAGCGTGGTGCTGTCCACGTTATGGAACGGCTTGGCCGAATATGTGTATCAGGGCCGCTTCAACTACCTGATGGGGTGCGCGAGCATTTCCCCGGGCCCGCACGGATTTTCGGTGGATGCCGTCTACCGCAGGATAGAGCCCGAACAGCGGGGGCCTGTTGAACTCGCGGTGCGTTCCAAGAATCCGGTACCGGGCTGGATGCGGTGCCCGCAGGACGAAAGCGGCATCCCGCCCTTGCTACAAGCCTACCTTAGGCTGGGCTGCCAGGTCTGCGGCGAGCCTTATTGGGACGAGGATTTCAATTGCATGGATGTGTTCATCCTGCTGGATCTGAGCAAACTGCAAACCCGCTACGAACGACGCTTCATCGCCGGCAAGGCCGCGAGCAACTATGCGGAAACTCCCGGTTTGGTCTAAGGCGGCGCTGGTCGCCGGCATGTTCGCGTACGGCCTGTTCGCGGTCGCCGTGATCATGCCCTTGCTGCACCGGGTCGCGGGGCGGCATGCGGAGCGGGCATTCGAGCCCATACGGGCCGGCTGGTGCCGGACCTTGTGCCGCATACTGGGCGTGAGCCTGGAGATCGCCGGAGAACCGTCCCCGGACGCGCGCCTACTGGTCGCCAACCACGTCTCCTGGCTGGACATCCTGGTGCTGGGAGCCAGCGGGCCGATGGTCTTCGTCGCCAAGGAAGAAGTCTCCGACTGGCCCGTCATGGGCTATCTGGCCCGGCATGTCGGCACGCTGTTCGTGCGGCGCGGCGATGCCGAACAAACCGCCGTCACCGCCGAGCGCATGGCCTGGACGTTGCGCCAGGGCAAGCGGCTCATGCTATTTCCGGAGGGAACGACCACGGCCGGTGACAAGGTGCTGCGTTTTCATGCCCGTTTGCTGGCGCCGGCCCAGCTCGCGCATGTGCCGGTGCAAGCCGTCGCCATCGAATACCTGGGTGATGCCAGGAACGTGGCCCCCTTCATCGGCGAAGACGAATTCCTTCCCCATCTCCTGCGCGTCCTCATGCTGGAGTCCATAGCGATGCGCATGCATTACTGTCCTGTCCTGCCTGCCGGCATCCCCCGCGATACGCTGGCCCAGACCGCGCGCCGCCAGGTGGCGGGCGCGTTGTTCGGGGTGGCGGAGGCGAAGGTCGGAGCCGGGCGTTGAGCGCGGCGATTACGCGGTGAACCCCGGGTAAAGCGAGGTGTCCTGGTCGCCGTGCCGGGGCGCCGCATCCGCGAGCAGCCGGAAAATCGCCGGGTTCTCGCAGCCGGCGGCATTGAAGCGCAGCCAGGGAGAGGCCTCCTGATTGGGTCGGAACAAGGCGCCGGGTGCCAGCATGATGCCTTGCTGCGCGGCGTGAGCGGCCAGTTGCGAGGCGTTTTCGGACGCGTCGCGGCGCGCCCAGATGAACATGCCGTCCTCGTTTTCCCGATACACTTCCATGCCGCATTTTTCCAGGTTGCGCACGGCTTCGATGCGCGACTTCCGTAGCCTGGAGCGCAGCTTTTCCAGATGTTTGCGGTAATGACCCTCGGTGAGCAGTTCGTAAACCAGACGCTCGTCGATCTCCGAGGTCGTGAGGCTGGTCAATAGCTTGAGGTCGGTCAGGGTTTCGGCGATCTCGTATTTGCAGGCGAGAAAGCCCACCCTGAGGCTGGCGGAGACGGTCTTGGAAAAGCTGCTGACGAAAATTACCCGATCCAGTTGATCCAATGCGGCCAGGCGGCTCGGATGTCCGCCCTGCAGATCGCCATAAATATCGTCTTCCACCACCCTCAGGTCGTAGCGTTCCGCCAGTTGCAGCACGCGATGGGCGGCGGCCTGACTGATGCTGACCCCGGTGGGGTTGTGCAGCAGCGAGTTTGTGAAAAACACCTTGGGGCGGTGCTCGCGTATCAGTTCCTCCATGACCGCCGTGTCCGGTCCGCCGGGCGTCCAGGGCACGCCCACCAGGCGGGCGCCGGACAGCTTGAGATAACCGAACAGGGTGTAATAGCCGGGATCGTCCACCAGCACGGCGTCGCCCGGTTTGACGAACAGCCGGGTGATGAGATCCAGGGCGTGGGTGGCCCCGCGGGTGGTGATGATCTGACGGGCCGAGCAGACGATGCCCCGATCTTCCATGTGGCGGGCCAGCAGGCCGCGCAGGGGCTCGTAGCCGGCCGGCAGGCCGTAACCGGTCAGATAGTTGCCGCTCTTGCGCGCCAGGGCGCGCATGACGCGTTGTATTCCGGCCCCGTCCATCCATCCGGCGGGTAGCCAGCCGGCCCCGGGCATCGCCACGTGAGACTGTTCCGTGAGCGCGTTGCGCAGCAGCCAGAGGATATCCACCGCGCGCTCCAGGCGGCAGGCTTCGCTCGCCGGATGCTCGCTCTCGGTCCGGCCGGCCACGTAAAAGCCCGAACCTTGCCGCGATTTCAGATAACCCATGGCCACCAGGCGGTCGAAAGCCTGCACCACGGTGAACTTGCTGACGCCATGTGTCTCGGCGAAGCGCCGGATTGATGGCAGCCGAGTGCCGGAACGCAGCGCGCGTTCGTCGACGCGCCGCTTGACGCCAGTCACGATCTGCTCGATCAGGGGCCGGCTATCCCGGGGATTCAGGTTGAGTGGCTTCATCATTGTATTGGTTGTCCTGCCGGTACAGTCCCTGCCTATTGCGCGTCAAGTGTATCTGTATTGTCCGTTTGGTAGGCCCTATTGTACGGCCTACATTCCTATCACGCAGCGCGCAGGCGGACATATCATGCAGGAGAATTTTCGTCGGGGGTGGATCACGGCGTTCCTGGGCATAGGCGGATTCAGCCTGACCATGCCGGCGACCCGCCTGGCCGTGTTGTACCTGGACCCCTGGTTCGTGGCCCTGGGGCGTGGCGTGTTGGCCGGAGGCCTGGCGCTCGCCACCCTGCTGATCGCCCGCCCGCCTCTCCCGGGCCGCGAACACGTGGTGTCTTTGGCCGTCGTGGCGCTGGGTGCCGTGGTCGGATTCCCCCTGCTGTCCGCCTGGGGATTACAGGATGTGCCCGCTTCGCACGCCGGCATCACGATTTCCGTCACACCCTTGTTCACGGCCTTGCTCGGCGCGCGGCTGGCGGGCGAGCGCTTGCCCGGCCGCTTCTGGATGGCCGCCCTGGTGGGCACCGCGGCGGTATTCGGTTTCGTCCTGCACGCCGGCGGCGGGCGGCTGGGCCTGAGCGACGCCTGGCTGTTCGGCGCGTCGCTGGCGGCGGCCGTCAGTTATGCCGAAGGTGCGCGCCTTGCCAGGATCTTGGGCGGCTGGCAAGTCATCTGCTGGGCGCTGGTGCTCGCCGCTCCCTGGCTGGCGCTGCCGTTGGCCTGGATCGCCGCGCATGCCGAATTGTCGGCGCCGGTCGAAGCCTGGGCGGGATTCGTTTATGTGGCGGTCGTCAGCCAGTTTGTGGCCTTCATGCTGTGGCACCGCGGCTTGGCGTTGGGCGGCATCGCGCGCATCAGCCAGATCCAGCTGCTGCAGCCTTTCCTGACCCTGGGCGCTTGCGCCCTCTGGCTGGGCGAGTCGGTGACCGGAACCGTCGTGGCCGTGGCGGCCGTGGTCGCGTCCAGCCTGTGGGTCAGTCAGCGCAGCGCGCGCCGCCGTCCCGAATACGCTTGAGCAGGCTACAAAACCGGCGGATGCCGCCGTCGTTCAATTCGATTACTGACCGTGGAGAGCAGAAAGTGAAGCTTTACGACACGGAATTATCCGGCAACTGTTACAAGGTGAGACTGTTGTGCGCCCTGCTGGGCGTGCAACTTGAAACCGTCGCGGTCGATTTGCTCAAGCTGGAGCACAAGCAGCCCGATTTTCTCGCCCTGAACCCGCGCGGACAGGTGCCGGTGCTGGAAGACAGCGACATCGTTCTGTGGGATTCCATGGCGATCCTGGTGTACCTGGCTAGACGCTATGGCGGCGAGACCTGGCTGCCGACCGGCGCCGAAGCGATGGCTGGCGTCATGCAGTGGCTGGCATTGTCCGAAAACGAGATCCTCTATGGCCTCGCCCGGGCGCGGGCCGCGAAGCGCTTCGGCCGCCCCTGGGACCTGCTGCAGTGCCAGGAAACGGGCAAGGCCGGCCTGGCCGTCCTGGAAGGACAACTCAGTCGGGAGACCTGGCTGGCCGGAACGGAGCCCACCATCGCGGACATCGCCTGCTATCCCTATGTGGCCCTGGCACCCGAAGCCGGCGTTGATCTGATCGATTATCCCGCCATCCGGCTATGGATAGGCCGCATCCAGTCCCTGCCCGGTTACGCGGCCATGCCGGGGCTTTGACCGCGTCCTTCCGCCCGCATCACTTTGCCAGGAGCCATTATGCATCCCGCCATACAGCTTTCGCGCCGCAGCGAGCGGCTCAGCAGTTCACTCATCCGCGACATCCTGCACCTCACCCAGCGGCCCGGCATGGTTTCGTTCGCCGGCGGCCTGCCGGCGGACGAGCTGATGCCCGAGCTGGATTTCGCCGGTTTGGGCGGCCCTAGCCGGCAATACGGCCCGAGCGAAGGCGAACCCGTGCTGCGTGAACTCGTCGCGCAGCACCTCCTGGGCCTGGGACTGAAAACCGGCCCCGACCGGGTGCTGGTGACGTCCGGTTCACAGCAGGGCATCGATCTGGTCGGCAAGCTGTTCGTCGACGAAGGAACGCCCGTATTGCTGGAGGCACCGACTTATCTGGCCACCATACAGGCCTTGCGCCTGTATGGCGCCCGTTTCACCGCCCTGCCCCTCGCGGACGACGGCATCGATGCGGACGAGTTGCGCGCCGCCATCGCTCGCCAAAGGCCGGCTTTCGTCTATCTGATACCCACGTTCCAGAATCCCGCCGGCTGCTGCTACCGTGACGAACATCGTAGGGCCATCGCCGCCGTGCTGGACGAAACCGGCGTGCCCCTGGTGGAGGACGACCCCTACCGCGATCTGGTTTACGAGCCGGTCGACCGGACGCCGATCTGTGCCTACCTGGAGCGGGCGCCGTGGGTCTATCTGGGCAGTTTTTCCAAGATCACGGCACCCGGCCTGCGGGTGGGCTATCTGAGCGCATCCCCGACACTCTATCCCTGGCTGGTCAAACTGAAGCAGTCCAGCGATCTGCACACCCAGCGGATAGGGCAGGAATGGCTGGCGCGTTTCCTCGCGTCGGGCGATTTCGCCCCGCATCTCGAGCGGCTGCGCAGCCACTACGCGGAACGGCGCGACGCGATGCAGGCCGCCCTGCTCGCGCAGTTCCGCGGCTATGCCGAGTGGCGGGCGCCGGCCGGCGGGTTGTTCTTCTGGCTGCGTTTGCGGCAGGCATGCGATACCTTCGCCATGCTGCAGTCCGCCCTGGAGCGCAATCTGGCCTTCATGCCGGGCGATCCGTTTTTCCCCGCGCAGGAACAGCGTTATCCGGCCTTGCGCCTGAATTTCAGCCATGCCGACCCGCTGACCATCCGGCGCGGAATCGGGATCTTGGCCGAGATATTGAGCGAGTCCATGGACCAGGGGGTTCCGAACCGCGGAGCGGTCGCCGCCCTCGGTTGAGCCCGCTCCATCCGTGGGCATGGCTGGTGGGGCGGAGGCCGCGACGGTCCGCAGACGCTAAGCCGCGCAGGCCTGCTATATTGTCGGCAACTCAAGGACAGGTGCCTCCATGTTGCTGCGTATTTTTAGCCTACTGGGTTCGATGCTGGCGGCGGCCTCCGCCTATGGGCAGGCTCATCAAGCCCCGCCCGGGGAGCGCAACGACATCCGCATCGTGATCGACACCTCGGGCAGCATGAAGCAGACCGATCCGCACAATCTGCGCGTACCGGCCCTGAAGCTTCTGGTCAACCTGCTTCCCCAAGGCCAAACCGCCGGCGTCTGGCTGTTCGATACCCAGGCCGAACCGCTTGTTCCGTTGGGCATCGTCGCGGCCGACTGGAAGCAACAGGCGCTCGCGTCGGCGACCCGTATCCATTCGAAAGGCGACTACACCCATATCGAAGCCGCGCTGGAGGCGGCAGGACAAGGTTGGAACACGCCGCCGTCGGCGGGGGAACACCGCCATCTGATCCTGCTCACCGACGGCAGGGTGGACGTCTCGAAGAATCCCCAGGACAGCGAGTCCTCGCGCGAACGTATCCTGAAAAACCTGTTGCCCCGGCTGCAGATCGCGGGGGCGCAGGTTCACACCATCGCCCTTTCCAACAAGTCCGACCAGGAACTCATGCAGCGTATCGCTCTCGCCACCGGGGGCTGGAGCGAGGTCGCCGAAAATGCCGAGGCCTTGCAGCGCGCTTTCGTGCGCATGTTCAACAAGGCGGCTCCGCCCGATACCGTCCCGCTCAAAGACAACCGCTTCGAGATCGATGCCGGCATCCGGGAGTTCACCGTCTTGGTGACCCTGAGGCCGGGGGCGCCCGCCACCCGCCTGGTCGACCCCATGGGGACGGAAATGACCGGGAAGGCGGTCCCGGATACCGCGCGCTGGGTGCATGAGGCCGGTTTCGATCTGATCACGGTACAGGCGCCGGTGCCGGGACAATGGAAACTGGTCGCCGATGCCGATCCGGCCAACCAGGTCATGGTGGTCACCGACCTGCAAATGGTGGTTCCCTCCGTCCCGAACGTTTTGACGCAGGAGAGCGGCCTGGAGATCCATGCGAGTTTCAGCGAGCGGGGGCTGGCCATCAAACGCGAGGATTTTCTGGGGCTGATTTCCGTCGATGTCCAGCTCACCGGGCCGAGCGACAGCAAGGGATATTCCATGACACGCGATCCGGTGGCGGCGGAGCGTTTCGTCTGGCGGGCCTCGTCCCCGCTCCCCGGCGAATATGCCCTGAGCGTCGTCGCCAACGGACAGACGTTCACCCGGCAGGCCCGACAGAGCTTCCGCGTCATAGCCAGCCCGCTCAAGGTCGAAACGCGTCGCGACGGCGAGCTCGCGGTCATCACGGTGACGCCGGACGCACTGGCCATCAAGCCGGAGAGCGTGAATCTCAAGGCCACGTTCACCGACCAGGCGCAACAAAGCCGTCCGGTGGAAATCCATCCGGCCGAAAGCGGCTGGAAACTGGAACTGCCCGTGCCCAAGGCGGGCGAGCAGGGCGTGGTCAATTTCACGGCGGAGGCACGCGGAGCAGACGGCAAGCCCGTCCCCATCGCGCTCAAGCCGGTGATGCTGAACGGGGAGGCGCCCCGGCCGGCAGAACCCGAGGCGCCGCCTGCGACGGTGGAGCCGCCGGCCTGGCCGGTGGTGGCCGGGCTGGCCGGGGCCATCAATCTGGTTTCAGGGCTTGCGGGCTATCTCATCTATCGCTACCTGAGGCGACGCAACGAAGCGGCGATCAGCGCCCTGATCCAAAAGCTGCCCTTGTGACCATCCCCGGCTTCGATGTCTGACATGCTAGAAATATCCGCCCTGACCGCGGTACTCGTCGCGGAGGTCCTGGCGGCCCTGCTGTTGGTCCTGGGCGCCTTGCTGTGGCGAGCGTGGCGGCGTAAACGGGCCGAGCGCAGCCACGCCGATAAACTGGTGGAGCATATCAACCGCGCCGATGCCCAGCGCCTGGACGAACTGAATCTCGCGCTCGCCGATCCGTCCCTGGCGCTCGACGACGACCAGCGCAGCCACACTCTGGAGCAAGTCGGCGCTCGCGAGAGAGCCCTGTACCGGCTGGTGATCCGTGCCGTCCTCGACCATGACGTCGAACGACTGGCCCAACTGGACCGGCATGTGCGCGCTCTTTCCGAGCCGTATCGCGAATTGATTGCCCAGTTGGCCGAAAAACGGCCGCAACAGGAAAGTGGCGACGTGCAGGTTCGATTGGAAAATGCGGAGGAACAGACCCGGCAGGCCTCGGCCGAGGCGGAGCACTTGCGCGCCCAGTTGAAGGCGGCTTTGGAAACGCTGGACGAAGTTTCCAGCGAATACACCCGCATGTTCGGAGAATCGAAGTCCGGGGATGAACTCCAGCTCAGCCGCCACCGCATGCTGGAAGCCTTTCAACGTGCCGAAGCCTTGGCGCGCGGTGAACTCCCCGCGACGTTCGAGGCGCTGAAGGAACCATCATGACACCCTTGGCATGGATACTCCTGGGCGAACTGGTGCTGGTCGTGCTGCTGACCTTTTCGGTTGCCGCGCTCGCCGCCCGGCATCGGCGCCGCACGACCCTGGATGCCCTGCACGTCCTGCTCGACAGGCTCAGGCTGGGCGAAGCGGACAGGCTGGCTGAGCTGCGCCGGCGCATCGCGCAACATCCTGCCGTGTTCGGCGCCGATTCCGCGGCGACTGCCGAGCGCTGGCTGAATAGCGAGAAAGACTTTATCCGGACCTTGCTGTCGGTATCGCTGGCCGGTGACATCGACGCGATTTCCCGGCTGGACGAATCCTTGAAACTCATGCTGGACGGTCGTTTGCCCCCGGAGGGCCTGCCGGCTGCGGAGAATGTCGCGGCACCGGATACGGACGCCCCGCCCGTTGCGGAAGAGGCGGAAGCCCCTGCCGAGGCTTCGACCCTCGAAGACGATCCGGCCCTCGATCCGGAGGATGGCGAAAGCCCGGCGATACCGGATGTTCCCGTCGCTCGCACGGAGGCGGATTTGTGGAGCGAAATGGCCGCGCTCGCGCAGGCGGTCGCGGACACGCCGGTCGTCACCACCGAGCTCGATCCACTCGAGCCCGTGGACGGTGAGGCCGCTGATGTCCTCGAGCAGGCCTTTTGGGCCGATATGGGCTTGTCCGACGCGCCGCTGGCTGCCGAGATCGCGCCCGATCTGGAACCGGTTCCCGGTATCGCCGTCGGCTCGGAGCGGAAGGACGCCGAGGGCGGCGATGAAAAGCAAGCGCTACGCGAGCAAGCCGAACCGCCGGTAGTCGCGGACCCGCTCACCGACGGTCCGGACGATGCCGGTGCTATGCCCGGTTCTGCGCGGGCGGGCGCGACTGCCCCGTCCGCTTCCCCCGAGGACGCGGCGGTTTTGGACGTGGATGTCTGGGAGGAATTGCAGGCTTTGACCCAGGGTGTCCGGGTGCCGTCAGCGCCAGGCGCCGAACAACAGGACGAGTCCGGCACCGCCGAGGAAACCGCTCAGGAGTGAGGCGGTTTCCCCCGCTTTCAGCCCGAACAGCAGGGCGGCGCTGACCAGCAAGGCCGCGCCGGCGATGCCCGCCACGGTGTGGCGGCGATTGCGGCGCATCTCTTGGCGCAGCTTGTCGAACTCCCGGCCGTCCAGGCGCAATTCCAGCTTGCCGTTGACCGCGCGATGCAAGGTCTCGTGCACCAGTCCCGGCACCTCTGGCCACTGCTGGGCCCATTCCGGCAGATGGCCGCGCACCTTGCGATAGACCGACTTGGGGCCGACCTGTTCGCGGAACCAGTTTTCCAGGAAAGGCTTGGCGGTTTTCCACAGATCGAGGTCGGGATAGAGATCGCGGCCCAGGCCTTCGATGTTCAGCAGGGTCTTCTGCAGCAACACCAGTTGCGGCTGCACCTCCATCTCGAATCGGCTGGCGACCTGGAACAAACGCAGCAGCAAATGGCCGTAGGAGATCTCTTTCAGGGGTTTCTCGAAGATGGGTTCGCAGACGCTGCGGATGGCGGCTTCGAACTCCTCCACCCGCGTGCTGGCCGGCACCCAGCCGGATTCGACGTGCATTTCCGCGACCCGCCGGTAGTCGCGGTTGAAGAAGGCACGGAAGTTCTCCGCCAGATAATGCTGGTCGGCCTTGGAGATGCTGCCGACGATGCCGAAATCCACCGCGATATAAGTGGCGGGCGGGGTCACGAAGATGTTGCCGGGATGCATGTCGGCGTGAAAGAAATTGTCGCGGAACACCTGGGTGAAGAAGATTTCCACCCCGCGCTCGGACAGCAGCTTGAGGTCCACGCCCTCGCGCTTGAGGCGCGCCACGTCGCCCACCGGAATGCCGCTGATGCGCTCCATCACCATGATCTCGCGGCGGGTGTATTCCCAGTAAACTTTGGGGATGTAGAGCATCTCGGAGTTTTCGAAGCGGCGGCGGATCTCCGAGGCGCTGGCCGCCTCGCGCACCAGGTCGAGTTCGTCGAGGATGGTCTTCTCGAACTCGGCGACGACTTCGTCCGGCCGCAGCCGCTTGGCATCGGGCCAGAAACGCAGGGCCAGGCCGGCCAGTTCGTACAGCAGGGCGATGTCGGACTGGATGCGTCGCTCGACGCCGGGCCGCAGCACCTTGACCACCACGTCCTCGCCGCTCTTCAGCTTGGCGACGTGCACTTGAGCGACGGAGGCCGAGGCCAGCGGGGTTTCGTCGAATTCGGCGAAGGTTTCCAGCACCGGGGCTCCCAGGGCCTTCTCGATGATGGCCTTGGCCTGGCTGCCGGGAAACGGCGGTACCCTGTCCTGCAGCTTGACCAGTTCGTCGGCGATGTCCTCCGGCAGCAAATCGCGGCGGGTGGAGAGCGTCTGGCCGAATTTGACGAAGATCGGCCCCAGTTCTTCCAGTGCCTCGCGGATGCGCTGGCCGCGCGGTCCTTTCCGCTGGCCCTTGCGGTAGCCCGGGGCGAGCGCAGCGAGATAGCGGAGAGGACGGAGCAGATGGGTGGCGGACACCAGGTCGTCCAGGCCATGGCTCACCAGCACCCATTGTATGTGCAGCAAACGGCGCACGTTCCGGGGTTTGATCACGAGAGATTCCTGAAAGCGGGCCGTGTAGCGGCTTTATGCCCCCTCTCCCTTTGGGAGAGGGGTTGGGGTGAGGGGCTTTGCGGCGATGAGTTTTTCCAAGCGCTCGATCCTGGCCGTCAGGCGGTCGGCGTCCGCGCGCAGCACGTCCACCGCACGCAAGAAGCCTTCGCCTTCCGCGGCGGCCGGCAGCTCGCGGCTTTCTTCCTGGAGATATTCGAGCGTGTCCTGGCGCAGATTGTCGACCAGCTCGACCCGCCAGGCATGCGAGTCGCGCAAACCGCCGACGATGAGACTCGCCAGGCCGGCGCCGGTGTAGCGCGCGAGCAGGGCTTCCCAGGTTATGTCGAGGTGCCGGAACAAGGCCTGAAAGCGGCGTGCCACGCTGGTATCGCCTTCCAGCGTCACTTCGCCGGCGAACAGACCGCGCTGAGGACGCTCGCTCAAGCCCATGCGGGCGAAGGCCAGCGGGGTGCCGGACAGGGTGGCGTCCACCTCGCCGGCATGGTCGGGCAACAGGGTGAGGGCCGATTCGGTGGGAGCGAGCACGAGCCGGAGATCCAAGGGCAACAGGCGCAAAGCGATGAGCTTGCCTGCGAGCGGCGCGAGCAGTTCGTCGCGGTGCGGACTCAAGGCCAGGAAGCGCGAACTGGCGTCTTCCAGCAGGCCGGCGAATACCGCGTTCAGAGTATTCGACAAGGGAGCCGCCGTCAGAATTTGTAACCCCGGTGCACGGCCACCACGCCGAACGTGAGGTTGAAATATTCGCAGCGCTCGAACCCGGCGGATTCCATCATGTTTTTCAGCTTTTCCTGGTTGGGATGCATGCGGATGGATTCGGCCAGGTATTTGTAGCTTTCGGAGTCGTTGGCAATGAGCTTGCCCAGCGTGGGCAGGATCTTGAAGGAATAAAGATCGTAAGCCTTGCGCAGCAGCTCGCCCTGCACCTCGGAGAATTCCAGCACGATGAGCCGCCCGCCGGGCTTGAGGGCGCGGTAGATCGAGCGCAGTGCCTCGTCCTTGTGGGTGACGTTACGCAGGCCGAAGGCGATGCAGACGCAATCGAACTGGTTGTCCTGGAAGGGCAGCTTTTCGGCGTCGATCTGGGCATAGGTCACGTTGCCGGCCACGCCCTCGTCGATGAGGCGGTCGCGGCCGCGGTTGAGCATGGCCGCGTTGATGTCGGACAGCACCACCAGGCCGGTCGAACCGACCCGCTTCTGGAACAGGGCGCTCATGTCGCCGGTGCCGCCGGCCAGATCCAGCACCTTCTCGCCGTGGCGCACGTGGCTGAGCTGGATGGCGATGCGCTTCCAGATGCGGTGGATGCCCATCGACATCAGGTCGTTCATCAAATCGTATTTTCCGGCGACGGAGTCGAATACTTCCCGGACCAGCTTGGCTTTCTCGCCCGTGGGCACGTCGCGGAATCCGAAATGGGTTTTGTCTTCTGTCATGTGATTTTGATCTCGGTGGGGGACTGTTGCCGGGGCTACGCGAGCGCGATATGCCGAGTCGGGCCAAGGCTCAGCGCTCGTAACCGGCTTCTCTCAGCCTGCGCAGGTATTCGCCCCATAGCTCCTTCTGATGGATGCCGAGATTGTACAGCATCTCGAAAGGGTAGATTCCGCTGTCGTGGCCGTCGCTGAAGGTGGGTTTGATGGCGTAGTGGCCAACCGGCTCCAGGGCGGTGATGGTCACGTCCTGCTTGCCCACCTGCAACACCTCCTGATCCGGTCCATGGCCGCGCACTTCCGCGGACGGCGAATAGACCCGCAGGTATTCGCAGGGCAGCTCGAAGCGGGAGCCGTCGTCGAAGGCCACTTCCAGGATGCGCGTGGCCTGGTGCAGGGTGATGTCGGTCGGATTGGGCGTGCTCATGGGGCGCTCAGAGTATGTAGCGGCTCAGGTCTTCGTCCTGCGCCAGTTCGCCGAGTTGGCGGTCGACATAGTCGGCGTCGATTGCTACGGTCTGGCCGTCGAAGTCCGCGGCGGCGAAGGACACGGTTTCCAGCAAGCGCTCCAGCACCGTGTGCAGGCGGCGGGCGCCGATGTTCTCGGTCTTCTCGTTGACCTCGAAGCTGATCTGGGCGATGCGGGCGATGCCGTCCGGGCGGAATTCCAGGTTCACCCCCTCGGCGGCCAGCAGGGCCTGGTATTGCTGGGTCAGCGAGGCGTCGGGTTCGGTCAGGATGCGGACGAAATCCTCGGCGGTCAGCGCGTCCAGTTCCACGCGGATGGGGAAGCGGCCCTGCATTTCCGGGATCAGGTCGGATGGCTTGGCCAGATGGAAGGCGCCGGACGCGATGAACAGGATGTGATCGGTCCGCACCATGCCGTATTTGGTGCTCACCGTGGAGCCTTCCACCAGCGGCAGCAGGTCGCGCTGCACGCCTTCGCGCGACACGTCCGCCCCGCTGCTGCCGCCGTATTCGGAGCGCTTGCAGATCTTGTCGATCTCGTCGATGAACACGATGCCGTTCTGTTCCACGGACTCGACCGCGCGCAGCTTGATGTCCTCCTCGTTTACCAGCTTGGCGGCCTCTTCTTCCTTCAGCACGTTGAGCGCGTCTTTGACCCGCAGCTTGCGGGTGCGCTTGCGGTTGGAGCCGATGTTCTGGAACAGGCTCTGCAACTGGCTGCTCATCTCTTCCATGCCCGGCGGGGCCATGATTTCCACGCCGACCGCGCCGGCCGCGACCTCGATCTCGATTTCCTTTTCGTCCAGTTCGCCGTTGCGCAGCTTCTGGCGGAATTTCTGCCGGGTCGTGGATTCGGCTGCGGTTTCCGCGCCGGCCCAGCCTTCCGCGGACGGCAGCAGCACGTTCAGCACCGCTTCCTCGGCGGCCGTTTCCGCGCGCGCCTGCACCTTGGCCATGTCGGCCTGGCGCGTCAGCTTGACTGCGGCGTCGACCAGATCGCGGATGATGGATTCCACGTCACGGCCGACATAACCCACTTCGGTGAACTTGGTCGCTTCCACCTTGATGAAGGGCGCCTGGGCCAGGCGTGCCAAGCGGCGGGCGATCTCGGTCTTACCCACGCCGGTCGGTCCTATCATCAAGATGTTCTTGGGCGTGATCTCGTCGCGTAGCGCCGCGTCGACCTGGGCCCGTCGCCAGCGGTTGCGCAGTGCGATGGCGACCGCGCGCTTGGCGTTGGTCTGGCCGACGATGTGCTTGTCCAGCTCGTGGACGATTTCGCGGGGTGTCATCTGGGTCATGGCTCAGGCGGACTCTAGGGCTTGGGTATCCAACTCTTCGATGGTCAGATTGTGATTGGTGTAGATGCAGATGTCGCCGGCGATGTGCAAGGCCTTTTCCACGATGTCGCGGGCGCCCAGTTCGGTGTTTTCCAGCAGCGCCCGCGCCGCCGACTGGGCGAAGGGGCCGCCTGAGCCGATGGCGATGAGGCCGTTTTCCGGCTCGATCACGTCGCCGGTGCCGGAAATGATCAGCGAGGCTTTGGCGTCGGCCACAGCCAGCAGGGCCTCCAGGCGGCGCAGCATGCGGTCCGTGCGCCAATCCTTGACCAGCTCGACCGCCGCCTTGGTGAGATTGCCGCGCTGTTTTTCGAGCTGGCCTTCGAAGCGCTCGAACAGGGTAAAGGCATCGGCCGTGGCACCGGCGAATCCTGCCAGCACGCGGCCGTGATAAAGCCGGCGCACCTTGCGGGCATTGCCCTTCATCACCGTATTGCCCAGGGTCACCTGGCCGTCGCCGCCGATGACGACCGTATCGCCGCGGCGGACCGATACGATGGTAGTGCCGTGAAAATTTTCCACTTTGGATCCGGAATCAGACTGAAGAGACGGGATTTTACACAAATGCCCGGTGTTAGGCGGATTTCCCTGGCCTCGGCAGGGTCACTCGCTCCGTTGCCCGCCCTCGCCGGATTCGACCCGCGGTCGGCGAGTTCCGCGCACCCCGGTCGATCCATCAGGAAACCGGGTTCGCGGGGCACTTCCCCGGGCGGCGGGTTATCATGACCGGACCGGTGTATGGATCTGCTTCCTGCGTCTACAGCCATGGTGAAACTCTCCGTCATCCTTCCCACCCTCGATGAAGCCGAAGGCCTACAGGCCCGGCTCGCCGCTTTGCAGCCCTTGCGTACTCGGGGCTGCGAGGTGATCGTGGCCGACGGCGGCAGCGTGGACGGTACGCCCGAGCTGGCGCGCCCGTTCGCCGATGCCGTGATCGCGAGCGGGCGGGGCCGGGCCAAGCAGATGAACGCCGGCGCGGCGCTGGCCCGGGGCGAGATCTTGCTGTTCCTCCACGCAGACACCCGGCTGCCGGACGCGGCCGACGAGCTGATATGCCGGGGCCTGGCGGAAAGCGGTCGGAACTGGGGTCGCTTCGACGTCGCCATCGATGGAACCCATCGTGGGCTGCCGGTGATCGCCGGGCTCATGAACCGCCGCTCCCGCCTGAGCGGCATCGCCACCGGCGATCAGGGCCTATTCGTGCGCCGCGCCCTGTTTCAAACGGTCGGGGGATACTCCGACATCGCCCTGATGGAAGACATCGTGCTGTCGCGCCGGCTCAAAGCTTACGGCTCCCCGCTTTGCCTGCAGCAAAAGGTGACCACCTCGGGTCGGCGCTGGGAAAAAAATGGGGTCGTCCGCACCGTCCTGCTGATGTGGAGCTTGCGCCTGGCGTTCTTTTTCGGCGCCTCCCCGGCGCGGCTGGCGAAGATCTACGGCTATGAGCCCGATTGAAAGCCGGCAGGTCGCCGTCGCCGTGTTCGCCAAGGCGCCCATACCCGGCCTGGCCAAGACGCGCATGATCCCCCGCTTGGGTGCCGAGGGTGCGGCCGATCTGCAACGGCGCCTGCTGGGGTGGACTTTGGAAACCGCGGTCGCAGCCGAACTCGGCCCGGTCTCCCTGTGGTGCGCGCCATCCTGCGATCATCCGGTTTTCGCCGCGCACCGCGACGGGTTCGGTTTGCGATTGTTCGAGCAGCGAGGCGAAGATCTGGGCGCCCGCATGCTGCACGCCTTCTCGGCCCTCTGCGCGGAATCCCCGGTGCTGCTTGTGGGCACGGACTGTCCCGCGCTGACCGCTCACACTCTCCGTTCCGCGGCCCAGGCTTTGCTCTGCGGCAAGGACGCGGTTTTTCTGCCGGCCGAGGACGGCGGCTACGTCCTGATAGGTCTGAGCAAGCCCGAGCCCGCCCTGTTCGAAAACATGCCCTGGGGCACTGACCGGGTCATGGCGGAGACGCGCGCCCGCCTGTCCGGCCTGGGGCTGAACTGGACCGAGCCGGAGACGCTGTGGGACGTGGACCGGCCCGAGGATCTCGACCGGCTGGCGGACAGCGGTTTGTTCGATGATGGATACGACAGGAGAGTAACGTGAACAAGCTGGTGCGCCTGCTCGGCGGTGTTTTGTTGTACGGTCGGATCTGCGTCGCCGACGAAGGCGCGCAGCCGACCCCGTTCTCCACGGCGACGCCCGGTGAGCATTTGCCGGCAGGCTGGGCCGTGACCACCGTGGCGAAAATTCCTCGCGCGACCGTTTACGATCTGGTCCGGGACGGCGAGGACACGGTGTTGCGCGCGACCGCCGACGCCTCGGCCGCCAGCGCCACGCACAAGCTCGACGTGGACCCCAAGACGAGCCCCTGGCTGAGCTGGCGCTGGAAAGTCTCGCGCGTGCTGGACAAGGCCGACCTCGCCAGCAAGGCCGGGGACGATTATGCGGCCCGCGTCTATGTGTTTTTCGACTACGACATCGGCCGCCTGCCTTTCCTGGAACGCTCCAAGATCGCCCTGGCCAGGCTTGTCTACGGCACGGATCTGCCGGCAGCCACGCTCTGTTACGTGTGGGACAACCGTTATCCGGTCGGTACCCGCACCTGGAGCGCCTACACCGACCGGGTGCGGATGATCGTGTTGGAAAGCGGAGCCGCGAAGGTGGGACAGTGGGTCCGGGAAAGCCGCGATGTGGCCGCCGATTTCCGCGCCGCTTTCGGCGATGAGCCGCCGAGCATCAGCGGCGTGGCGCTGGCGACAGACACCGACAACACCGGGGAGCGGGCCGTCAGCTATTTCGGCGATGTCGAGTTCCAGCCATCGCCGAAGTCCCGGCCCTAGTCAATCCGGCGGAGCGATTCCGTAAGCCGTCATGCAATAGCCTTCGGCCGGCACGCCGAGGGCCGCATTGAATTTGGCGGAAAGGTTTTGATGGCCGACCAGGGCGGCCAGTTCGACGATGCCCTGGTCGCCGTAAGCCTGCCGCAAACGCTCTATCAGCTCGGGCTCGATCGCGATGGCCTCGCCGCTGACGGCTTCCGCGTAGACCAGGGCGGCTTTTTCCGCCGCAGCGAAACGCGGCGAGTCGCGGAATATCGCCAGATCCCGCAATTGTTCCTCCGTGACGCCCCGCTCCAGGGCATGTGAGGCGTTGAGGTCGACGCAGAAATGGCAGCTATTGAGCTGGGCGATGCGGGTGCGGACCAGGGCGCGCAGCTTTCCGTCCAGGGGCGAGGCCTTGCGTTCCAGCGCGCGCTGCATCAGCTGGAAGCCGAGAAAGGCCAGGGGCATGCGCGCCCAAAGCTTCACGGGTTCCGGCACGCCGCCCAGGCGCTTGCGCAACAGGGCCAGCACCGGGCGGACGTACCAGGCATAGGGGTAATCATCGGGGGTGTCGACGAAGCTCATAAGTGTTCCCTTGGATCGGGTTGGGGTCGGCGCTTCTAGGGTCAGCAGCATTTCTCCCCGCCGCACTCGACGATCTGCCGCCCGCCCTTGGTTTCTTTGGGCGAACGGCGGGTGCCGTGCGGCGCGCACCAAGCGATGGGGGCGGCGAGGGTCTTGGGTTCGATGCCGATGAAATGCTTGCGGCAGGGGCCTTCGGTCAGGGTGCGGAAGGTCCGCTCACACACGGCGATGCGTTCGCCGCGCGGGAAGACGTGGCCCTCCTCGTCGCGCACCTCGGTATAGGGGCCGCGGTAGATCACCGCATGGCCGCGGTCTATGCATTCCCGGCCCCAGCCCTTGAAGGCGACCAGGGTGACGGCGCGGAATTCGATGCCCTCGACCACCTGCCAGGGCTCGGCTTCCCAGCGATCCAGGCACACGGCGCCGAAGCCGGCCCGTTCGAAGGCGCGGATGAACTCCCTTTCCTCGAAGGCGCCGGAGATGCAGCCGCTCCACAGGGTGGGATCGTCCTTCAGGTGCTGCGGCACCGGTTCGTCGGCGACGATGTCGGAGATGGCGACCCGCCCGCCCGGCTTGAGCACGCGGAAGATCTCCTCGACCAGTTGGTTCTTGTCGCCGTCGCCCACCAGGTTCAACACGCAGTTGGAGATGACGAGGTCCACCGAGTGGTCCGCGATCAACGGCCGTTCCCTGCGCTGCCGGGTCTGCCAGGCCTTCAGCGCCGCGAGCGAAGCGGCGTCGGTCACGGGATGTTCGGCCAGATAGGCTTCCATCGCTTCCACGTCCAGGGCCAGATCCTGGATATAGCCCTTGACGAAACGCACCCGGTCGCCGCCCAGTTTTTCAGCCATCTCGGGCTGGTATTTGCGCGCCAGGCCCAGCATGTCGTCGTTCATGTCGACGCCGATCACCAAGCCTTCCGGCCCGACCAGTTGCGCCGCCATGTAGCAGATCTTGCCCCCGCCCGAGCCCAGGTCCAGCACGGTGTCGCCTTCCTGCACATAGAGGGAGGGATCGCCGCAGCCGTAGTCCTTGTCGATGATCTCCTGCGGCAGCCGCTTCAGCAGTTCGCGGTCGTAGTCCACGGGGCAACAGAGGGCTTCCTGACGCTCGCGGGCGCCTTCGGAATAACGTTCGCGTACGGTATTTTCTACAAACATGGTGGGTGTTCTCCGGGATCAGTCGGGTTGGTCGGGAGCATTGCGGGTACTTCCGCTCAAGGCGCCGCCGCAGGAACTCCCCGCGTCGGCGGTGCAGCCGTAGCAATGGTCGGCGGTGATGATGGCCTGGCCCGGCAGGGCGGCCGCGTCGATTTCCGTCACATGGCGCTTCGTCCCGCCCAGGGGCAATCCCAGCATCTGGTTGAAATCGCAGTCGTGGACGTAACCCTGCCAGTCGACGCTGATCAGGCTGCGGCACATGACGTTTTCCAGGTTCTCCTCGCGGTGGGCCTGCTTCAACAGGCGCAGATAAGGCTCGAATTGTCCCCTGGATACCAGCGTGCTGCCGAAACGCTGGATGGGCATGTTGGCCAGGGCGTAGAGGCGGTTGAAGCGGATGCCGTAGCGCGCGTCCAGTTCGCGGTGGTAATCCGCTTCCAATCCGGCTTGCGCGGGCGGCAGGGTCGGGCCTTGCGGGTTGTACACCAGGTTCAGGACCAGGCCGGAATCGGGGCTGCCGTAACCGAGGGCGTTGAGCCTGCCGAGTCCGCGGATGCTGGCCTGAAACACCCCGTCGCCGCGCTGCCGGTCGACGTTGTCCTCCAGATAACAGGGGAGCGAGGCGGTGATTTCCACCCGCCGTTCGGCGAGAAAATCGGCCAGGTCTTCGTAACCCGGCTCTTCCAGTATCGTCAGGTTGCAACGGTCGATGACGTGCAGCCCCAACTCGCGCCCGCCGTCGACCAGATAGCGGAAATGCGGGTTCATCTCCGGCGCACCGCCGGTCAAATCCAAGGTCGAGGCGGGCGTACGCCGCAGCCAGGCCAGCACCTGCTCGACGGTTTCCCGCGTCATCATCTCCTTGCGTTTGGGGCTGGCGTTGACGTGGCAGTGCAAACAGGCCTGGTTGCAGCGGTAGCCCAGGTTGACTTGCACCGTTTCCAGCCGGCCGCGGGTTAAATTGGGAAAGTCGCTGGTGCGTACCAGGGGCAATAAGGCGTGCATGGTCTGTACTGGGCTCCGGTAAGGGCGGAAGGTCGGCTATTGGTCGCGGGACTTAGCGTAAGCTTACAGCGGCGGCGAATAAACCTTTCCCTCTTCGGCTGTAAGTTTTGGTTTCGGGGGCCGACCAAGCGACAATGCCATCCGGCCATCGCATACGGGGGAATCCGCCATGTATCGCAATCGTCTCGTCCTGATCGTCGGCCTGCTGCTGCTCGCCGGCGCGTTCTTCGCCTTCGACCTGCAGCGCTGGTTCACCCTGGAAGCACTGAAAGCCGGGCAGGACGCCATCGCCGCTTACCGGGCCGTTCATCCCTTGCTCTCCGTCGCGCTTTACGGTCTGCTGTATGTGACGGTCACCGCGCTGTCCCTGCCTGGCGCGGCGGTGCTGACCCTGGCGGGCGGCGCCGTCTTCGGCCTGCTCTGGGGCACGGTGATCGTTTCGTTCGCCTCGACTCTGGGGGCGACCCTGGCCTTTCTCGCCGCCCGCTTCCTGTTCCGGGACGCGGTGAAAAACCGCTTCGGCCAGCGTGCCCAGGCCATAGACGCCGGCATCGCCCGCGACGGGGCTTTCTATCTCTTCACTCTGCGGCTGGTGCCGCTATTCCCGTTCTTCGTCATCAACCTGCTGATGGGGCTGACCGTCCTGCCGGTGCGCACTTATTACTGGGTCAGCCAGGTCGGCATGTTGCCGGGCACGATCGTCTACGTGAACGCCGGCACCCAGTTGGCCGGCATCGACTCGCTCTCCGGCATACTCTCGCCGGGCCTGCTGCTGTCTTTCGCCCTGCTGGGGCTGTTCCCGTGGATCGCCCGGAAACTCGTCGACACCGTGAAGGCGCGCAAGGCCTACGAAAAATGGGAAAAGCCCGCCCGTTACGATCGCAACCTGGTGGTGATAGGCGCGGGAGCCGCCGGTCTGGTTGCCGCCTACATCGCATCCGCGGCCAAGGCCAAGGTCACCCTGGTCGAGAAACACCGCTTGGGCGGGGATTGCCTGAACACCGGCTGCGTTCCTTCCAAGGCCTTGATACGCACGGCCAAACTGCTGAACCGCATACGCCGCGCGCCGGAATACGGCATCCGCCGGGCCGACGCCGAGTTCGATTTCGCCGAGGCCATGGAGCGGGTGCAGCGGGTGATCAGGGCGGTGGAACCCCACGACTCGGCGGAGCGCTATACCCAGCTGGGTGTCGAGGTGCTGGCCGGTGAGGCCAAAATCCTGACGCCCTGGTCCGTCGAAGTACAAACGGCCGACGGCAGGCGCACGCTGACCACCCGTTCCATCGTCATCGCCGCCGGGGCCAGACCCTGGGTTCCGCCCATTCCCGGCCTGGCAGAAGCCGGCTACCTGACTTCGGACACCGTCTGGGATCTGCGCATATTGCCGCAGCGTCTGGTCGTCCTGGGCGGCGGGCCCATAGGCTGCGAACTGGCGCAGACCTTCGCGCGTTTCGGCAGCCAAGTCGTGCTGGTGGAAATGGCCCCTCGGCTGCTGGTTCGGGAAGACCCGGACGTATCCGAATTCGTTGCCGAGCGCTTCCGTGCGGAAGGTGTGGAACTGCGCCTGGAGCATAGTGCCGTGCGCGTCGCCGTCGAGGGGAGCGAAAAAATCCTGGTCGCGCAACACCGGGGCGAGGAGGTGAGCATTCCTTGCGACCAGATCCTGGTGGCGGTCGGCCGCGTGGCCAACATCCAGGGATACGGCCTGGAAGAACTGGGCATACCCACCACGGCGGAGCGAACGATAGAGACCAACGACTATCTGGCGACCCTCTACCCCAACATCTACGCCTGCGGCGACGTGGCGGGGCCTTACCAGTTCACCCACACGGCGTCCCACCAGGCCTGGTACGCGGCGGTCAATGCCTTGTTCGGCGATTTCAAGGCATTCCGCGCCGACTATCGCGTGATCCCCTGGGCCACCTTCACCGATCCGGAAGTGGCGCGGGTTGGCCTCAACGAGCAGGAAGCGCAAGCGCAGGGCATCGCCTGCGAAGTCAGCCGCTACGGTATCGACGACCTGGATCGTGCCATCGCCGACGGCGAGGCGCAGGGCTACGTCAAGCTGCTCACCGCGCCCGGCTCGGACCGCATACTGGGTGCGACGATCGTGGGCCCGCACGCCGGCGATCTGATCGCCGAATTCGTGCTGGCCATGAAGCAGGGCATAGGGCTCAACAAGCTGCTCGGCACCCTACACATCTACCCGACCTTGGCCGAGGCGAACCGATACGCCGCCGGCGTGTGGAAACGAGCCCATGCGCCGACGCTGCTGCTCCGCTGGCTGGAGCGGTATCACGCCTGGCGGCGGGGCGGCTGAACGATGCCGTAGGATTCAGGGAGCGGCCGCGCGCGGGATCGGGTTGGGGACGGCCATGCGTTCTAGGGCTCGCGAGGTCTCGACCGCTTCCACGGCCATCTTGCGCTTCATCAGCCAGGGGCCGAACACCGGCGGCAGCCAGACATTCGGCGTCAGCTCGACGGTGTAGATCAGCCGGGTTCCGGTGCCGGCCGGGAGCAGGCGCCAATGCCCGTTGCCCTGGCGGAAATCCCCGCTATTGGGCTCTATGGCCACTGCAATGTCCCCGCCGGGCTGGAGCCGGACATCCTGGACCCAATTCAGGTCCAGGCACGCCAGCAGGCAGAATTCCGCGACTATGCCCAGGCGGGCTTCGCCGTCATGCTTGCGATCCAGCACCCTGACCCGCTTGAGGTCGGGGTTGATCCGCGGCAGGTTCTCGAAGTCCATGAGCAACGCGCGGACTTCCGGGGCGGGCGCCAGAATCAACACTTCCGAATGCAGCTCATAGCGTCCCTGCTGCTCTCTGACCACCACGTTCAGGACTTCCGCGCCGTCCGCTTCAAGGCCCAGGCCGCAGCCAACGAGCAGCAGGAGCCCTATTCTTCCCGCCCGGCAAATGTAGCGTGCGACCAGTTTCACCGCCGATCACCTGCCGATAGGCCGCAGGAGTTTGTCCAGCAGCCTGGGATCGTCGAAATGCCGCCGGCCGAGAAAGGCGATGGCGTGGTTGCCCGGCTGGCGCATCGCGCCGGCGCTGGGTATGCCCATGGGCCAGAACAAGAAGCGCTCGGGCCGTTCGCTTTCCCTCACCAGCCCGTCGGGGCCGAACAAGCCGTGCCGCCGCCCGTCCGGGCCCGCCAGCGAGCGCAGCTCGTCGTAATCCCGCCAGACATAAGCCGCCGCTGGCGGAGTGCCGGTTTCCAGCGTGACGCCCTGGATGAAATGCGTGCCCGAGGAAAGATGGATGACGATACGTTCGCCGGGCTGGAGCAGGGGAATGACGGCCGGCGACAGGACCGGCTCCGAGCCGTCCTTCGGCTGCGCGACGCGGACGCCCTCCCCCGGGAAAATCTGGTAATAGCAGCCGCAGGGGTGGATGCTGTCGTAGGCGAGCGGCCTGCCGTCCGGAGCCAGGGTCACGCGCCAGATGAGGCCGTCGAAACGGCCCGCATAGATGTCCAGCCGGCTGGCCGGCGGCCGCGCCGGGAACCAGGCGAGGTAATTGAGTTGCAGCAGGCTGCGTTCGCCCCAGCGGACATGGGATAGCCAGCGGTAGACGGCGGGCGCGCTGACCTCGACTTGGGGTACGCCCGCGGCGTCCAGGCGGACCGTCCCGATGCGGTCGGCATCGCTCGCCGTATCGACGGCCCAGACCGGCGCATACGCCGCATAGAGCCGATCGAGTTGGGCCTCATTGGGTTGCGGAATTCCCAGGGCATCCGCGGCTAATTCATCGAAGATCCCGGCGGCGGCTTCGGGGCCGCCCTCAGGCGCGGGCGCGTAGTGGACCAGGCGGCCGGCGGCGGGCAGGGCGGGGCGGGGAAAAATGAAGGGCGCACGCAGTTCCCGGTGCAAGCGTGCAACGCCGTTGACGGCGGCCCAGCGCGTGAGCGGATACAGGCCGAGCACCCGCTGCCAGGTGGAATAGGCATCGGGAACGACGGCGTGCGCCAGCAGCCGCTGTCGACGGGCCAGCGTAGCGAGATCGCGTTTGTCCAGCGCCTCGCCGCAAACCTTGATCGCGGCTTCGACCGTGAGTCCGGATGGCGCGTGCGCCCGAACTTGCTGGGCGGCGTCGGTAGGCAGATTGTTCAGCTCGATCAATCGGGCGCGTTCGTCCAGTTTGCGCAAGCGCTCCAGCCAAGCCACATAAGCCGCGCCTTCCAGGTGCTCACTGGCGAATGAGGCCAGGAAACGGTCGATGCGCAATTGGGGAAAGCCCGCGATCCGCGCCGCGCCGCTGTCTTCCACGCCATGCTCGGCCACCCGCTCGTCCATCTCGCCGAGAAAGCTCAGGCATTCGGCCTCCCGGCTGCCGGAGGGGGCGGGCGGCGGCAAGCTCGCGCACCCCAGAACGAAGAAAGCCGGCAGCGCGCCGATCGCCACCAAGCCAGCGAGACGGTTCATGAGCTATCCGGTTTAGCGTTCAAGCGGCGCACGAGGGTCTCCGCACGAAATTGCTCATGCCCATTGCGGCCGGCATTGGCCCGGCGCAAGGCGGATTTCGGGCGTTTGGGCGGACGCACGGCTAGGCCGTCAGATACGTGGATGCCGGCTCCTCCGCCGCTGCGAGGATTTGCGCCATGCTCACCTTGTCGTATCCCCCGGACAGCAGGACGATGAAACGCTCCCGCAGCATCGGCATCTGGCGGGCGCGGAGGATGATGTTGTTGGCGTCTTTCTGGTCCAGGATGCGGTACCAGTTGTAGATCATCTTGAAGATCCGCTCCATCGGCTCGCGGATGCGGTCCTCGTAGGCGCCGAGCCTCGCGGCGCTGAAATCGTTGCCGTGGGCAAAGCCGTCGAGTATCGCGTCGGCCGCATACACG
Source organism: Methylococcus sp. EFPC2 (assembly GCF_016925495.1). Taxonomy (NCBI): domain Bacteria; kingdom Pseudomonadati; phylum Pseudomonadota; class Gammaproteobacteria; order Methylococcales; family Methylococcaceae; genus Methylococcus; species Methylococcus sp. EFPC2. Next base: position 3,239,156 of record NZ_CP070491.1, on the reverse strand, counting down.
CCGCCCCGGAGGGCCAGGGTCACGCCCGCGGAGAACACCGGGTCGATGAACATCGACGCGTCGCCCACCAGCACGAAACCGGCCCCGTGGAAGCAATCGTTCATATAGGCGATGGAGGAGACGGTTTTCAACTCCATCGCCTGTCGCGCATCCTTCATCCATTCCCGCACGCAGTCGCAGCTTTGCACCGCCCGGTCGAAGCGCTCCTGCGGCGCGGCGCCCAGGGTTTTGGCGAAACGGGCGTCCAGCACGGCCCCGACGCTGGTGATGCCGTTCTTCAGCGGTATGTACCAGAGCCAGCCGCCCTCGATGGTGTGGATATCGGTGGTGACCGAGTCTTCGATCACCTCGCCGACGGAGACGACGTCGTGCGGGTCGCGCCGGAAGGCGCCGGTAAAGTGGGAGTAGTGGGCGATCTTGTTGAGTTCGGGATGCGGGCGCAGCCAGCCCAGCTTGCGGGCGATGTGGCATGCGCGGCCGGAGGCGTCGACCACGACCTGCGCATGGATGGGGGCCGGAGTTTCCCCGTTGGGACCGGCCAGCACGCCGACGGCCCGCTCGCCTTCGAACAGCACGTCCTGCACCGACCATTCCTGGCGCACCTCCACCCCGCATTCGGCGGCGTGGTCGAGCAGGATTTCGTCGAAGCGGGCCCGCTCGACGTGATAGGTGTAAGGCCGCTCGAAGTAATCCGGATATTCCGCGGTCAGCAGCACGACGTCGGGCTTTTCGTTGAACATCCCGAAGGTGGTCCCTTGTTTGACCGTGAAGCCCTCGGCCTCGATCTTCTCGGTCACGCCGAGACGACGCCACAGGTCCCAGCCGGCGGGCAGCAGGGACTCGCCGATCTGGAAGCGCGGAAAGCGGCTGCGCTCGAACAGCACCACCCGTTTTCCGGCCCTGGCCAGGATCGTGGCGGCGCTGGCCCCGCCCGGCCCGCCGCCGATCACCGCCACGTCGAAGTGTTCTTCCCGCATGTCACGATCCTCCAAAGATGTCTAGAACCTCTGCGGCGCCTGGCCGCCAGGCCGAAGCCGGTTACCCGGGCGGGCACGGTGAGCGTCCGAACGCGCCGTCATGCGCCCGTGTTGCAAGTATCACGGGCGCCGATCCAGGACGTGATCGCCGAGGCCGCCTCACTCCACACATCCCCTTGGCTTATTCCGGCCAACTTGGGCACTTTGAAGGAATGGTCACCGCCATCGATGAGGTGCAGGGTGACGGGGGCCGGAATGCGCGGCAGTTCGGATTCGAGCACGTCCAGATCGCACAAGGCATCCCGCGTGCCTTCCACGAACAACACCGGGCAGGACAGCGACAGCCGGGCCCAATGTTCCACCCTAAGCTTGTCGACCTGTCTGGCGGGATGCAAGGGGTAGCCGAGAAAAATCAGCCCCTGGCTCGACTCCCCCTGCGCCGCCAGATGGGACGCCACCCGCCCGCCCATGCTCTTGCCGGCCAGGTACAGATTTTTCGGCGCCAGTTGCGCGTCTTCCCGCACCGCGCGTATCACCGCCCGCCAGGTGTCCTCCAGCAAGGGCATCCGGTCCGGCGCCTTGCGGCCCAGTTCCTTGTACGGAAAGTTGAACTTCACGCTGAGCAAACCGGCTTCGGCGAAGGCCTGATGGAAATGGCTCATGAACGGATGATCCATGTCGTTCCCGGCCCCATGGGCCAGGATGACGGCGCTCCCCTCCGCTCCCCGGTAATCGTCGGGTCTGGCCCAGACCGACGAAATCCGAATGTCGGGGGTGATCTGGATTTTGCGAAGTTCTTGTTGCATGGGGGCGTCGGCGTTTCGATCTCGATTTTGATCCGGGGAGCGGTTCGCGGTGCGGGGTGGCGGAAACAGGATACCTAATTCCTGACGGAGGTCGGTGTCGGCTTTCGATTCTAATCAGGGTTTAAAGGGGGTTGGTGCCGCCCCAGGACAGAACGCTATCGGAGCTTCCCCGGCTTCCATCGTTGCAGGGCTCAACTGCCCGGACTCATCCGCGTGAGGTAGGGAAACGAGCCTTTGCGGATATTGAAGAAAAACAGTTCCGGGATGCTGACGAACACGCCTTTCAGGCTCAGCCGCAGGTTTTCCCCGGAATCCCAGGGCAGGGCGAGCAGGCCGGTCAGGGTTTGCCCCAGCGCGACGGCCAGATTGATGCTGCCGAGCAGGGGCCGGTTCCACACGGTGTCCTGGGTGAAAAACAGAAAGGCCGCGTCGTCGCCGTGCCAGCGATAAATCGCCGAGCTCAGCACGTTGGATTCCTGCAGATTGACCAGCCAGGGTGCGGCCCGGCGATACTCCTGCGATAGGTAGACGTCACGGTAGGCCGGCAGATCGGCGCTGGAGCGCACGCGATAAGCGTCCCCCACGCTTGCGTAGGCGACGAAGGGGACTAGGTTCGCGCCGGTTTCATCGACATAGCCGCCCAACAGCCGTTCTGATTCGGCCCGCACGCGCGCCAGTTTTGCGTCCGGGGCGTCGGCTCCGCCGTTTTCGTCCAGCCGTCCGGCGATGGCTCCATTGATGACGCGGAAGATCTCCGTCACGCAGTTGCGGCTTATCAGCTTGTAAGCGTACAGGGACATCAGCTTGGCGGTGTAGGCGTCCCTCTCCGCCGCGAGGGATAGCCGATAAGCCGCGAGCTGGCCGGCCGCAAGCGGCAGCGCGATCACACCGGCGGGCGCGGCGCGGGCGGGTGTGGCGCCGGCCGGCAGGGGGCGGATCGGACGGGCTTGGGCCAGGCTCTGGCGTATTTCGAGAAACAGATTGGCGGATTCTTCGAGCCGGGCATAGCGGCGTTCGTCCGGCGCTTGCCCACCCGTCAGCTCCGATTGGGCCGACGCATAAACCGCTCGGGCCTGATCGAGCAGGCCGGCCTTGACTCCGCCGCCTGCCTCTTCGTTCGCGGCGGTCCCCCCGCCGGCCTGGAAGCGGTCGAGTATCGCCAGACGGCCGGTCGCGATGGAGCGATCCAGGGCATGCAGGCGCGCCAGTCCGACCAGGAAGGGATAGCCCCAGTCGGCGCGCTCGCTACGCAACAGGCCGAGCAAGTCCCCAGTCAGTGTTTGCCGGTAATTTTCGAGCGCTGCGAGCGCCGCGCGGCTGAGCCGAAATTCGGGGCTGTCCGGCTGGAGGATCGCGTCGGGGCATGGCGCTCTGCCCTGCTCCAGCACGTCCAGGGCGGCGAGGTCGGTCAAGGCATCGGCATAGCGTTGAGAAAAGGAATAGCCGGCGGGCGAGAAACGGTCCTCCGCCATTTCCGACGCGGCCGGGCCGGACGACACCGGCCCGAGGGCCAGCAAGCGGGCCCGGGTTTCCTGCCGTTTTCGGGCCAGGAAATTCTGGCCGTAAAGCGAGGCGGCGGCCGCATGCAGTCGGCGCGTCGAATCGGAGGCGCTCGGCGCTTCCGCTGGCATCGGTTGCGGGCCGGTCTGCTTGGGCCGGGTGTGGAAATAACCCAGGCCCTTCAGCTCGACCGTCCGGGGAGGGGCCGCCAGCAGGGCGTCCAGCAGGCGGATATCTTCGTCCATGGCGTCGAGCGCGGCGTAGTGTTCGTCCTGGATGAGCAGGCGCCGGTTGAAGGTTGCGTCGAGCCAGGCGACGGTTTCTTCCGGGGCCTCGATGCGATGGACACGGATCGTCCGGTTTTCCCGGTCACCGTATTCGAAGCGGAAGCGGCCGTAACTTTCCTTGGCGATGCGCAACAGTCCCGGCGGCACATGCTGAAAATGGAAGACCTCGTCGCCGAAGCGGATGGCCGCGTGGCCGCCGCTGGCCGAGCCCTCGTTGGCGTTGATGTAGAGGAATTCGAACGTGCCGGAGGCGCCGAGCGTAGGGCCGGGCAGGCACAGCGACAAAGTCAGGATGAATGCCGGACAGGCGCGCGCGAGCCGCCGGGAAAAGCGCATGTCCGGATGATCTCTGGAGGCGGGCCTTATTTGCTCAGGCCTTCTTCGATCGCCTTCCTTTTCATCGGGTCCTCGCCGCCCAGGCTTTCCGTGAATGCGGAGACTTGCGGCTTGCCGAGCTTGGCCTTGTGCAGGCCGCGGCCTATGCCGACATAGGTGGCGTGGTCGTTCTCCCAGTCGGTGATGCCGTTCCGCTCCGCGAGCTTACCCAGCTTGTCCCTGAAACTGTCGAGGTCGCCACTGGACGAAACCACGAACTCCGCCGTGTAGTCGGCGACGTCCTTCTCGTATTTTTCCCCTTTGGTTTCCGAGGAGTCGGAGCTCGATTCCAGCGAACTGGATGTCAGGGTGAACAGGCCCTTGGAGCTGTCCGAGGAGCTTTCCGAGCTTTTGGAAAAGGAACATCCGGCCAATAGGGATGCGGCAAACACGGCGGCGAGGGGAGTCGATACTATTTTGAGCTTGTTCATGGTCCTCGATCTCGGTCGGTTAAACGGCGTCGCCCTAATATACCGGGGCTACGGGTAAATGCCAGAAAGCCCGCTCGGCCCCGGGCTTGTTTGCTAGGGCTGCTTGGGCAAGGCGCGGGCCTCGAACCGGCCGAACCGCCACAAGACCGCCGGCAACACCAGCAGGTTGAGCAGGGTCGATGAAATCAGGCCGCCGATGATGATGGCAGCCATGGGGCCCATGATTTCGCGGCCTGGGTTGTCGCTGTCGACGGCGATGGGCAGCATGGCCAGCGCGGTGACCAGCGCGGTCATGAGGATGGAAGGCAGCCGCTCGCGCGCCCCGCGTATCGCCGTGGCCATTTCCCAGGGCAGGCCTTCCTTTTGCACCAGATGGCGGTAGTGGGAAATCAGCATGATGGCGTTGCGCACGGTGATGCCGAACAGGGTGACGAAGCCGACCATGGCGCCCAGCGACAGGCTGGCGCCGGTGGTCAGCGCGGCCAGCACGCCGCCCAGCAGTGAAAAAGGCAGGTTGATGACGGTGAGCCAGGTGTGGCGCAGGCTGCCGATGGCCAGGTAGATCAGGGCGAGTATGCCCGCTCCGGCCAGCAGGGCGTGGACGGTGAGCTTGCGCCTCGCCTCGCCCTGTTCGACCGCCGCGCCGGTCAGCTCCGGATAAAGGCCGGGGCCGAGGTCGATGTCCTGCTTCAGGCGTTCTTTCAATTCCTCGAGGAATCCGTCCAGATCGCGCCCCACCACGGCGCAGGTGACGGTCTGCAAGCGCCGGCCGCCGCGATGCAGGATGTTGTAGCGCCCGCCGGTCTGCTGGATGTCGGCCACCTGCCCCAAATCCAGCCATTGTCCCGCCGCGCTGCGCAGCGGCAGGGCGGCGACGCCGTCGGGCTGGCGGCGCTGTGCGGGCGGCAGGATCACGCTCAGTTCGTGGTAGCGCTGCTGCTCGTATATCTTGCCGACGACGCGGCCTTCGTAGCCCACCTGGATGACGTCGGCCAGCTCCAGCGGGCGGATGCCCAGCGCGGACAAGGCGTCCAGATTCGGCCGCACCTGCAGCAAGGGTGCGCCGGGCGGGGAGCGTACCTGCACGCCGGCCGCGCCTTCTATTCCGCGCATCAGGGCCGCGACCTGCAAGGCCTTGGCGTCCAGCTCGGCCAGGTCGCTGCCGTAGAGGTTCACCGCCACCGGGGCGGTGTAGCCGGACAGGGTTTCGTCCACCCGCTCGGTCAGGAAGGTATTGGCCTCGAACTGGATGCCGGGAAATTCCCCCAATATGTCCCGCAGGCCGTCGAGCACCGCCTGCTGGCCGGCGCCGTCGAGCTTGGGGCTCAGCCTCACCTCGTATTCGCTGTAATGGCTGCCATAGGTGTCGGCGCCGCGTTCGGCACGCCCGGCCCATTGCGAGGTCGATTCCACGCCGGGGATGGCGCGGAACTGTTCGGTCAGCCGCCCGCCGACGCGCAAGGATTCCGTCAGCGAGGTTCCGGGCAGGCTGCTGGTATGCACGATGAAATGTCCCTCGCGCAGTTGTGGCAGGAACTCGCCGCCCAGGCCGGGCGCGAAAGCCAGACCGACCACGCAGCTCAGGGCGCTGAACAGCATCACCCTGCCCGGTGCGCCGGTGACGCGGCGCAGCAGGCGGGCATAGAGCGGGCTCAGCAGGCGGATCAGCGGCGGCTCTTCGGGATTGCTCGTGCGCCGGGCCAGCAGCAGGTAGCACAGCGCCGGCGTCACGGTCAGCGCGGTCAGCAGCGACATCAATATGGCCAGGATGTAGGCCTGGCCCAGCGGGGCGAACAGCCGGCCGGCCACGCCTTCCAGGGTGAGCAGCGGGATGAAGCTGAGCGCGACGATGAAGCTGGCGTAGACCACCGAGCCGCGCACTTCCAGCGAGGCTTTCAATACCACCGTCAGGGCTTGCTTGGGCTTAGCCGAGGCACGGTTTTCCCGCAGCCGGCGGAAGATGTTTTCGGTGTCGATGATGGCGTCGTCCACCACTTCGCCCAGGGCGATGGCCAGCCCGCCGAGGATCATGATGTTGAGGTTGACGCCCAGTTCCAGCAGGACGATGACGGCGCCCAGCAGCGACAAGGGGATGGCCAGCGCCGAGATGAAGGCGGTGCGCACGTCGAACAAAAAGGCGTAGAGCACCAGCACCACCAGGAAGCCGCCGATCAGCAGATGGCCGCTCAGATTGGAGAGCGAGCGTTCGATGTAGTCGGCCGGGCGGAATAGATGCGGATGCAGGCGGATATCCTGCTTCGCCAGCGCGGGCTCCAGTTCCGCCAGGGCGGATTCCACCGCGCGGGAAACGCTCAGGGTATTCGCGCCGTACTGGCCTATCACCATCAGCACCACGCCCGGTTCGGCGCCGACCGAGGCCGCGCCGATCGGGGGCCTGGGTGCGGCGGCGAGGGTGGCGATATCGCCCAGCTTGACGGTGACGCCGTCGCGCTGGCGCACCGCGACCTGGCGCAGGCTCTCGACGTCGTCCGGCAGGCCGGCCACGCGCAGGCTGATGCGCTGGTTGCCGTTTTCCACGAAGCCCGCGCCGGGCATGCCGGCGGCCTTTTCCGCGGCGCGCAGCACCTCGTCCACGCTCAGATCCAGGCGGCGCAGTTTTTCCGGGTCGAGCTGGATCTGCCATTGCTTGATCTCGCCGCCGAACACGTTGACGTCGGCGACGCCCGGCACGGCCATGAGACGCGGCACCAGGGTCCAGTCGGCCTGGGCGCGCAGCTCCATCAGATCGACGCGCGAGGAGGTCAGGCCCAGGGTCATCACCGTGGCGGAAGACGAGGACAGCGGCGTGACCACCGGCGGGCCGGCGCCCGGCGGCAATAGGCCGGTCAGCAGCGCCAGGCGCTCGCTCACCATTTGCCGGTCGCGGTATTGGTCGCTGTCGTCGTCGAACAGCACGGTCACGACCGACAGGCCCTGTAGCGACTCCGAGCGTATCGATTCCAGGCCCAGCAGGCCGGCCAGGCTGCGCTCTATGGGCTGAGTCACCAGCAGTTCGACCTGCTCCGGCGTAAGGCCCGGCGCTTCGGTCTGCACGATCACCCGTTTGCCGGCGAATTCGGGGAAGATGTCCAGGCTGCTCGTGCGCAGCAGATAGCCGCCGTAGGCCAGCAGGACCAGCGCGAGCGCGACGATCAGCCCGGCGCGCTGCAGGGCGAAGCGAACCAGGGACGCCAGCATCAGTCGTCGTCCTCGTCCGGGATGAAGCGGCGCAGTTCCTCGGACAAGAGGGTTTGGGCGCCGGACACGACGACGCCCTCGCCCGCCGCAAAGCCCGTCTTGACCAGCCAACGGTCGCCGCGTTGCTGGCGGGCGTCCAGCGGGCGGCGGACGAACCGATCGTCGCCGGTTTTGACGTAGACCCAGGGACGTCCCTCGTGCCAGATGACCGCCGAGGGCGGCATCGCCACGCCCTCGCTGGCCTCGTCGGCATTCGCCAGCCAGGCCTCCAGACGCTGGCCGGCGCGCCACTGGAGATTCTCGGCCAGGTAGAACCAAGTGCCTCCCTGTGCGCCGACGTCGATGCGCGGCGCGGCCGAGATCAGGCGGGCGGTGCGGGCCGAATCCGCCAGCCCGGGCGCGGCGAGGCGCGCCTGCGCCGGCGGGGTTTCCACGCTCGCGGTCAGCAGTATCAAGCCCTGTTTGCGCGCCAGCAGGGCTTGATACAGGGCGCTTTCGTTCTCTATGGTCCGCCGGAACAGCGTTTCGCCCCACTGCTGCAGGGCCGTCTCGCGGATTTCCCGCAATCGGTTGCGCGCGGCTTCCAGGCGCGCCAGGTCGGCGGAATGCTGTGCCTCGGCCTGGTAGAGTTCGCGCGCGGGGATGATGGCCTCGCGGTGCAAATGGCTCAGGCGCTGCAGATTCTTTTCGGCGACCCGCTGCGCCGCCTCGGCGATGTTGACCTCGGACTGGGCCGCCCGGTACCGGGCGCGCTCGCCGAACAAGGCCTGCAGGTCGAGCACGGTGGCATAGGCCTTGGTTTCGCTATGCCATGAGGCGGCGTCGAGCGGCTCCGTCTTGATGCCGGCCGCTTGCTGGCGCGCCGGCGGCAGGTTCAGCGTAAACGCATCGCCGCCGGCGGGAGCCGGCGCCGATGCGGTTCGCGCCGGTGCGGGAGCGTCATCGTCGTCGTCCCTGGGCGCGCCGGAAATCCAGGGCGTAAGGCAAACGAGCGCCAGCAACAGCGTCGGTCGGAGGAAGGCGGGGGTCATCGGGCTGGGGAGTCGTGAAGTCGCTATCGGTCGGCCATCTTACGCAAACCTCCCCGGCCGCTCCAGCCGGCATATGGAAAGGGTAGGCGCATTACGCTATTCTCTTGCGCGCCTGGCGCGCGCCGTCATTGCTCTAGATCGAGGCTGTTTTATGTTCTGTCGTTACTGCGGAAAACAATTAAAAGACAACGCGGTCGTCTGTACGGGCTGCGGCCGTCCCGTCGATGGTCCCACGGGCAAGAAGTGGTCTATCGCCACCGTGCTCGGCCTGATCGCCATCACGGTATTCGTTCCCCCGGTTGGCTTGATATTCGGCGTCATCGGCATACGCAACGAGGCCCGCAAGGTGCAGGGCGCCGTGCTCCTCACCGTATCCATCTTCATGTCGCTCTTGTTGCTGGCGATCGTCCTCGGCCTGTAAGTTTTCGGAATTTCTCCGCCAGGGAGGGCGCGGCTATTCGCCTTTAAGGCAGTTCAGGGTCTTCTGGTCGATGACCTTGCTGTCTCCCATGCATTCCTTGACGGACTTGCGGAAGCTGACATCCGGCTCCGGTTGGTTTTCTTCCGCGGTATTCCCCGCTTTGGCCGGATCGTAACTGAGCACCAGCGTGCCGTTTTCCTGGCTGAACTGCAGCAAACTCAGCGCATTCATGCCCAGCAGCGCGAAATCGTCCTGCATGGCCGGGTTGATCATGGCCGCCACCTGGCGTATCTCGATGCGCCCCAAGGTTAGGGTGTCCAGGGCGGTTTCGTAGGCCTGCACGATGCCTCCGGCGGTTTTGACCGTGACGGGGCGCCCGCTCTTCAGCCCGATCCGCCGGGCGATCTTTTCCGGAATCACCACGGTGCTGGCGCCCGTGTCGGCCATCATGCGTACGCTTTTGCCGTTGATGAGGCCTTGGGTGAAGTAATTGCCGCTACGGTCGCGTGCCAGCACTTCCCGGACCACGGTGGGCGGTGGAGGCGGCGCCATTTCCGGTTCGACCGGAGCCGGGGGGACGAAGCGGGGCGTCGGGGCGGCTTCGGTCGGACGCAACGGGATGGCTTTCATTTCCGGTAATTCGGCCCGGGTGTCTGCAGGGTCTGACGGAGCCTCCGATGCGGTCGGTGCAGGGGGGGCCGGTTTAGGCGGGGCGCACAGCCGGCTGATGCCGATCACGGCGACCACCGCAACCAATACCCAGAGCAAAGCCTTGGACAGGGTGAGCGCCGGCTGGGGCGGCCGATGCCGACTGGCGATGCGCTGATAATCGAACGAGGTTTTGCCCTGGCCGGAAGAGGGCTGCGGTCGGTTGGGTGTTCCCATGAGCGGTGGTCTCCATAGTGTGGGCGCGGGCCAAGTATAGTGGCGTCGGCGTAGCGAGGTACCGCCCCGAACGCGGGCCCGGTCTCACGTCGGTGCGGCCTGGCCCATGGCCTGCTCGCGCCGGCGCCGGAGGCTGCCCGGCCCGCTGCCGTGAGTGCGTTTGAACGCCCTGCGGAACGCGGTTTCCGATGCATAACCCAAACGCTCCGCCACCATGGCGACGCTCAGCCGTTCTTCCGCCAGCCAGCGCTCGGCCAGCAGCATGCGCCAGGCGGAAAGATAGGCCAGTGGCGGTTGCCCAACCAGGGCGGCGAATCGCTGGGCGAACGCGGTGCGGGACATGCAGGCTTCCTTCGCCAGCGTGTCCACCCGCCAGGCCCGCTCGGGGGCCCGGTGCAGGGCGGCCAGGGCTCGGGCGATTTTCGGGTCGGCGAGGCCCGCCAGGATGCCTAAGGGTTCGGTCGCCGTTTCGAGGTAGCGGCGCAACATCATGACGAACAGGACTTCCGCCAGGCGGTCGAGGGCGAGCCGGCTCCCGCTCTGTATCCGATCCGCCTCGGACAGCATGAGCGCGGATAGCGCCGTTAACTGGGCAGCGCTTTGCGGATCGTCCGCCGCGGCCATGACGAGCAGGTCCGGCAAGGCATCCACTATGGGATTGGTGCTGCCCAGGCTGAATTCGAAATAGCCGCAGAGCAGCGTGGTGTATTCCTCGGCGCCTTCGCCACGGAGTCGGTGGGGCGTATTCCGCGGCAGCAAGACCAGATCGCCGGCACGGAGGGGCATGCTTTGACCGGTCTCCGGGAGTTCGAGCCGGCAGCGCCCGGACCCCAGGATGTGAAAGGAGGCTCGCCGTTCTTCCGAGGAGTCCAACTGCCATCCGCCGCAGAAGCTGGCGTGGTGGTAGACCCGTGCCCGCAAGCGGATCACGGTCAGCATCGTGGACAATAGGTCGTCTGAACGATCGATCATGAAATGTGGACGATCCGGGCTATTTCGTTCGCGTGGCCAAGCCTAGCATGTTCCCCGACAGTGCGGATACCGCCATCCGTGCACCGGTTCAGACAGTGCCCAGGAGAAAATCATGACCACGTTCACGTTCTACCAGCCTGACAACGCCCCCGCCGCCGCACGCGCCGTTTTGGCGGCGGTGCAGCAAGAGCTGGGCTTCATTCCCGGTCTTCTGGCGGGGCTTGCCGAGTCTCCCAGTGCGCTCAAGGCCTATCTGCAACTGACCGAACTGCTCGACCAGTCCAGCCTGAGCCCGGCCGAACGCCACATCGCCGCGCTGTCCGCCAGTGTCGAAAACCGTTGCGACTACTGCGTGCCCTTCCATACCCACCAGGCCCGTTCGGTCGCCGGTTTGGACGGCGCCGTCATCGACGCGGCCAGAGCCGGAAAAGAGCTTCCCGACCCGCGCCTCGATGCCCTGGCGGTTTTCACCCGGACGGTGGTGCAAAAGCGCGGCTGGGTCACCGAAGGCGCCGTCGCCGCCTTCCTCGAAGCCGGGTTCAGCCGGGCCAATGCGCTGGACGTGGTGCTGGCGGTCACGCTGAAAACCTTGTCGAACTATTCCAACCGGATCCTGCGGACGCCGCTGGACGATGCGTTTGCAGACGATGCGTGGGCGGCCTGAAGGAAACCGATACTGGAGAACCATCATGCGAGTCTTCATCGTCCATGCTCACCCCGAGCCGGGCAGTTTCAATGGCGCGATGACCAGCGAGGCAAAGGCCGTGCTTCGTGCCGCCGGGCACGAAGTGGTGCTGTCCGACCTTTATGCCATGGGGTTCGATCCGGTTTCCGACCGGCGCAATTTCCTGACCGTCCGCAATCCGGACCGTTTGAAGCAGCAGGACGAAGAGGAATACGCGAGCGAGCAAGACGGATATATCCCGGCACTCCAGCTTGAGATGGACAAGCTCGCCTGGTGCGATCTGCTGATCTTCCAGTTTCCCCTTTGGTGGCTGGGCATGCCGGCCATACTCAAGGGCTGGGTCGACCGGGTTTTCGCGGTCGGCCGCGCTTACGGCGGCGGTCGATATTTCGACCGCGGCATATTCGCCGGAAAACGGGCCCTATGCTCGGTGACCGTCGGCGGTCCGGCGCCCGCTTATTCGGACATCGGCATCTACGGACCGATATCGTCGATTCTGTTCCCCATCCATCACGGCATACTGGGATTCGCGGGCTTCACCGTGATCGAACCCTTTGTCGTCTACGGCCCCGCGCGCATGGGCGAGGAAGCGCGCGCCGCTTGCCTGGCGAGCTACGGCGAACGATTACTCGCCGCGGGAACGGCACCGGCGATACCCGGCCCCCGTGTCGCGGACTATGAAGGCTTGGTGTTGAAGGCGGCGCTCCGACCGAAGGGCGGAGCGGATGCGGATTGAACCAGGCCCATGCGGCCTTCATTCCGTCTGCCGCCTCACTGCTCCATTTCTACACGCCCGATCGGCAGACGTTTTACCGGCGACAGGGATGGCAAACGATCGAGGACTCGACCGTAAACGGTGAAGACCTGAGCATCCTGGCCAGCCGCCCGATGCATGACGCCGTGGGGCTTTGAAATCAGGGCGGAGTCGAGTGGTGCGGTTCGCCCCGACCGGGAATGCGTCGGTCGAAAAACCGGCGCGTTCCCGTGCGATGGCTGGCTTACCGCGGTATGCGGATCACGCGGAGGGTTCGGTAGCAGTCCAGGCCGGCAGTTGGCGGATTTTGCCGAACCAGGCATGGATGTGTTCGTATCCGTCGAGCGGGTAGCGGGCGGTTTCGGCGTACATCAGGACTGCCGCGACCGAAGTGTCCGCCACGGTCAAGGTATCGCCCACCAGCCAGGAGTGCTGCGCCAGATGGTCGTCCAGTACCTTGGCGGCGCGGACGAACTTCTCCGTCGCTTTCCTGATCTCCTCGCCATCCGCCTCGCCCTGACCCAGCAGCGGTTTGAGCACATTTTCGTAGATGAATACGCCGCTGGGCGGTGCCCAAGTGGTGGATTCCCAGAACTGCCAGCGCAGGATGTCGGCGCGGCTGCGGCTGTCGCGGGGAAACAGGGAGGTATCCGCCGCTTTTTCGCCGAGGTACTGGACGATGGCGTTGGACTCCCACAATGAAAAGTCGCCGTCCACCAGGGTAGGGACTTTGCCGTGGGGATTGAGCCTTAAATAATCCGGCGCTTGCCCGGCTCCGGCCAAGATGTCGACCACTTGGGTCTCCAGTTCGATGCCGAGCAGGGCGGCGGCGATACGCGGTTTGCGGGCGAAAGGCGAGGCGGGATGATAGTAAAGCTTCATGGCTTGCTCCTGAGGAATTGAAGGGCGGCTGTTCTCGTTCACCGGAGCATTTGTCGCGGCGAACGGTTATAGCAGAACATACGTTCTGGAATTTGTAAATAATGACAGAACGTATGTTCTGATTGGGCTGGTCGGGACGCGGTAGGGATCGTGTAGCCGCCGCGGTGTTGCGGCGGCCGCTTAGTCGAGCGTCGACAACGCGACTTGGATCACGTTCGCTATCGTCGCCGGATCGGCCCCCGCCCGCGCCATCATGGGCAGCGCATGGAGCACGCCGAACAAAAAATCCGCCTCGCGTTGAACGTCGAAGCCGGCGGGCAGTTCATTCCCGCTGACGGCATTGACGAGCATGCGATGTATGCCCTTGGCCATGTGCTCGCGGATTTCGAGGATTTTGCCGGCAGTGGCCTCGTCGTGCAGTCCGGCTTCGTTGACCGAATTGAACACCAGGCAGCCCAGTTTTCCGCCGGGTTGCCGCGAAAACTCGGCCAACACGGCGAACAAGGCGCGAAGGTCCGCGAGCGAGGCTTCGGGGCGCTCGACGATATCCAGGAGGGGGCGAACGACGTTAGCTTGATAGTGCTGGAGTGCCGCCAGAAACAGGCCTTTCTTGTCGCCGAACTCGCCGTACAAGCCGTAGCGGCTGACCCCCGTGGCTGCGACCAGATCTTCGATGGAAGTCCCGAAATAGCCCTTGGCCCAAAACACCCGCATGGCCTTGTCGAGGGTTTCGGGCAGACTGAATTCGCGGGGACGCGCCATGGGGACGAGCGGAAATCGGGCTGGGAGCAAGGTCCGGCGATCATGGCACGGCCCGAACGCAAGGGTCAATGTATGGAGCCGCCGGTTCCCGTCCCCCGTCGCGATTCCACAGCGCGTCCCGCAACCTGGCCGACGCCCTTGAGCACCGATATTTCGGGCCACCTCAATGAACTTTGTTGGAGTGGGATACATCGGCCGGGCTCCACTATGCCGCCGCGCATTGCTATCGCCAGGTCAATGCGCCCCGCGACGGGGCCGAGTTTTGGTTCGCGCTGCACAGGTCCTTGGTGCCAAGCTCGGCCCAACCAGTCAGTCAGGATGACGGTTTTCCTCTAAGTCGAACTGGAGGCAAGAGTCTTCTACGGCCGTTTGCCAGGTTGTGCAGTCATATGCCTTCATAATGCAGCCGGCAAGTGTTCGGTCTTAACAGCCGTTCGTCTTTGCCGATACCGGTTAGTCTTGAAAGACCGCTTTTTTCAAAATCGAGCGAGTCGTTCGTGCGCACAGCCGCCGCCTGTATATATTCAAATTGAACGGCAGCTGATCGAAGTACTGCTGCCATTCCCGCTAACGCGCTGGCCGGCTCTCCTTCGGCCACACGTGGCCGTTGGTATTTATCCATCGAGTCGTCGCATTTAGAGACTGTATGCATAGGGTCGCCTAGTCAGTTATTATGGTTTCGACATATAGCTTTTAACTTGATGGTTTTGATGTCAGAACGCGTTGACCTAATTACAGCCCACAATGCCTGTATTACCCATGCAAAGAACCTCATAGCTTCTGCTCAGGCGGTACAGGCAGCCGAACAACCTCACATCGCCTATCACTTGGCAGTTATAGCCCTGGAAGAGTTGGGTCGCATGGAGCTTCTCGGCATCCAATCGATGGCCAGCAATAGGTCAGAAGAAGATGCGAACCGGCACGATAAACATATCCAGTCCCATGTGCAGAAGCTGTTCTGGTGCTTCCTTGGCCCTAGTTTCTCTAGTAAAAAGATCACCAATGAAGAGCTTGATTCCATCACACACCTTGCCCAAGAGCTGCACTCGAAGAGGCTGCAGGCTCTTTATGTTGATAAAGCCAGTGATGCCTTAGCAGTGCCTTCGGAGGTAATATCCATCGAAGAGTGCGAAAAAATCATCAAACTTGCTGAAGCTCGTTTAGCCATAGCGGAAGCGGAGAAACCAAGGTCTGAAGCAGAAATCTCTGACGATGACAATGGTACCATGCGGTGGTTTCTTGCGGCTGCCGACCACCCAGATAAAACAAGAGTTATATTCTCCGGCGCATCAATGGCAAAGCTACATGAACTGGCAAATGCTCGGAAATGGATACGTTGGTTGAAGAGTGAATTCGATAAGACAGAGGCCAAGAACCTCGCTCTAGCTGAAGCAGAAATAGCCAGAAGCCAAAATCTCCCAAACAGTGGGATGAAAAACAAATGGCGCATTCGGCTAAGGATTTATTCCGCCTCCCATTCTATCCGCCCCAAGACGCTCACAGAGTGGAACGAAAAAGTTCGATGGATAAAGCTCATTCCCGTTTCCAAAAGTAAGAATCAATTGATCGTTGAGCTAATCCTGAAGGACAACATACCGGTACAAGGGCTATGGCACTCTGCTTGGGGAGTCGCCAGGCATTTTGTAGCAGCTCTCAACATAGGGACCATGGGGTTCTGGTGGTGGAAGATGCCTGAGCAGGTGGATAGCTATTACGAGAGAATTGATGATCTAGAGAACGGGTATCAGATAAAGCTTACGAGAAGCCCTAGCCTGAAAGTTGATTGGGGCGATAATCGTGTTCTTACATCCGAAGACTTAGCACAGGTAATCAACTGCCTGGTTGCACTTCCAGGTCCAGGCGATGCTCAAAAACTGGTTCCTTATAACTATTACATTGGCGGGACTACCTTCCTTTCCTTGAATGATGTTCATTGGCAATGTGAGGATAACATTTTCGGAAATTTTCTGGAGTGCTTACGTAAGCTCATGGAGGAAACGGGAGAATGGAACCCTGAGGCACCATTTCCAGAAGCCCTTAGCAAGTTCGTTGACAATCTCATCACCAATACTGATGAGGACAAAGAGCGCCTGATAAATATTGCCAAGGCCTTTGATGCCAATGAAATGAATGAAGTTACAGTTACCCTCAAAGATGCCTCATTTATGAAGTTTTTCTGTGACGCTTATATTTTGATGAAAATATGCCCTAGGGCGCTAGAGCGCATCACTAAGGAGGCCAGGTAAGAAGTATTGTGATCCCCATTTGTGCGAGGCAACTCGACTCTTACATTCCTTCTGATTTTTCCTTTATTTCATAAAAACTCCTAACTATCAGCCGCATCCGAGGTGTTACGGTAGCTCGATTGGTTTGAGCCAGCGTCGGCTTTCTAGTACGTTGCGGACTCTCAATCCAGAGTTTCAGTGATCTGGGAGGACAGGCATTGACCGACTGTGTCAGTTCAAGGACATTCCCGCTGACATACCAGTAAGCCCCTGTTCGAGAAAATCAAAGGCCGGGCGCGAATGACGGCCCTGGCCGACGATGCGACGAAGGCCGTCAACAGATGAGCGTCAGTTCTCTGGATGGAACCGCCGTTCGAATGGCGGGTGCGCAGGGCATAACGGCCAGGGCTGGCTGTTAAGGGATCATAGAGGGAAGACCGCTAACGGGTTCCGCAAATACTGCCGTTTTAGACGACTAATTCGCCTGAGAAAAGCACCGCAAACCAAGGGCGGTGGCGCTTTCAGCGAGAGCGATCTCCTGGGTGAGCGAGGGAGCAATAGGCGAAGGCAAATTGAAAGGTACGCAGGCAACGGCAACTGGCCTGGCCCAGCTAAAGCACGGGTTAGTTCTGCTTCCGGAAATTGCCGAACTCGGCTTGTGGAATGCGCATGGCGGGAATATGCTCGCGGCGCGGATCGCCGGATGCCCTCGCGACCGGTGGCCGATGTGTCGCTCATCCTATCGGAGGTCGCCATGAACACCACGAATTCCAGGATTTTGCGTTTTGCCGGCGGGATCGCCGCACTGGCCCTGGCGGGGTTTTCCTCGCCATCGCCCGCGGCCGGCGATTGCTGGCTGGATATCTACGATCAGACGGATTTCAAGGGCAACCATGTTCGCATCGAAGGGCCGGCGGAACTCGCCAGCCTGGCCAAGTTGAACGGCGAGAACTGGGACAACCGCATCGACAGCCTGGTTGTGGGTCCCAAGGCCCAGGTGCTCGCCTATCGGCAGGAAAGTTTCAAGGAAGATACCAGCGGCCCCATCTATCACGGCGACGCCCTGAAAAACTGGAAGGAAAGTCCCAAGACCTATTCTGACGTCGAGATCGCTTTCGGCCCCGACCACAAGGAGCATCATCTGGGCGAGCTGAACTTTCACCACAACATCAATTCGCTGAAGATCAAATGCCTGCCTTGAGCGGGTGGCTTGTCGATCAGCCCAAGCAGGAGAGCCCGCGTGTCAACCTTACATTTCAAGACTGGCGAAGCCACCGTTTTCGCGGCCGATGGCCAATATACCGACGCCATGCCGGAGATACTCATCGGTAACGTCGACGGCCCGGTTGGCCATGCGTTCGCCAATATGATGGGGCAAACGGCCGGTCATACCCGGATGTTCGCCATTCGCGCCTGTAACCAGATGGTCAAGCCGGCGACCCTGATGGTGCCCAAGGTGACCATCAAGAATAGCGCCACCATCAACCTGCTGGGCGGCGTGGTTCAGGCTGCCACTGCCGACGCGGTGCTGGACAGCGTGATCGAGGGCGTCATACCGCGCGATCTGGTGAATTCCTTGTGCATCATCAGCCTGGTCTGGCTGGATCCGCAATGCGTCACCGATCCCAACCGCGACGACAAGGACTTGTACCGCACCAACTACGAGGCCACCAAGCTGGCCATCAAGCGTGCGCTCAACGACGAACCCACCATCGAGGAACTGATCGCCAACCGTCATACGATCAAGCACGAGATGTACGATCCGGAAGCTTGATCCATGCCCCTCAGGGACGAGGGTCCGTTTTCCCGTCAATTCACACAGCCTGCAACGTCATGAAGTGGTTCCCTTTTTTCAGGAAAAATCCGCGCAGATCCGAACGTGCGGGGCGTTATCAGCAATTGCGCAAGGCCGGCCGTGAACTGAATGCGGTCTTGGCCAAGCAGGTTCCCAAGACCGCGATCGGTGAGTGCGGCAAGAAGCTGGGCATCTACAAAGCCGGGAATTTGATACTGAACAACGACGACGAAATCGCCATCCTGTTCGACTATGCCATCCACCATTACCGCCGTGGCGGCAAAACGGTGATCGAGCGGTATCTGGAGCAATCGCCGCCCGAGCCCGGTTCCGACGCGGCCACCCTGCTCCAGGCCATGCAGCAATCGCGGTATTCGGTATTTCGCGTCGTCGAGATCGAGCCGAACCAAGGTGCGCGGCTGCACGATTTGTTACGGGGGGATAGCCTGGATTTGATGGATCTCGGACTGGCGGCAACCGGTACGCCCGGCGTGGTGCTGGCGGGAATGGTGCTGCCGTTGGACGACTTCCACATATCGTCGGGCAGTCTGATTCCCCTGCCGGAAGGCGTGTTCGAAGAAAAAATCCTGCCGGTCGCCGACAAGTTCATGGCGGCCGATGCCGACGGGACGCGCCCGGTCTTGTCGCCGGCCCAGGCCGCTTCCTTCGCCGCCCAGGTCATCCGCATCGCGCTGTACGCGGGCGGCGAGGACAATACTTTCTATACGGATATCGAGCCCAGCTACGACTGAGGCGCCGGGCTCGACCTTGCGCGAGCGGTCCGGGCGCCCTGCCGGCGTCCGGACCGCTCTTCCAGGCTTTATTGCTCCTTGGCGCGGAACTTGTCGTGACAGCCCTTGCAGGCTTCCCCGGTCTTGGCGAACTGCGCCTTGATCGCGTCGATATTGCCGGTATCGGCGGCGGCGGCCAGCGCATTGGCTTCGGTGATGAAGGCGACGCCGACGTTCTTGGCGTCATCCGTTTGCTGGAAGAACTCGGATTTCAGGCGGGTCGGCTTCCAGCCGGTGCCCTTGTCGGTGCCGGGGCCGAACAGCCCACCCAGACCGGAGTTCGCGGCGGCGGCGACGGCGTGCGCGGCGGCGGAGACCTGGTCCTTGTTGAAGGTTTCCGGATGATCGATCGTCTGGCTCTTGATCTTGGCGCAGTTCCAGGCGATGAACGTGAAGGTCGATTGGCGGAAGCGGATCTGATCCTCGATGGGGCCGGCCACTGCCGCGACGCTCGCGGCGCTTGCGATGACGGCCAATAACAACTTGTTCCTCATGTGTTTATCTCGCTGTTTGTTAGAGTGATGCGTAAACGCAAATCTGTCGGCGTCCTACCGGTTTTCCCATCAGGATGATCGACCCGGCCATTATGCAGGATGCCCGCTGCGGGCCGCCATTCACGCCCGCTTACGCAGGCATCCCCAGCCCCAGATTCCGCCAGATGCCCAAGGTCGCCTCGGCTTGGTTCAGGGTATAGAAATGCAGGCCCGGCGCGCCGCCTTCCAGCAGCCGCCGGCATAAATCGCTCACCACTTCCAGGCCGAAGGCGCGGATGGCCTTGCGGTCGTCGCCGTATTGTTCCAGGCGCTTGCGCATCCAGCGGGGGATGTCGGCGCCGCACGCTTCCGAGAAACGCGCGAGCTGGGAGTAATTGGTGATGGGCATGATGCCCGGCACGATGGGCAGGGCCAGTCCCAGTTTTTCGCAGTCGTCGACGAAGCGGAAATAGGCTTCGGCGTTGTAGAAATATTGGGTGATGGCGGCATTGGCGCCGGCCTCCACCTTGCGCTTGAAATTGCGCAGGTCGGCCGCGTAGTTCGGCGCCTGCGGGTGCGTCTCGGGGTAGGCGGCGACCTCGATATGGAAATGGTCGCCGGTTTCGGCGCGGATGAATTCCACCAATTCGTTGGCGTAGCGGAACTCGCCGGCCGATAGCATGCCGGAAGGCATGTCGCCTCGCAGCGCCACGATGTGGCGGATGCCGCGCGATTGATAGGCTTGCAGCACTTCGCGGATGTTGGCCTTGGTCGAGGCGATGCAGGAAATGTGCGGTGCCCCTTCGATGCCGGTGGTCTCCTGGATCTCGACGACGGTTTCGAAGGTTCGCTCCCGCGTCGATCCGCCGGCGCCGAAGGTGACCGAGCAGAAGCGTGGCTTCAGTACGGCGAGTTGGCTCGTGGTCTCGCGCAGCTTGGCGGCCGCCTCGTCGCTCTTGGGCGGGAAGAACTCGAAGCTGAAAACCGGTGGATAGTGTTTTTGGGTATCCATAGATCTCTTCCATTTTCAGGGATGATCGATGCGAAAAAAGGCCGCGAGTGAACGGCGGCCTTTTGTTATTCGAACATCCTTGTCGGGCCCTCAGGGCGTGTCCGGCTTAGTAGCGGTAATGCTCGGACTTGTAGGGGCCTTCCTTGGGCACCCCGATGTAGGCGGCCTGCGCATCGGTCAGTTCGGTCAGCTGGGCGTTGAGCTTTCTGAGCTGCAAACGGGCGACCTTTTCGTCCAGGTGCTTGGGCAGGGTGTAGACACCGACCGGGTAGTCCGCCGTCCGGGTGTACAGCTCGATCTGGGCGATGGTCTGGTTGGCGAAAGAAGAGCTCATCACATAGGACGGATGGCCGGTGGCGCAGCCCAGGTTCACCAACCGGCCCTTGGCCAGCAGGATGATGCGCTTGCCGTCCGGGAAGATGACGTGGTCGACCTGCGGCTTGATCTCTTCCCACTGGTAGCCTTCGATGCTGGCGACGTCGATCTCGTTGTCGAAGTGGCCGATGTTGCAGACGATGGCCTGGTCCTTCATCTTGGCCAGGTGGTCGTGGGTGATGACGTGGTAGTTGCCGGTGGCGGTGACGAAGATGTCGGCCTTGTCGGCGGCGTAATCCAGGGTGACCACGCGGTAGCCTTCCATCGCGGCCTGGAGGGCGCAGATCGGGTCGATCTCGGTGACCCAGACCTGGGCGGAAAGCGCGCGCAGAGCCTGGGCCGAGCCCTTGCCTACGTCGCCGTAGCCGGCCACCAGGGCGATCTTGCCGGCGACCATCACGTCGGTGGCGCGCTTGATGCCGTCCACCAGGGATTCGCGGCAGCCGTACAGATTGTCGAACTTGGATTTGGTGACCGAGTCGTTGACGTTGATCGCCGGGAACTTCAGCTCGCCGCGCTCGTGCATCTGATACAAACGGTGCACGCCGGTGGTGGTTTCCTCGGTGACGCCCTTGACGGCCGCCAGACGCACGGAATACCAGGTCGGATCGACAGCGAGCTTGGCCTTGATGGCGGCGAACAGGATGGTCTCTTCTTCCGAGCCCGGCTTGGCCAGCACGGAGATGTCCTTTTCGGCGCGGGCGCCCAGATGCAGCAGCAGGGTGGCGTCGCCGCCGTCGTCCAGGATCATGTTCGAGTAGCCGCCGTCCGGCCAGTCGAAGATGCGGTGGGTGTAATCCCAGTACTCATCCAGCGATTCGCCCTTGACGGCGAATACCGGGATGCCGTCGGCGGCGATGGCGGCGGCGGCGTGGTCCTGGGTGGAGAAGATGTTGCAGGAGGCCCAGCGCACCTCGGCGCCCAGCGCGGTCAGCGTCTCGATCAACACCGCGGTCTGGATGGTCATGTGCAGCGAGCCGGTGATACGCGCGCCTTTCAGCGGTTGGCTGGCGGCATACTCCTCGCGGATGGCGATCAGGCCGGGCATCTCGGTCTCCGCGATGCGGATTTCCTTGCGGCCCCAGTCGGCGAGGGAAAGGTCGGCGACCTTGTAGTCGGTAGAATTAACAGCGGTCATGGTTTCATGCTCCTTTAGGTTGCAATCCACCTATGCAATGCGGGCACGAAGCTCGATACACCGCCACTGCCAGGTGGGTGAATCGAGCGCCGTTGAAATCGTAGCCCCTGGCCGAGCCTGGCGGGTGGTCCCGTCGCAGCGCTCCTCGGTCGGGTAAAAACTGTGGGGGCCGACGATATCACGCCGGCCCCTCTGCGTAAAAATTACAGTCCGGCGTCGGCCTTCAAGGCTGCGGCCTTGTCGGTCTTCTCCCAGGTGAACTCCGGCTCTTCGCGGCCGAAGTGGCCGTAGGCGGCGGTCTTCTGGTAGATCGGACGCAGCAGGTCCAGCGAGTTGACGATGCCTTTCGGACGCAGGTCGAAGTGCTTCAGGACCAGGTCGGTGATCTTCTCGTCGGAGATCTTGCCGGTGCCGTAGGTTTCCACCATGACGCTGGTCGGCTGCGCGACGCCGATGGCGTAGGACACCTGGATCAGGCAGCGCGAAGCCAGGCCGGCGGCGACGATGTTCTTGGCCACGTAACGGCCGGCGTAAGCGGCGGAACGGTCGACCTTGGACGGATCCTTGCCGGAGAACGCGCCGCCGCCGTGCGGGGCGGCGCCGCCGTAGGTGTCGACGATGATCTTGCGGCCGGTCAGGCCGCAGTCGCCCTGCGGGCCGCCGACCACGAAGCGTCCGGTCGGGTTGACCAGGTATTTGATCTCGCCCTTGATCAGTTCCTTGGGCAGCACCGGCTTGATGATTTCTTCGATCACTGCCTCGCGGATCTGCGGCAGTTCGATGTCCGGCGAGTGCTGGGTGGACAGCACCACGGTGTCGATGGAATCGGGCTTGCCGTCCACGTAGCGGATGGTGACCTGGGACTTGGCGTCCGGACGCAGCCAGGGCAGAGTGCTGCGGCGCAGTTGCGACTGGCGCTCGACCAGGCGGTGGGACAGATAGATCGGCAGCGGGAACAGCGTGTCGGTTTCGTCGCAGGCGTAGCCGAACATCAGGCCCTGGTCGCCGGCACCTTGGTCCAAATCGTCGTCGTAGGCCTTGTTGACGCCCTGTGCGATGTCGGGCGACTGCTTGTCGTAAGCCACCAGTACCGCGCAGCCCTTGTAGTCGATGCCGTATTCGGTGTTGTCGTAGCCGATGCGCTTGATGGTTTCGCGCGCGACGTTGATGTAATCGACGTTGGCATTGGTCGTGATTTCACCCGCCAGCACCACCAGTCCCGTGTTGCACAGCGTTTCGGCCGCGACGCGCGAATGTTTGTCCTGTTCGAGGATGGCGTCGAGGATGGCGTCGGAGATCTGGTCGGATACCTTGTCCGGATGACCTTCGGATACGGATTCTGAAGTAAAGAAGTAGTTCCTGCTCACTGGCTGACCTTGATGATTGCGGCAAATGGCCGAAATTGAAAACGGGGATTATAGGGCAGAGTACGTAGCGGGTAAAAAAGCTTCTCCCCGGCCCCGGACCTTGGCAGGGGTACACGGCAGAAAGTGGAGCGAGCGAAGGGAATCGAACCCTCACTACCAGGATGGGAACCTGGAGTTCTACCATTGAACTACGCTCGCGGCGGCTCGGGATGCCAAGCCTATGCGTGAAAGGAATCTTACGGGCTTTTGCGTCCGCTCACAACCGCACAACCGAGGCGCAGCACATCGAGACAAGGACAAAAACGCCCTACTCGGCAGGAGTAAGGC
The DNA here is from genome assembly GCF_016925495.1 of Methylococcus sp. EFPC2. NCBI lineage: Bacteria > Pseudomonadati > Pseudomonadota > Gammaproteobacteria > Methylococcales > Methylococcaceae > Methylococcus > Methylococcus sp. EFPC2. The sequence continues at coordinate 3,215,687 of NZ_CP070491.1, read as the reverse complement.
GTTTTATGCCTAGCCAGGGTTGGCAGACGCCGCGCAGCGGCAGTCTGCCGCTCGTGGTTGATTGCTTAGCTGGCTTTGCGGCGGCTGAAGGCAAGCAAGCCGGCCAGGCCCGAGCCGAACAGCCAAATCGCCATCGGTACCGGAACGCCGCTGATGCTTTCAGGCGCCGTGGGATCAAGGTAAGTGCGGAAGTTGCTGAGCCCCGCGGCTTGTCCGGAGGTGCTGATATTGAAAATCGAGCCTGTCGCGATTATTTGGCCGAAGTCGAGTACGAGCTCATGCTTGCCGAAATGCACGGCCAGGATGCTGTAGGGCGTCGTGCTGGTAAAAGAGGCTGAACTGCCGCCGCCCAGGCTGTCGACGTGTTCGCTTTGGGCTACGTCCTTGCCGAACAGGTCTTGGACGATCGTTTCCAGCGCACTGGGAGCTTGGCTGGTGTTGCCGTTGGCGTTTGTGCTGTACCAGATGCTGCTGGCGTTGGGAACTCCCCAGTATTTGATGCTGAGCGGGTCACCGTTGGCGCCCGTCAGGACGAAGAGGCTGTTGGCAACCGGCGTGGGCGCAAGCAGGCTAAAAGTCAGGGGGTCGGGTGTTGGAGCGGTCGCCTGTGCGACGGTCGCAGCCAACATGGATGCTAAAAACACTATCGTTCTAATGAAAAGGTCCATGAGTGATTCCTGGGTCGCTGGCGGGTAATACGAAATAAGCCTACTCACGTTTTTTGCCGATCGCAAGATTTTTCGTACGAACCTCAGTATTTCCAGATCAGGGTGGCCATGCGGCCGGTGCGTCCGTCGCGGCGGTAGGAATAGAAGCGGTCCGGGTCGCCGTAGGTGCAGTGTCCGCCGCCATGGATATCGTCGATACCGAGCCCGCCCAGAACCAACCGGGCCAGCGTGTACAAGTCGGCTTTCCACTTGTCCGCATGGGGCCTGAAGGCGTGCTCGCACTCCCCCAGCCGATCGATGAAAGTCCGGCGCACCTCGTCGCCGACTTCGAAGGCGTCGGAGCCTATGGCCGGGCCCAGCCAGGCGAGGAGATCGGTCGTGCCCAGCGCGTCCACCGTGGCTTCCACCACGCCGTCAGCCAGCCCACGCCAGCCGGCGTGGACCGCGGCGATGCGCTCGCCCCGGCGGTCGCAGAGCAGGATAGGCAGGCAATCGGCCGTCATCACGGCGCAGACCGTGGCGGGCCGGTCGGTCCAGGATGCGTCGGCGATTACCGTTGCAGGGGCGTCCGCTCGCACGGCGGTGGTTCCGTGCACCTGGTTGAGCCAGAGGGGCTCGGCCGGCAGATCGAGGGCCTGGGAAAGCAGCTTACGGTTGCTTGCTACGCGCTCGGGATCATCGCCGACGTGGGTGCCCAGGTTGAGGCCGGCGAATTCACCCCGGCTTGCGCCGCCCTTTCGCAGGCTGCTGGCCGCGCGGACATGGGCGGGAGCGGGCCAGTCGGGAACTATCCAGCCGGGGGAGCCGAGTGGCGGATGGTTTTCTGTAGTCACGCTTTCGTGCTCCTGGGTTACTTGCCGGGGCTAAGGCGTATTCGTCACTTCTTTGAGTCCGTGGTCGTCGATCTTGAACCGTGCCCGGCCTGTTCGGCTGGGACAGCATAGGGGATCGCCCTGTTCGTATTCGCTGGTTTGCACGATCAGACGGCCTCCTTCCAGGCCGAGCCGGTCGAAATCGATGTGCCGCCAGCCTTTTCCGCCGATTTTCAGCGTGCCGGCTTCGGCCAGCGAGCCCGGCCGGCCGCGCAGAACTGACAGATAGAAGTGGTAGTTGTTGCCGCCGTCGAAACCTTCGACCGTGAAGAACGCGACGACATCTTTCACGCCGTCGCCATCGACGTCGAGGACATGAATTTTCCGGGCTTCGGCATATTCCTCGGCGTCAGGGTCGTTGCCCTTGATGCGGGAAACGATAGCGTCGACGTATTTCGTCGCTTCGGCGACGGGCGCCGGGGGATCGTCGGATGGATCTTCGCAGGATGCGAGTGCCAGGGCCAAGGTCATCATCATGATCGCCAAGCGCTGGGGCCTGCCCGGTCGCATCCTTGCGGCTTTCCTCATGCCGCCGCCCGCAATGCGTCCAGCAGCTCGGCCATGTCGGCCGGCAGGTCGGATTGCCATTCCAGCCACTCGCCGCTGTCCGGGTGTTCGAGGCCCAGGGTTTCGGCGTGCAAGCCTTGGCGCTTGAATGCGCGCAATGCCGCGGCCAGCGCTTCGTTGCCGCCCGGCAGGGTTTTCAGCCGCCCGCCGTAGACCGGATCGCCCAGCAGCGGATGATGCAGATAGGCCATGTGTACGCGAATCTGGTGGGTGCGGCCGGTTTCCAGCTTGACGCGCAGCAGCGTATGGCCGGGCAGGCGCTCGGCGATGCGGTAGTGGGTGACGGCTTCCTTGCCGTCCTCGCGCACGGCGTAGCGTTTGCGGTCGCGAGGATGCCGGCCGATCGGAGCGTCCACCGTGCCGCCGGCGGTGAGATAGCCCTGCGCCAGCGCCAGGTATTCCCGGTGGATACTGCGTTCCTGTAACTGGTCGACCAGGGACTTGTGCGCGCGCAGGGTCTTCGCCACCATCAGCAGCCCGCTGGTGTCCTTGTCGATCCGGTGCACGATGCCGGCGCGGGGCACCGTCGCCAGTTGGGGGGCATGATGCAGCAAGGCGTTCTGCAAGGTGCCGTCGGGATGGCCGGCGGCCGGGTGCACCACCAGTCCGGCGGGCTTGTCGACGATGAGGATGGCTTCGTCCTCGTAGACCACGGTCAGCGGGATGTCCTGTGCTTCCGCGTCGCCCAGTTCTTCGAGTTCCGCGTGCAGTTCCACTTGTTCGCCGCCGAAGACCTTGTGCTTGGAGCTGGAGACGGCGCCGTCCACCCGCGCCAGCCCCGCCTTGATCCAGGCTTGCAGCTTGCTGCGGGAAAAGTCGGGAAAAATTTCTGCCAAGGCCTGATCGAGCCGCTGGCCGGCCAATTCGGGAGGGATTTCCGCCGTGAGTATTTCGGTTTCCACGTAATGATTACTTGCTGGGTTGGGGAGGGCGGGCGCGGCCGTCTATGGGCGGTGCGGGAATCGGGGTATACTCCGGGCACCAGCGATACTCGGCCATTACCCCTTATGTCTGCTATTCGATTTGCCGTGACTCTTCCTCGTTTGCTCCTGATCGCCGCCTTGCTGGGTGCTGCCGCGCTGGCCGGATGTTCCACGACCAAGGAGGCGGAGGAAGAGTATGCCGACTGGTCCGCGGAGCAGCTTTACAGCGAGGCCAAGCAGTCCCTGACCTCGAAAAACTATGAAAAAGCCATCAAGCTTTACGAGAAGCTGGAAGCGCGCTATCCCTTCGGCAATTACGCGACTCAGGCCCAGATCGACATCGCCTACGCCTATTACAAGAACAGCGACCCCGACTCCGCGCTGGCGGCGGTTGACCGTTTCATCAAGCTGAATCCCACCCATCCGCGGGTCGACTACGCGTATTATCTCAAGGGTTTGATCAATTACAACCGCGGCATCAGCTTCGTCGACCGCTTCATGCCGACCGACTCCTCTCAGCGCGATCCCGGTTCGGCGCGCGACGCCTTGCGCGATTTCAGCGACCTGCTGACGCGCTACCCGAACGGCCCCTACGCGGAAGACAGCCGGCAGCGCGTGACCGCCCTGCGCAACAACCTGGCGATGTACGAGGTGCACGTCGCGGATTTTTACATGCGTCGCGGCGGTTACGTGGCTGCCGCCAACCGTTGCAAGGAAGTGCTGCAGCGCTATCAGCGCACTCAGGCCGTGCCCCAGGCATTGAAAATTCTGGAGGAGGCCTATCGCAAGCTGGAACTCACCGAACTCGCCGACGATACGGCCAGGGTCTACGCGCTCAATTATGCTCAGGGAGCGCCTTCGGCCGGCTTGCTGCAGGAGCCGACGGCGGCCGAAAAGGTCTGGGACTTCCTAGGATTCGACCGCTGATCCGTCCCCATGCCCCCCCTGGACGTGTTGTGCGTAGGCCATGCGTCCTACGACCTGATCTTTTCCGTTCCCCATCATCCTTCCGCTGACGAGAAACTGTTCGCCGACGCCTTTCTGGCTTGCGGCGGCGGACCGGCGGCCAACGCCGCCGTTGCCGTCGCGCGTTTCGGCCTGCAAGCGGCTTTCGCGGGCCATCTCGGGCTCGATCTCTACGGCGAGCGTCATTTCCAGGAACTGCGGGAAGCCGGGGTGCTCACCGACTGGCTGGCTCGGGATGAAACCCCGACGCCCTTGTCCGTCGTCCTGGTCAAGCCCGACGGCTCCCGCGCCTTGGTCAACTACAAGGGTGCTACCCGACATCTGGCCGCCGGCGCCATCGATTTCTCCCGCTGCCGGCCCAAGGTCATCCTCTTCGATGGCCACGAACCGGCGATTTCCCTTCCGCTGGCCCGGCGCGCCCGGGCCGAAGGCATCGCCACGGTGCTGGACGCCGGCTCGCTGCACGAAGGAACACGCGCACTGATGACGGAAGTGGACTATCTGGTCGCGTCGGAAAAATTCGCCCGACAATGTCTCGGACGGGACGACGAACCGGCCGCGCTGGACCATTTGGCCGCTCATGCACCGGCGGCGGTCATCACCTTGGGCGAGCGCGGTCTGATTTGGCGGCGTGGGGAAAAGCGGGGTGCCTTGCCGGCGTTTCCGATCCACGCCGTGGATACCACCGGCGCCGGCGACGTATTCCACGGGATCTTTGCCGCGGCCTTGGCCGTGCGGATGGATTGGCCGGACGTTCTGCGTCACGCCAGCGCGGCGGGCGCTTTGTGCTGCGCGGCCACCGGAGCTCGCACCGGGATACCGAAACGCGAGGGCATCGACAACCTGCTGAGACAAATTCCCGCATAAAAAAGGTTGACAGGGAGATTATGGCCGGGTTAGTTATGCCTCCCAGACCTTAATTTGGGATAGGCCGCTCGTGCCTGACGCGATAGTCACGCTATGGACGAAAAACCCTAATTCGAATACAGCTTTGATCTTCCAGACGAAGCGGTATCGTCAGCTCTTGATCTCAGTGCCATTGATCGAGTGATTGATGTGTTCAGGCAAATGGCACGCCGAGTAGAGAGCAGGGTTTTTCGATGAATATCTATGTAGGGAATCTTTCTTATCAAGTCACCAGCGATGAGTTGCGCAAGGCCTTCGAACAGTTCGGCGAGGTGACCTCCGCCAACGTCCTCACCGACAAGTTCACGGGGCAGTCCAAGGGCTTCGGCTTCGTCGAGATGCCGAATCAGGCCAACGGCGAGGCGGCCATCAAGCAACTGGATGGCGTCGCGCTCAAGGGCCGCAACATACGCGTGAACGAAGCGCGTCCCCGCACGGAAGGCGGTGGCGGGAACGGTGGTCCCCGGCGTAGCGCGGGTCCACGACGTTTCTGAAAGCGCCAGGCGAGTTTCCGGCCGGGTGTCCTCGGCTGGAAACTCGGGGTTCCCGCCCCCACCGCCTGCGCTGAACCAGCGAGGCACTGGCCGGATAAACGCCCCTAGCGGGCCGGGCCGGATTTGAATCCGCTGGTGATGGGATAACGCCGGTCGCGGCCGAATGCGCGGCGGCTGATCTTGATGCCCGGCGGCGCTTGGCGCCGTTTGTATTCGTTCAGGTCGACCAGGCGCGCGACGCGCAGCACATCGGTTTCGGAAAACCCGGCCGCGATGATTTCCTCCACCGACTGATCCAACTCCACATAACGCTCCAGGATGGGATCGAGCACCGCATAAGGCGGCAGCGAGTCCTCGTCCTTCTGATCCGGTGCCAGTTCCGCCGACGGCGGGCGATCCAGCACCCGTTGCGGTATCACCGGTGACAGCCGGTTACGCCACTCGCACAGCTTGTAGACCAGCAGCTTGGGCACGTCCTTGAGCGGCGCGAAGCCGCCCGCCATGTCGCCGTACAGGGTCGCGTAGCCCACGCTCATCTCGCTCTTGTTGCCGGTGGTCAGCAGTATCTTGCGTTTCTTGTTGGACAAGGCCATCAGGATCACCCCGCGGCAGCGCGCCTGGAGGTTCTCTTCGGTCGTGTCTTTCGGCAAACCGGCGAATACCTCGTCCAGCAAGCCTGTGAAGGCCTGGAAGGCCGGCTCTATGGGGATGAGATGGTGCACCACGCCCAGCGCTTCGGCCTCCAGTCGGGCGTCCTCCACGCTCATGTCGGCGGTATAGCGCGAGGGCATCAGCACGCCTTCGACCTTGTCGGCCCCCAGGGCGTCGACGGCCAAAGCCAGGGTGAGGGCCGAATCGACCCCGCCGGACAGCCCTAACACCGCGCCCTGGAAGCCGTTCTTGCCGGCGTAGTCGCGTATGCCGAGAACCAATGCCCGATAGACGCTTGCGACCTCATCCGCCGGCTCGACCAGGGGGCCGGGAGCCGGCACCAGCGTGTCGCCCTCGCGCACAAATTCGACGACCGTAAGCGCTTCCTCGAACTCCGGCAGTCGGGAAGTGATTTCGCCACGCGCGTTCATCACGAAAGAGGCCCCGTCGAATACCAGTTCGTCCTGGCCGCCGACCAGGTTGACGTAGACCAGGGGTACGCCGGCCGCCTCGACGCGTGCCCGCACCGCGTGTTCGCGTTCCACGGTCTTGCGCGCGTGGAAGGGGGAGGCGTTGAGGTTGAGGACCAGGCGGGCGCCGGCCTGCGCGGATTGTTCCACCGCGCCGGGCAGCCAGACGTCCTCGCAGATCGTGATCCCGACCGGCACGCCTTCCAGTTCGAAGACGCAGGACTTATCTCCGGCCTGGAAATAGCGTTTCTCGTCGAACACCCCGTAGTTGGGCAAGGCCTGCTTGCGGTAGACGCGCTCGATCGCGCCGTCTCTCAACACCGCGGCACTGTTGTACAAAGCGCCCTTGTCGCGCTCCGGATAGCCGACGACCAGAGTGATGCCCACGGCAGCCTCGGCCAGTTCGGTCAGCGCCTGATCGACCCGCTCGATGAAGTGCGGCTTGAACAGCAGGTCTTCGGGCGGATAGCCGGTCAGGGTCAGCTCGGGAAAAACGACTGCGTGAGCCTTGAGTTCGTCGCGGGCGCGGCGAGCCGTGTCGGCCACCTTGCGGGCATTACCGGCGATATCACCGACCAGCAGGTCGATCTGGGCGATGGCGATGCGCAGCGTCACGCTCAACCGCCCAGCCTTTCCAGCATGGCCTGGCCCATCTTGGCCGGGCTGTCCACGATGCTGACCCCGGCCGCTTTCAAGGCCGCGAATTTGCCCGCCGCCGTGCCCTTGCCGCCGCTGACGATGGCGCCGGCATGGCCCATGCGTTTGCCGGGCGGGGCGGTGGATCCGGCGATGTAGCCGACCACGGGCTTGCTGACGTGGGCCTTGATGTACTCCGCGGCTTCTTCCTCGGCACTGCCGCCGATCTCACCGACCAGGATGATGCCTCGCGTCTGCGGATCCTGCTCGAACAATTCCAGTACCTCGATGAAGTCCAGGCCGTGTATGGGATCGCCGCCTATGCCGACGCAGGTGCTCTGGCCCAGTCCGGCGCGCGTGGTCTGGTGCACCGCCTCATAGGTGAGGGTGCCGGAGCGCGAGACCACGCCTATGCTGCCGGGCTGGTGGATGAAACCCGGCATGATGCCTATCTTGCACTCGCCGGGGGTGATGATGCCGGGGCAATTCGGACCGATCAGGCGGGCGCCGGTGGACTTCAGCGCCGCCTTCACCCTGAGCATGTGCAGGACCGGGATGCCTTCGGTGATGCAGACGATCAGTTCGATTCCGGCATCGGCCGCTTCCAGGATGGCGTCGGCGGCGAAGGCCGGGGGCACGTAGATCATGCTGGCCGTGGCGCCGGTCTGGGTGACCGCCTGCTTCACCGTATCGAATACCGGCAGATCGAGATGGGTCTGCCCGCCGCGGCCCGGCGTGACGCCGCCCACCAGTTGGGTGCCGTAATCCAGGCATTGGCGGGAATGGAAGGTGGCCTGCTTGCCGGTAAACCCCTGGCAGATCAGCTGGGTGCTCTTGTCGACGAGTATGCTCATGCTGCCGCCTCCACCGCCTTCTTCGCCGCCTCGTCCAGGTCTTCGGCCGGGATGATGGCCAGGCCGGAATCGGCCAGCCGCTTGCGGCCTTCCGGCGCGTTGGTGCCTTCCAGGCGGACGACCACCGGCACCTGCACGCCGACTTCCTTCACCGCGGCGATGATGCCCTCGGCGATCAGATCGCAGCGCACGATGCCGCCGAAGATGTTGACCAGCACGGCGCGTATACCGGCGTCGGACAGGATGAGCTTGAAGGCCTCGGCCACTTTCTCCTGCGTCGCGCCGCCGCCCACGTCGAGGAAGTTGGCCGGCTGGCCGCCGTGCAGCTGAACCAGGTCCATGGTCGCCATCGCCAGGCCGGCGCCGTTGACCATGCAGCCGATGTTGCCGCCCAGGGTGATGTAGTTCAGCCCGTGCTGATGGGCGGCATGCTCCTTGGGGTCTTCCTGGGCGGCATCGCGCAGCTCGGCCAGGTCGGGATGGGCGTAGAGGGCGTTGTCGTCCAGGTTGATCTTGGCGTCCAGGGCCAGCAGCCGGCCCTCTCCGGTGACGATGAGCGGATTGATCTCGATCTGGCTGGCGTCCTTGTCCAGAAACAATCGGTACACGCCCTGCATGATGGCCGTCAGCGCCTGGACTTGCGCGCCTTCCAGTCCCAGACCGAAGGCGAATTCGCGGCACTGGTAGCCCTGCAATCCGGCGGCCGGATCGACCTTGCAGCTGAGGATACGCTCGGGGGTCTGCGCCGCGACCTCTTCGATGTCGACGCCGCCCGCGGCGGACGCCATGAACACCACGCGCTCGCTGGCACGGTCGACCAGGCAGCTCAAATACAGTTCACGGGCGATGGGATGCACTTCTTCCACCAGCACGCAATCCACCGGCAGACCTGCTCCGCCGGTCTGGTAGGTCGCCAGTTTCGCGCCGAGCAGGCGGTCGGCCTCGGCCGCGGCGGCGTCGGCGCTGTCCACCAGGGCGACGCCGCCGGCCTTGCCGCGTCCGCCGGCGTGGATTTGCGCCTTGACGACCCAGCGCTCGCCGCCCAGGGCGTGGGTTGCTTCAAAGGCTTCCTGGCGGCTGAAAGCCGGCAAACCGCGGGGTACGGCGATGCCGTAGCGGGAAAACAAATTCTTGGCCTGATATTCGTGAAGATTCATGTCGTATCGCGATGGGATTGAAGCCGGATTAAATCATCTTAAAAGGCGACAAGGTGGCGCCAAAACGGTGTGTGAGTCTGCAAGCGGCGGGTGAAGCGGCTCGCGGCGGCAGGGCTAGGCGTCCGAGCAGGCGGCGCGCCGAAGGGGTGCATGGCAATGCCACCCGCGAGAATTACGGTCTGATGATCGTTCCCGCCCGTAGCGCGTCGACAGCCGGTACGGAGTCGAACGGGACCATCGGACGGAAAATATATTCGGTATTAAGCCCGGCAGGACGAAGCGGAGCGAGTCGACTCATGCGGCCGATGGGATTCGGCGTCCTCGCGTTCGCCCCTACCTCACCATCCGGGATGTATCCTAAGCCTGGTATTTTTCCAGCGCCTTGAAAGCGTCCAATGCGGCTTTGACCTTTTCGGACACGTTCACCGTCAATTCGGAATTCTTGTAGACCTTGGGAAGCAGACCTTCGGCGACCAGAGCCTCCTTGATCCATTTCTTGGCGAAGCGGTAGTTTCGCGGTGCCGGTGAGGTTTCGCCATCCGCGGGATTGCGCAATAACGGCCCTTTCTCGGCCGCCGGGGATGCCGTCGGCTCGGTGGGAGGGACTGCTTCGGGGGCGGGCGCGGCTACGACTGCAGCCACTTCGGCGGGGGGAGGGACCTCCGCGGCCGGAGCGGGTGTACCGCCCGTGGATACCGTCTTGAAAACTTCATAGATCACATAGCCGATGAACAGCACGGTCAGGCCGAAAAGCAGTTCGGTCATGGCATTTCCCCTTCCAAGTTTTATTGTTGTGGTCGTGATGCATGCTTCCGCCGCAAGCGGCCGCCACGGCAATACTCGGCGGCCCGGCGCGTAAACGCGCACAACATAGGCCTAAACCGCCGAAATCGCAACAATCAGGCCTAGTTGTGCGGCGGTTCGTCCCCGCGTGGCTGGGGTCTGGTCGGGGCCGACCAAGTCGACACGAGCCGCAAGAAATCGGGTGTCTTCATTCCAGCCGGAAAACCCGGCCAAAAAAAAGCCCGTCTTGCGACGGGCTTAGATAACTCTCGGAGCTTCCGAAAAAGGGAGGAACATTCAATCTGACATTCTCCGCTGGCGTAAGTTTCCGTCTTTTTACAGGAAAAGCGCGGTGACGGCGCCACCCAGAACGAAGGACAGCAGTAGCGCCAAGGGTATGCCCACGAGCACCAGAAAAACGATCACCGCGATGCGGTGCATCCAGTCCAGTGTGTCCCACCATGCCAGCGCTTTTTGCTTCAGTTTCGTCCACCAGTTCCGTGTCAGTTCGGTGTACAAGGCCTTGTAGTCGGTGATGGCCTGACTGGCCGCCCGATACCAGATCATGGCTTTACGGATCAGGAAATAGAGCAGCGCGAGTCCGATGACCAGACCGGTGTAGGCCGTGGCGATGGGCGCGACGGCGTGGCTCAAGCCTATCATCTCGTAGCCGACGTCCAGCGATTGCTCGGCCACTTCGAGCGTGATCTCGATACCGTGCAGGAGATAGTTCGTGATGAGCTCGGGGTAGGACGCGATGGCGGCGATCAGACCCAACCACAGCGAGATCCAGATCAAGCCGCGCAAGGCGGTCGGTTTGCGCCGCGGCCCGGTATCTGTCTTGATGGGGTGTTTGGTGCGTTCTGATTGCAGGCGGTCAGGCGATGTGCTCATGAGTACATACCCCAAATGAATTGGAAAAATTAAGAAATCGCCGATCCGGCGCGGAAACTCGGTCCGGCGATTTTAGCCGAGCTTGCGGCGAGGCGCGATAACCCGCCGGCGGGGCGCCGCTGGCGCGAGGGTTTATCAATGTCCGGCAAGCGATTATCATAGAACTTGAACCTCCTTATTCCCCCCATCGGAAATTCGGTTACATGTCCGCACGCACCGCTCACGTGGAGCGCAATACCCTGGAGACCCAGATTCAGGTCCGAATCAATCTGGATGGGCGCGGCACTGGCCGCTTCGACACCGGGGTTCCCTTCCTCGAACACATGCTCGACCAGATTGCCCGCCACGGCCTGATCGATCTCGATATCCAGGCGAAGGGCGATCTGCACATCGACGCTCATCACACCGTGGAGGACGTCGGCATCGCCTTGGGCCAGGCCTTCGATCAGGCCGTGGGCGACAAGAAAGGCATCCGCCGCTACGGCCACGCCTATGTTCCGCTGGACGAAGCCTTGACGCGGGTGGTGATCGATTTTTCCGGCCGGCCCGGGCTGGACTACGGTGTCACCTTCCCGCGCGCGCGCATCGGCGATTTCGACGTGGATCTGCTGCTGGAGTTTTTCCGCGGTTTCGTGAACCATGCCAAGGTCAGTCTGCATATCGACAACCTGAAAGGCGTCAACGCCCACCACGTCGCCGAAACGATATTCAAGGCGTTCGGCCGGGCCTTGCGCGCGGCGCTCGAACGGGACGAACGCATGGCCGACATCACCCCGTCCACCAAGGGCGTGCTTTAAGGTTTTCCACACCTCTTAACTCTGGTTCCGTCCCTATGTCCTCGGTGGCCGTCATCGATTACGGAATGGGTAATCTCCATTCCATCGCCAAAGCGCTGCAGCACGCCAGCCCCGGTACCTTCGTCAACGTGACGGCCGATCCGGCCGCGCTGTGCGCCGCCGACCGGGTGGTGTTCCCCGGTGTCGGTGCCATCCGTGACTGCATGGTGGCCCTGACCGAACGGGATCTGGTGCCCGTGCTGCACGAACTGGCGGCGAGCAAGCCTCTGCTGGGCATTTGTCTCGGCATGCAGGCGCTGCTCGAAAGCAGCGAAGAGAATAACGAGACGCCCTGCCTGGGATTGATGCCCGGCCGGGTGGTCCGCTTTGCGGACGACCTGGTGGATGCCGACGGCACACCCCTGAAGATTCCTCACATGGGATGGAACCGCGTCCATCAGGCCGGCGATCACCCGATCTGGTCCGGAATTCCCCAGGACAGCCGTTTTTATTTCGTGCACAGCTACTACGCGCGGCCTGCCGAGGAAAGCCTGGTCGCCGCCACCAGCGATTATCCCGCGCCCTTCGCCGCCGCCTTGGCGCGCGACAACGTGTTCGCGGTCCAGTTTCACCCGGAGAAGAGCCAAGCCGCCGGTCTGAGGCTGCTGGCGAACTTCCTGGCGTGGGAGCCGGGCGGTCAACGCCTTTCGTCCAATTAAACCGAGAGTTACGAGGATACGAGCATGCTTTTGATACCTGCTATCGACCTGAAAGATGGCAAGTGTGTCCGTTTGCGGCAGGGGCGCATGGAAGACGATACGGTGTTTTCCGACGATCCGGTGGCCGTCGCCGGCCGCTGGGTGGCCGAGGGCGCGAAGCGCTTGCACTTGGTCGATCTGGACGGCGCTTTTGCCGGTGTGCCCCGCAACGGCGAGGTGATTCACGCCATACGCGTAACTTATCCGGACATACAGATACAGGTCGGCGGCGGTATCCGCGACGAGGACACCATCCAGGCCTATCTCAACGCCGGGGTGGACTTCGTCATCATCGGCACAAAGGCGGTCAGCGCGCCGCATTTCGTCAGCGACGTGGCGGCCGAGTTCCCCAATCACATCATCGTCGGTTTGGACGCGAAGGACGGTAAGGTCGCCATCGACGGCTGGTCCAAGCTCTCGCACCACGACGTGATCGACCTGGCGCAGAAGTTCGAGGACGACGGCGTGGAAGCCATCATTTATACCGACATCAGCCGCGACGGCATGATGGGCGGCGTCAACATCGAAGCCACGGCTCGCTTGGCGCGGGCGATCCAGATCCCGGTGATCGCTTCGGGCGGCATCACCAATCTGGACGACATCCGCGCCCTGGGCGAGATCGTGAGCGACGGCGTCATGGGTGCCATCACCGGCCGCGCCATCTACGAAGGCACGCTGGATTTCGCCGAAGGCCGCAAGCTGGCGGAAAATTTCTAGGATGCTCGCGAAACGCATCATTCCCTGCCTGGACGTGGACAATGGCCGCGTCGTCAAGGGCGTCAAATTCGTCGAAATCCGCGATGCCGGCGATCCGGTCGAAATCGCCCGCCGCTACGACCGCGAAGGCGCGGACGAACTGACCTTTCTCGACATCACGGCCAGTTCGGACAACCGCGAGACCATGGTGCACGTGGTCGAACAGGTTGCCGGCGAGGTCTTCATTCCCTTGACGGTGGGCGGCGGCATCCGCACCCTGGAAGACATCCGCCGCATGCTCAACGCCGGGGCCGACAAAGTCAGCATCAACACGGCGGCGGTATTTAACCCGGAATTCGTGCGCGAGGCGGCGGAAAAATTCGGCTCGCAATGCATCGTCGTCGCCATCGACGCCAAGCAGGTCGGCGACCATTGGGAAATCTTCACCCATGGCGGGCGCAAGCCGACGGGACTGAACGCGGTCGACTGGGCGCGCAAGATGGTGGATTACGGCGCCGGCGAAATCCTGCTCACCAGCATGGACCGCGACGGCACCAAATCCGGTTTCGACCTGGCCCTGACGCGCGCCCTGAGCGAGGCGGTCAGCGTGCCGGTCATCGCCTCCGGTGGGGTCGGCAATCTGCAGCATCTGGCCGACGGCATCCTCGAAGGCAAGGCCGATGCGGTATTAGCGGCCAGCATCTTTCATTTCGCCGAATACAGCATACGCGAAGCCAAGGAATACCTGGCCGCCCGCGGCATCGAGGTGCGCTTGTGAGCTGGCTGGACGAGATCCGCTGGACGGCCGATGGGCTGGTGCCGGTGATCGCCCAGGAAGCGGACACCGGCACAATCCTGATGTTCGCCTGGATGAACAGGGAGTCTTTGGCGCTGACCGCCGAGGAAGGCTATGCGGTGTACTGGTCGCGCTCGCGCAACAAGCTCTGGCGCAAGGGCGAGGAGTCCGGGCATCGGCAAAAAGTGCGGGAGATCCGCCTGGATTGCGACGAGGACGTGATCCTGCTCAAGGTCGAACAGGCCGGCGGCATCGCCTGCCATACCGGCCGTCATCATTGCTTTTTCCGCATCCTGCGCGACGGGCAGTGGGAAACCGTCGATCCCGTCCTCAAATCCCCCGAGACCATCTACCGATGACGCAGACCGACGTGTTGAGCCGCCTGGCCGAGGTGCTTGAGCAGCGCAAATCCCAGGACCCCCAGTCGTCCTACGTGGCCAGCCTTTATGCCAAAGGACTGGATACCATACTCAAGAAGGTCGGCGAGGAGGCGACCGAAACGGTGATCGCCGCCAAGGGCGGAGACAAGCCGCAAATCGTCTACGAAATGGCCGACCTCTGGTTTCATTGCCTGGTCCTGCTGGCCCAACAGGGACTTACGCCCGACGACGTCCTGAACGAACTCGACCGGCGCTTCGGCCTCTCGGGGCATGAGGAAAAGGCGGCTCGGGGATAAGCCCGCAGAGCCCACCGAAGCCGGTCGGGCTTGATCCCGGCGCGACTCCGCAGGCGTGCTAGACTTCCCCGGGTTGTCTGGGCGCGGCGAGTCGCGTCCGTGATCGCATAGCGCCGAGAGTCCACCAAGAGATTCGTTGCCCTGCCATGGTATCCACACCCTCTCAAATATCCAATCGTCGCGCGCCACGCAGCGAGCCGAACATGCCGGCCGAACTCAGCGAAAAAGGGCTGTCGGCCTGGCTGGACGAGTTGCCTCTGGCCAACGTCGAGGTTTCCGGGCAGTCCCTGTTGACCCTGTTGCGCATGTTGAATCAAATCGAGAGTTTCGCCAGCGGCGAGCATCTCGGACTATTGGAACGGTTGCGGGCGACGGTGTATATGCTCGCCGACCGCGCCATAGAAATGCATTTGCGCGGCGACGTCACTTTCCCCCTGCCCCGCGTCACCCGCCGCTCGGCCGGGCTGGGTTATTTGCTGTGCCGCGAATTCGGCCGCGCGTATCTCAGGGTGGCAAGCGGCAAGAGTTTTTACAGCGAACGGGCGCTCGACAAGGCTGCACGGCAGCGATGCCTCTACCGGGCGCTGGAAGCCTACGGCGAGATGCAGCTGAAGTACCAGGCCATCTATCTGCCGGTGCCTCACGGATACTGGCGGGAGGTGTATGGTCTGTACGCGGCCGCGGAGCAGCGCGGATGGCACGCGGAGAAAATCGCCGGGGTGAAGGGGGAGCGCTCCGGAGATACCATCCTGGCGGTATTCAAGCACATCCTGCTGTTTTCGCTGGCCCATTGCCAGCGTTATCGTCCCCTGGAAATCCGCCAGATCCATGAAGTTACCGGGCGCTTCGCCCATCTCGCCGAGCTGAACGCCGAGCCGCGACGGGCCGACGAATCGGCGGCGTTCTCACTCGATCTCGGCGGCGACGAACCGCCCCGGCCTATCCAGGCGGGGCCCAAGGGCGACGACGCCAAATTCCGTTTTCTCCTCACCCGCACACTCGTCCGGCAAGCGCTGGCCTACTACGGCGAGGCCGAGAGCCGGCGTTGGAGCGGCATCCGCATGCGCCGTACGATGTTGAAGCGCCTGATCCAGTCGCTTGCGGCACCGGAGCGCCGGAAGTCGTCGCGTCTGCCTTCGCGGGAGGAGCGCACGCTCACCCTGGGCTTGGAAAACTTGGCCTTGGCCATGACGGGCGATGATCGGGGCCCGGTCAAGAGCGCTCCCAAACGCGCTACCAGCGTGGTTCAGGTCAGGGGCGTTACCTTGCTGGATGTCCCCGATTACACGTTGCAATTGACCGATCGTGACGAACGTGACCAAGACAGGCGGGATATGCGCAGCGAGACATCCATCGGTCAGCGATGGCGCGGCGAGCAATCCAAGGTGCGCCAGGATGACATCTGGACGGACCGGGGACTGGCCTTGTCGCCGGGGCGCAATCCCGCCATTCCGCTCGCCTGGACGGTGAACGCCAGCGCGCACGGATACTGCTTGTGCTGGGTGAGCAAAGAACTGTCCTGTGTCAGAGTGGACGAACTGATCGGCGTGCCTGATGAAGACGGCAATCTGAATGTCGGCGTGGTTCGCTGGCTCAGCCATGATAGCGAAGACAATCTGCTGTTGGGCGTCGAACTGCTGTCGCCAGCCTCCACGCCGGTGGCCATCAGCGTTTCCGGCAGCTTCGAAGACGAACGGCACGGTTTGTTGCTTCCGGTCAACAAGCGTTTGGGCGCGTCTTCCAGCCTCATCACCCCGCCCGCGAGCTTTCAGCTCGGCCAGATCGTGCGCCTGGAAACCGCCGGCCATAGCCGAAACTGCCGTTTGGAAAGGCTGATCGAAAGCAATTTCTCGTTCAGCCATTTCGGCGTCGTTGGCGTGGAAGGCTGATTCTTCAGTCCAATCGGACTCGTAGCGTCCAGACCAAGGTCGCGCCCAGCAATAGAAATCCGGCCAGGCAGGCGCCGGCCCGCCCGCGGGCGCGGGCGACCAGAGTTTCCTGCGACAAGCAGGAGAGCAGATAGGGCCGGCCGTAAGCCGGCTTTTTCATCAGATTGATTTCCGCTTGGGGCGGGCGCGCGGCGTGACGCGCCAACACCTCGCTTTCCGCGTCGCGTCGCGCATCCTCCCACTCGGCGAGATTGATTTCGCCATCGCCATCGGCGTCGAAGCGCCGCAGCAGTGCGGCGCGATCGCGTTTCCAGGTCGTCAGCAGATCGCGGACCTCGTCGTTGAGGCTCGCCGTTTCGTGACCACCCAAGCCGACGAACTGTCCCACCGCGTAGAGCCGGTCATAATCGTTGATGCGGGATTCGGTATAGCGGTAGGGGCCGGTGGACCAGAGCTGGCTCCAGAAGCCGGTCACGCGCGGCGCGCCGCCGGGTTTTTCGGCATGCCCGCGCCAACACAGGCGCACCGAGGGAATCACTTCCGCCCCGTCGGGATCGACGACGCAGCGGCCGGTGGGGTCTTCGAGATGGAAGATGGCCTCGCTGGTGCCGGACTCCAGGGTGCGCCAGAGGTCCTCGCGACCGTAGGCGTCACGCTCGCGCTTTTCGATCTTGTAGCGATACCAGGCGCAGGGCAGGCCGCTGAGCGGCGCATGGACCGGCTCGCCGGGCATCATGCGAGCCCAGCCTTCCAGTTCCACGTAACCCTGGGCGGCCGAGCGCAGTTTGGCGGTCGGCATGTCGGTCATCAATCGGGCCCGGTGCAGGGCGCGAAACCCGAGGCACAGCAGAACCACATCGAGCAGCACCGCCCCACTCCAGGCGAACCAGAACGCATGGGCGCCGGCCGAGTGGATCAGCTCTATCAGCAGGGCCAAGCCGGACGGCTGCATGGTCAGGAGAACAGAGCGCGCAGGTCGACGTCCTGTTTTTCCTCGTCGCTGAATTCCAACAACTGGAAGGGTTTGAAGGCAAACAAACGGGCGATGATCACGTCCGGGAATTGCTCCAGACGCACGTTGTTGTTGTTGACCGTATCGTTGTAGAACTCGCGGCGATCGGCGATGGCGTTTTCCAATCCGGTGATGCGGGCTTCGAGGTTGCGGAAGGCGGTGTCGGCCTTCAGGTCCGGATAGGCTTCGGCCACCGCGAACAATTGCAGCAGCCCCCGGCGTAACTGTCCTTCCGCCGCCCCCAGCGCCGGCAGGTTGCTCGCCTCGCGCGCCGCCGAGACGCCGGCACGCGCCTGCATGACCCGCTCCAGCGTCTCGCGCTCGTGCTTCATGTATTGCTTGCAGGTTTCCACCAGTTTGGGCAGTTCGTCGTGGCGCTGCTTCAGCAGCACGTCGATGTTGGCCCAGGCCTTTGCGGTATCATGCTTGAGGCTGACGAAGCGGTTGTAGATGACGATGACGTAGAGGCTCAGTACGACCAGCATACCGAGCAGGACGAATCCGCCCACACTTAACATGGCGTTCTCCTCATGGATGACCGGCCCGAACGGCCGTCGCTTAGTATAGACAGCCGCCGGTCGGCCGCGGCATTTGGCAAAACGAGGGGTAATGGTGGCGATTAAAGCGTATAGGGGGGTATGGCCCAGTCTGGGGCATGCGGTTTACGTCGACGACAGCGCGCTGGTCATCGGCGACGTGACGCTGGGCGATCACGTTTCGATCTGGCCCATGAGCGTCGTGCGCGGCGACGTGCAGCGCATCCGCATCGGCGAGGGCAGTAATATCCAGGACGGCTGCGTGCTGCACGTCACCCACGGCGGCAGCGAATTCTCGGCGGTGGGGCATCCGCTCACCGTCGGACGTCACGTCACCGTGGGGCACCGCGCGGTGCTGCACGGTTGCGCCATCGGCGACCACTGCCTGATCGGCATCGGCGCCATCGTCATGGACGGGGCCGTCGTCGAGGACGAGGTCATGCTGGGGGCCGGCAGTCTGGTGCCGCCGGGCAAGCGTCTGGAATCCGGATTTCTGTATGTCGGCTCGCCCGCCAAGCAGGCCCGGGCGCTCACGGACCAGGAGAAGGCCTACTTGCGCTTCTCGCCCCGCCACTACGTCGAGCTCAAGGACGCCTACCTATCACGCGGCGAGTGATCTTTCCCGGTCCAGCAGCGCGATGACCGGGCCCGTTTCCGGCCTGAGCTTGCGCCACAGATAAAAGGCCTCGGCCGCCTGCTCGACCAGCATCCCCAAGCCATCCACGCTACGCGCCGCCCCATGTTCCTGACCCCAGCGCACGAATGCGGTCGGCTGGTTGCCGTAGGCCAGGTCATAGCAAACCCCGCCCGGCGCCAGCACACCGGCGGGCAGGGGCGGCAGGTCGCCGCTGAGGCTGGCGGCGGTGGCGTTCAGTATCAGGTCGAATTGCCGGCCGGACAAGGCATCGAATCCGACACCGGTGACCGGTCCCAAGTCATCGAATTCACCCGCGAGCTGGATGGCCTTTTCGACGGTGCGGTTGGCGACGAACAGGCGTTCCGGTTGCTCGGCCAATAGCGGCTGGAGTATGCCGCGGCTCGCCCCTCCGGCACCTAGCAGCAGGATGCGGCGGTTTTGCAGGGCGAGCCCGAGGTTCACGGTGAGGTCGCGCAGCAGGCCGACGCCGTCGGTGTTGTCGCCGTAAAGCCGTCCGTCTTCATCCACGGCCAGGGTGTTGACCGCCTTGGCGCGCTCGGCGCGTTCGCTGAGGATGTCCGCCCGACCATGGGCCAGTTCCTTCAGTGGAACGGTGCAATTGATCCCCTTGCCTCCCGACGCGAAAAAGGCATCCAGCGCGTGATCGAAGTTTTCGGCCGGGACGTCGTGAGCGGTGTAACTCAGATTTTGCCCGGTCTGAGTGGCGAACAGCGCGTGGATGCGCGGCGACTTGCTGTGGCCGATCGGGTGGCCGAACACCGCGTAGCGATCGGTCATCGTTGCTCGTCCTTCAGCCAGCGGGCGACCTGCGGAGCGAAATAGCTGAGGATGGCGTCGGCCCCCGCGCGCTTGAAGGCCAGGAGAGATTCCAGCACCGTCGCTTTCTCGTCCAGCCATCCTGCCTGCGCGGCCGCCTTCAGCATGGCGTATTCGCCGCTGACCTGGTAAACGAAGGTGGGCACACCATAGGTTTCTTTCACGCGGCGCACGATGTCCAGGTAGGGCAAGCCGGGCTTGACCATGACCATGTCCGCGCCTTCCTGGAGATCGAGGGCGACTTCGCGCAAGGCCTCGTCGCTGTTGGCGGGATCCATCTGGTAGCTGTATTTGTTGCCGCCTCCCAGGTTGGCGGCCGAGCCCACCGCATCGCGGAACGGGCCGTAGAAGCTGGAAGCGTATTTGGCGGAGTAGGCCAGGATGCGAGTGTTGACATGTCCGCCTGCCTCCAGCGCCCGGCGGATGGCGCCTACGCGCCCGTCCATCATGTCGGATGGGGCGACGACGTCCGCACCCGCTTCCGCGTGGGACAAGGCCTGTTTCACCAGCACCTCGACGGTCGCATCGTTGACTACGTAACCGCTTTCGTCGACCAGTCCGTCCTGGCCGTGCGAGGTGAAGGGATCGAGCGCGACGTCGGTGATGATCCCCAGTTCCGGCAGGGCCCGCTTCAGCGCGCGGACCGCCCTCTGGGCGAGCCCTTCCGGATTGTAGGCTTCTTCCGCATCCAGGCTCTTGCGTTCGGTGGGCGTAACCGGAAACAGGGCCAGCGCCGGGATGCCCAGCTGGAAGGCGGACTCCGCCTCGCGCAGCAGCAGATCCAGACTGAGTCGCTCGACGCCCGGCATGGAGGAAACCGGTTCGCGGCGGCCTTCGCCTTCCAGGATGAACACCGGATAAATCAGGTCGTCGGCCGTGAGACGATGTTCGCGCACGAGCCGGCGGCTGAAGTCGTTTCGGCGCAGGCGGCGAGGTCGGGTAAACGGGTGGGAAGTGCTATTATTGCGGTCTTCGCGCATGGTATTTAGTCGGGCTGTATAGCAAGGGGCCCGGTAGTTTATTCGATGCGCACGCGTTATGATAAATGCATCTTAAAATGATTGGATTGCGGGAGTATTTCAATGAAATCGACTAAACCCTGGTTCGGTTTGGCTTGGCTGCTGGCGCTGGGTCTGGCCTTGGCGTCGGGCGCGCTGCATGCCGCGGATGCTTTGCTGCCGCCGCAACAGGTTATCCAGGAAACCTCGGACCAGATGCAGAAAACCCTGCAACGGCCCGAGTACAAGAAAGATTTCCTCAAGGCTACGCAATTCGTCGAAACCGTCCTCGAAGCGCATGTCGATTTCGACCGCGTCGCCGTGCTGATCCTGGGCAAATACTGGAAAACCGCCACCCCGGAACAGCAGGTCCGCTTCAAGAAAGAGTTCAAGCTGCTGTTGGTGCGTACTTACACCACCGCCTTTACCGAGTACGCCAACTGGACGATCCGCTATCTGCCGCTGAAGAGCGAAGAAGGCGATAAGCGCGTGGTGGTCCGCACCGAAATCATTCAGCCCGGCGCACAGCCCGTCGGCGTGAACTATCGCATGGTCAACCAGAAGGGTGACTGGAAGGTCTACGACGTGCTGATCGAAGGCGTCAGCCTGGTGCAGAACTACCGCACCAGTTTCACCAACGACATCGCCCGCACCGGTTCGCTGGATCAGTTGATTGCCCAGCTCTCGCAGCGCAACAGCAGCGCGCTCAAGGAGCCGGTCAAGCCCCAGAAGTCCTGATCATCTCCCGCTCCGGCAACAAGGCCCGCTCGTCACGCTACGGCGGGCCTTGTTGCGTTTTAGGCCTGCAGCCAGTCCCTGGGTTTGAGGAAATTCTGGTAGAGATTGTCTTCGGGCGTGCCCGCTTCCGGTTTCCAGTTGTAGCGCCAGTGCGCGACCGGGGGCAAGGACATCAGGATGGATTCGGTGCGTCCGCCCGACTGCAGGCCGAACAAGGTACCGCGGTCGAACACCAGGTTGAATTCCACGTAGCGGCCGCGGCGGTAGAGCTGGAATTCCCGCTCGCGCTCGCCGTAAGAGGTGTTCTTGCGCTTCTGCACGATGGGCAGATAGGCGGGGATGTAATGATCGCCGACGCTGCGCAGAAACTCGAAGCTGCGCTCATAACCCCATTCGTTCAGGTCGTCGAAAAACAGGCCGCCTACCCCGCGGGTTTCATTGCGGTGCTTGAGAAAGAAGTACTCGTCGCACCATTTCTTGAAGCGCGGGTAAACCTCGGCGCCGAAAGGCTCGCAGGCCGCACGCGCCGTCCGGTGCCAGGCGATGGCGTCTTCTTCGTAGGGGTAATAAGGCGTCAGGTCGAAGCCGCCGCCGAACCACCAGATCGGCTCTTCGCCTTCTTTTTCCGCCAGGAAGAAGCGCACATTGGCATGGGAGGTCGGGACATAGGGATTGCGCGGATGGATCACCAGCGACACCCCCACGGCCTGGAAGCTTCGGCCTGCCAGATCGGGCCGGTGGGCGGTCGCCGACGGCGGCATGTTGCTGCCGATCACGTGGGAGAAATTGACGCCGCCCTGTTCGAAGGTGTCGCCGCCGGCCAGCACGCGGGTGCGGCCTCCGCCGATGCCGCTGTCATAGCTCCACACGTCTTCCTGAAATCGAGCGCTCGGTTCCTCGCCTTCCAAAGACCGGCAAATGTTGTCCTGCAGGGTCATCAAATAGGCTTTCACGGATGCTATATCGGGAGCGCTCATGGCCTGATTTCCTCATGTTTTAGGATGGTTGAAAGTCTCCGGAGCGGGAGAGTGCGCGATCGGGGCGCAGGTGCCCGGCGCGCGGGATTCTAGCATACGGAAAACAGGGGCTTATCCGGATCCAGATCAACGAAAGTCGCCCCAAACGGCCTGGATCGCGGCCAAGGCTGCCAGGGCCGCAGTTTCCGTGCGCAGGATGCGCGGACCCAAGCGCAGGGGCGTGAATCCGGCTCCCAGCGCCATCTTGCCCTCGAATTCGCTGAATCCGCCTTCCGGGCCGCCGAGCAGGGTGACGGAGCTGTCAGGTCGTGGAAGTTCGTTCAGCGTCCGGCCGCCATGGGGGTGTAGAAAGAGTCGCGTGCCGGTTTGCCGGGGCAGCCAGTGTTCCAGCTTCTCGGGCTCATGGATGGGGGGGATACGGTTGCGTCCGCACTGCTCGCAGGCGCTTTGCACGACGCGTTGCCAGTGCTGCCGGCGCTGCTGTTTGCGCGCCTCGTCCAGTTGCACCACGCAGCGCTCGGTGAGCAGGGGAGTGATGGCTGTTACACCGAGTTCGACCGCTTTCTGTATACCTAAGTCCATGCGTTCCCCGCGCGAAATGCCCAGGCCCAGGAAGGTGGAGAGCGGTGATTCCGCTTCGCGCGAATTGAATTCGCCCAGTTCCAGCCGGACGGCTTCACGATGACATTCCACCAATACCGCGGGGTATTCGCCGCCTTCCCCGTTGAACACCGTCAGCTCGGCGCCCTTTTTCAGACGCAGCACGGTGCGCAGATAATGCGCGCGCTCGTCGTCGAGCGCGATCGTGGCGCCGGCTTGCAATGGCTGGGTCAGATGGAAACGGGAAATGCGCATTCAGTCCGCCGTGGCCAGGGCTATGCCCTCGCGGGCGACGTCGGCCATCAGGCGGATTTGCTCCGGCGCGATCACGTAGGGCGGCATGAAATAAACGACGTCCCCCAGGGGCCTGAGCAAGACGCCGCGGCTCAAGGCGTGGCGGTAGACCTGCCGCCCCCGCCTTTCCTGCCAGGGATAGGGTTGGCGGGTATTTTTGTCCTCGACTAACTCGACCGCCAGTATCATCCCGGTCTGGCGCACCTCCGCGACATGCGGGTGGTCGGCCAGGCCTGTCGTGGCATCCGCCATTTCCCGGGCGAGGATGCGGTTGCGGGCGATGACGTCATCGCGTTCGAACAAATCCAGGCTGGCCAAAGCGGCGGTACAGGCGAGCGGATTGCCGGTATAGCTGTGCGAGTGCAGAAAGGCCTTGAGCGTAGCGTAATCGCCGTAGAAGGCCTGATAAACGGTTTCCCGAGTGAGCACGGCGGAAAGCGGCAGATAGCCGCCGGTCAGCCCCTTGGATAGACAGAGGAAGTCCGGCGTGATGCCGGCCTGTTCGCAGGCGAACAGGCTGCCGGTGCGGCCGAAGCCGACGGCGA
Source organism: Methylococcus sp. EFPC2 (assembly GCF_016925495.1). Lineage (NCBI taxonomy): Bacteria > Pseudomonadati > Pseudomonadota > Gammaproteobacteria > Methylococcales > Methylococcaceae > Methylococcus > Methylococcus sp. EFPC2. The sequence continues at coordinate 3,192,081 of NZ_CP070491.1, read as the reverse complement.
TCTCGTCGGCGATCAAATGCACGCCGTAGCGGTCGCAGGCCTCGCGCAGCAACTTCAGATACACGGGGTCGTACATACGCATGGAGCCTGCACACTGCACTAAGGGTTCCACGATGACCGCGCAGACTTCCTCTGAATGTGCGGCCAGGGTTTTCTCCATGTCGGAGAAGCGCCGTGCCGAATAATCCGCCCAGCTCTCGCCCTTCTCGCGATGAAAGCAATCGGGCGATGGGACGGTGATCACGTCCATCAGTAGCGGCGCGTAGGTTTCCTTGTACAAGGCCACATCGCCCACCGCCAGCGCGCCCAGGGTTTCGCCGTGGTAGCTGTTTTCCAGCGTGACGAAGCGGGTTTTGCGCGTTTTCCCCAGGTTGCGCCAATAGTGGTAACTCATCTTCAGCGCCACCTCCACGGCCGAGGAGCCGTTGTCGGCGTAGAAGCAGCGGCTCAGGCTGGGCGGGGCCAGGTGCGTGAGCCGTTCGGCCAGACGCACGGCCGGCTCGTGGCTGAAGCCGGCGAGTATCACATGCTCCAGCTGCTCCAACTGGGCCTTGATGGCGTCGTTGATGTAAGGGTGCGCATGACCGAACAGATTGACCCACCAGGAGCTGATGGCGTCCAGATAGCGTTTGCCTTCGAAATCCTCCAGCCAGACCCCCTGCCCCCGGCGTATCGGCACCGGCGGAAGCGCCTCGTGATCCTTCATCTGGGTGCAGGGGTGCCACAGCACGGCCAAATCGCGCTGCGCGAAAGCCAGATTGCTCATGCGGCCGGAGCTCAGTCGTCGATGGCCACGATCCGGGGTATGTGTCGTCCGCCTTCGAACTCGGTGGCGAGGAAAGTCTCGACGACTTTCTTGGCGGTATCCAGGTCGATGATGCGCTGGCCGATCGCGATGCAGTTGGCATCGTTGTGGGAGCGGGTCAGGAAGGCGGTTTCTTCGTTGAAGCAATAGCCGCAACGGACGCCCCTGACCCGGTTGGCGACGATGGCTTCGCCGTTGCCGCTGCCGCCCAGCACGATGCCGCGTTCCACCTCGCCGCGTGCGACCGCTTCGGCGCAGGGGCGTATCCAGGTGGGGTAATCGGTACGTTCGTCGCTGAAACAGCCATAGTCGACGACTTCGTGGCCCAGGCCGGCCAACCAGAGGCGCAGGGCTTCCTTGTGCGAGAAACCGGCGTGATCGGATGCGATGCCTATTTTCATGGGTATTGACTCCTCGATGCTCGGGGATTACAGGGCGGCGAGTATGGCTTCGGCGTTCGAGACCTCGAACTTGCTGGGCGCCTCGACCGCGACATGCTTGACCACGCCGTCTTCGACGATCAGCGCATAACGCAGGCTGCGCACGCCCAATCCTTTCGCGGTCAGGTCCTGGCTCAAGCCGAGCTGGGTCGTGTAGAGGGCGCTGCCGTCGGCTAGCAGGCGTACCTTGCCGTTCACATGTTGATCGCGGCCCCAGGCGGCCATGACGAACGCGTCGTTGACCGACAGACACCAGATCTCGTCGACGCCCTTGGCCTTGAACGCCTCGTAGTGCTTGACGTAGCCGGGCAAGTGCTTGATCGAACAGGTGGGGGTGAACGCGCCGGGTACCGCGAAGATCACGATTTTCTTGCCCTTGATCAAGTCTTGTACGGCCAGGGACTGGGGATTCAGCGGGCAGTTCGTGGCCGGATCGAATTCGGTGCATTCGGTGAGCGTACCGTCTGGCAAACGGTCTCCAGCTTGTATGGTCATGGCAATTCCTCGACGGTGGGTTGAACGGGCGGGAAGCATGGCGCGGTGCCGGCGGGAAGTCAAAAACGGCTGGAAAGTCCCCGGAAGTTTCAGGGCTTAGCGCGCTTTTCCGGGACTGAAGAGGCCCGCCGCCGCACCTTGCCCCGGACAGAATCTTCGGCCGCCCGATGCGCTTACCAATTGCGAAAATTCTTCTATGCTTTGCCGCCATCGAATTTCCGCAGCAATTTCCGGGAGATTTATGGGACAGGCAATCTACGGGCAGCTTGGGGACGCCGCAGCCCTTACTCCGACACTGAATGAGGCGCCATGCAGCGAACTGGCTTTCCTCATCGGTGAATCACAGCGGTGGCTGCCCTATTTGCCGGACCTGCCTGCGCGCTTCGGCGATGCGCTCGCCCAGGCTGTCAGCGCAGCCCCCGGAGACCTCGCGCGACACACCCGGCGTATACACCATGCCTACCGATCGCTTGACAGTGAAGCGCTTTATGGAGCCCTGCTCGATTTGTTCGCCGTTCTGGGCCACCACGGCAGGGAGTTGCGCAGGCGCATGTTGTCCGCCAGCCGTGATCGGCTCGCCGCGGAACAGGAACAGGCGCTGCGCCTCTGGCTGGAATCCGGCCGGCGGCCGCCCATGTCGCCGCGGAGTCGCAGTGCGTGTCTGAGCGAGGGGGTGGAAGGTGAAACCGGCCTGTTGCACGTGCGGGAGGGAGAACAGGTCGAAATACGGGATCCCTTGCAGGAGGCGCGCGAGTTTATCGAATACAGCCAGCTCGAACAGGCTATGGACCTGCTTGAAAACGCCGTGCGCAGACAGCCTGAGCGTGATGACTTGCGGGTCGAACTGCTGTCGCTATACCGGGCGACCCGTGATCACGCTAGACGGGATGATTTCCGCCGCCGGCTTGGCACCGAATTAGGCGGCTTGCCGCCATGCTGGGCCAGCGACGGCACGGGGGAGCGCGGCAGTGAATAAGCCTGCCGAAGTCGAGCTCCTCAAGCTGGGCGCCATCGGCCTGGACGATAGGACCCTCCATCTGTTTCGCCTGTTCCTGCGCGGTCCCGGCTCCAACCGGGCGGTGATCGTCGCCGATCCGAGCCAGGCCGAGGCCTTGCTGGTCGACCTGGACAACCCGGAGGGCAAGCGGCTCTACGCCGCGCGGCAACAGATTCATCCCGGTCGGCCCAGCATCGTGCTGGCGTTGGCCGTGCAGGGGCTCGATCCGGACAGCGTGTTCGTCAAGAAACCGGCTCGCAGCGAGGATCTGCTTGCCGCGCTGGAAAAAATGCGCGCCCTGGTGACAAGGACGAATGCCTCCGAAAAGGATCAGGCAACGCCCGCCGCTAAACCCGCCATGAAGGTGGTGACCGCGACGCAGGGCACGGAACCCAGAACGCACAAGGTCGCCATGCTGTTGGACGAGCAAGCCTTCGGTGCCTATCTCGGGCGGCGCGACGACGTGGATGCCCACGACCCTTCCCAGTGGGGCGATCTGTACTACCAGCCGGACGAATACCTCCAGGGCATGGTCCATAAGGCCTGGGAGCGAGCCGAAAACACGGGAATCGCCTTGCGGGTGCAGACTCCCTGGAAGGCCATCGCCCTGCTGCCTCAGCAGAGAAAAATTTGGGTGGACGCCGACGAGGCTCAGATCAGGGCCGCCTGCAGCATACCATTCCACAAGGTGGCCAACATCGAGTTGGGTGGCGCTAACCCCTCCCGCACCTCGCTGATGGAGGTGGCCGCCGATGAGGCCCAGTTGCTGGCCGGACACGACAAGGCGGCGGCGTCGACGGCGTTGCTGTGGAAAATCGCCCTCTGGACGTCGAAAGGACGCATTCCCCAGGGGCTGGCGCCGGATCGTCCCGTTCGCCTGACCCGCTGGCCGAATTTCACGCGTGTGTTGATCACCCCGCATGCCCTCCGGATCGCCGCCCTGTTGCGCCATCGGCCCTGTAGTCTTTTCGACGTGGCGCAGGCTTTGGGCATCCGGCAGCAATTTGTGTTCGCCTTCTTCAGCGCGGCTTGGGCGGCGGGACTGATAGAGGTGATGCCGGACACCCCGACCGCTCCGATTCCGCATCCAGATCCGCCCGAGCAGCCGGAGAGAAAGAAATCCCTCCTGAAAAGCATACTGCAACGGCTACGGATGAGTTAACCCATGGATAAACGCAGCATGATTCAATACAACAAGATCATTTTCACCGGCCCGGTCGGGGCCGGCAAAACCACGGCCATCGCTTCGCTCAGCGATGTGCCGCCGCTGAGCACCGACGAGGCGGCCAGCGATATGACGAAATCGCGCAAGGCGTCCACGACGGTGGCCATGGATTACGGCATCCTGAACCTGGCCGGCGGCGAGAAAATCCATCTCTACGGCACGCCGGGTCAGGAGCGCTTCGACTTCATGTGGGACATTCTGACCACCGGCGGTATCGGCTTGGTGCTGTTGCTCGACAATACCCGTGCGGATCCGTTCCAGGACATGAAGTTCTTTCTCGGCAAGTTCCGCGAATTCATCGCCTCGACGTCCGTGGTCATAGGCGTGACACAGACCGACCTGAGCCCCGAGCCGAGGCTGGATTCCTATCATCAGTATGCCGGGACCATGGGCTTCACCCCCGCCATATTCGAAGTGGATGCCCGTCGGCGCGCCGATGTGTCCGTGCTCGTGCAGGCCTTGCTCTACAGCCTGGATCCCGGACTCGAGGTCGGTTGAAGTGGGTGCCTCCTATTTGTTGGCCGATCATCTTTATGTCTCGCCGACACCGGGTGGGGCGTTTTATGCGGTCGCCACGCCCGGCGAGGACCCTCCCAGGCGGTTGATACGCGCTCTGCTCGCTCAGTCCGTCACGCCGCGCCTGGGCCGGGAAGCGCTGTCTCTTTGGATGGGGCTGAACGAGCCCGAGCAGGCTCTGGCTCTCTTGAACCACATCCAGGATGCACACTGGCTGCAAGGTTTCGAGGCGCCACGCACCTGTCCGTCCGGTTCTTTGGAGGCCTTGCTGCCCGGTCTGCTGCAAGCGCTCAGCAGTCAGGGCAAGGCCTTGCTGGCCGATAACCAGGGGTTTTATCTCGCCACTTCCGGGTTTCCGCACGAAACCGCGGAAGAGCTTTCCGCCCTCAGCGCGGAACTAGCCAGCTTGCACGAGCGGCGGACCGGCCTGCTGCTCAACAACATGGGGCTGAATTCGAGCGCCTGGGCCGTCGTGGATGCTTCCGGCGGCAGCCGCTTGGGCTTCTGGCCGCTTTACATCGGCGCACAGCGCTTCGTGCTGGTCATTGCCGGGCTTCCCCGCTTCAACCAGCCGGATTTCCTTTCGCTGGTGTGGGCGTTGAGCCAGCGCTATGGCGACGAGCAGTCGCACGTATCGTGACCCGTCATGGGGGCCGCGTCGGTTCTAATCGTTGTCTTCTAGAGCACTCTCGTCATGCGTGAAGAAGTGTTTGATTCCATCCTCGCCGATCTTTATGGCGCCCCGCCCGATTACGGGTCGGCAGACGCTGTTTCCCATCCTCAACCCTCATCCACTCCCGGGAGAACGTTTACTATGCGCGCAGATATGCTTGCTTCCATTCTTGCCGATCTCAACGGCACATCAGCCGACATCGAAGCCTCGGGCATCATTTCCACCGACGGTTTGATCATGGCCGCGGTTCTGCCGCAAGGCATGGACGAGGACCGTGTAGGCGCCATGAGCGCTGCGATGTTGTCCCTGGGAGACCGCACCGCGCACGAACTGGCCCGTGGTGCCCTGGAGCAGGTGCTCATCAAGGGTGACAAGGGCTACGTGCTGATGACTTATGCCGGCAAGGAGTCGGTCTTGACCGTCCTGGCCAAGCCCAACGCCAAGCTGGGCTTGATCTTCCTGGACGTCAAACGCGCCGCGGAAAATATCGCCACCTTGATCTGACACCCTTCTCGCAGCCGGATGGAGTGAGTCATGCAAGATATGCAGCCCGATGACATCGTCGGTGATTTTCGTGAATACACCCTCAGCTATTGGGACGGCACCTCGCGCAAGGTGTTGGTCACCGACGTCGAATCGCCTTACCCGGAAGGGCGGTTGATCGTGTCGCGCACCGACCCGGCGGGAATCATCACCCAGGCCAACCAGTCGTTTGTCGAGATGTCGGGATACGCACTGGAAGAGTTGATCGGCGCCCCGCACTACATACTGCGGCATCCGGACATGCCGCCTGCGGCGTTCAAGGATCTGTGGGATACCGTGCAGCGCGGCGAAAAATGGCAGGGTTATGTCAAAAATCTGCGCAAGGACGGCGGCTATTACTGGGTCAAGGCAACCGTAATCCCCAATGTCCGGAATGGCCAGGTCGTGGGGTATACCTCGGTGCGGCGCAAGCCCTCGCGCAGCAAGGTCGAGGAATGCATCCGCCTCTATCCCACCCTGTTCTAGCAGGAGCACGCCGATGACCCTCCAGTTTACCGTCAGTCCGGATTTCACGCCTGACCATCTTTCCGGCTGGTTCATATTCAACACCTGGTTGCAGCGGACGCTGGATCTGCCGGTCCATTTGCAGATCTACGACGATTTCCACAGTCAGCGCGAGGCGATCCGGACCGACGCGGTCGACCTGATTTACGCGAACCCCTACGATGCCGCCATGTTGGTTCGGGACAAGGGATTTCGCCCTCTCGTCAAGCCGGAGAGCCGGGCCGACGAAGCGCTCATCGCCGTGAGTGCGGAAAGCGAGTATCACCATGTGGAGGACCTGAAGCCCGGAATTCGGCTGGCGATTACCGAGGATCCGGACGTCCACATGATGGGCATGATCATGCTGGAGCCGGCCGATCTCGATGCCGGCTCGGTGCAGACCCGAACCTGTGACGGTTACGTGTTGGTCGCCAAGGAACTGCTCAGGCGGAATTCGGACGCCGGCATTTTCCTGGTGGAGGCCTACGACGATTTGTCGTCGGTCATCCGCAACCAGTTGCGGGTGCTGGTGCGCAGCCATATCCACGTCGTTCACCATTCCCTGATGCTGGGACCCCGCCTGGCTGGCCAGCGCGAGTTATTGCTCGACGCCCTGGTGAATATGCATAGCTGCGAGAAGGGGCGCGGCGTTTTGGAAGCGCTCAAGTTTTCCCGCTGGGAAGCCGTTGACGACGAGGAAATGGAGTTCATGATCGATCTGGTCGATACACTCATGACCTGACGGGGGCGGCTCAAGTTTGCCCGGATGGTGCCGCTAAATTGAACGGCTCACGGAGTTAGTCTCCAGGAGGTGTGCCATGTTGACCGGACTCGTTTCATACCACCAGGGATCGACCGCCATCCAACGCAGCTTCAATCGACTCGATCAGGCTGCGGATCAAATCGCCAAGGCGTCCTTGCCCCAGGATACGGAAAGCAAACCCGCGGACCTGATCAAGCCCGTTACCGAGCTGAAAAGCGCGGAACTCGAATCCAGGGCGGCGATCAAGCTCTTGGACGCGGAAAGCGAGCAAAGACGAACGCTGCTGGATGTCATCGCCTGAGAGCGAGCCATCCGCCGCGAGTGGCTTCAGTCGTCTCATCGGCCGGGGGGATCCCCTCCGGCCGATTTTTTTTGTGGCTCGCGGCCCGTGTCGGGGATCACGCGGGTACCCAGGATCCAGTCGAACCAGGGCCAGCTGACGCACCAGTTCGCCTCGGGCGTGCCCATGTGGTGTTGGTAGTGCCAGGGCAGATGTTCTCGCGCCCAGGCGGGATTTAAATGGGCCTTGCGGTGGCGGCAAAAGTAGAGGATCAAACCCGCGTACATGCCCGTGACATAGCCGGGGGCGAGCGGTGTCAGCGGCACATGCAGCAGGAAAATACTTCCCAACATCAGCAGCTCCTTGGCCGAGGTGTTCCATGGCCTGGGTCCCCTCCGGTAAGCGGGATCCAGCATGCCGAGACGGCGCGTCACGCGGTGATGATCATGCCAGTGGTAAGCCCAGATGCTGGTTTTCCGCTTGCCCAATCCATGCAGGACGAAGCGGTGCACCGCCCATTCGCCGAAGTTTTCGGCCAGCAGTCCCAGCGGTATTCCGAGCAGCCAGTACAGCATCTCGCCCATCGTGACTCATTCCCCGCTCGTGTCAGGTGGCGCTCGTTATGGCTTCCTCTCTATCCGGTGTCCCGGTCTGTATAATCCTCGCTGCAGCATTCGAGGGGTACACTTCCGCTTCACCGTCGTCCAGATTCGAACCCGAGGGAATCGATCACCATGCAGCTCGAAGCCATTTTGAAATCTTACGCGCGTTATGCGCCGGTGTACGACCACACCTTCGGCTGGATGCTCAGCTTCCGCGGGCGCTCCATGGCGGCCGGCATTGCCAACCGGCAGCCGGGGCGCATCCTGGAGGTCGGGGTGGGCACCGGCATCAGCTTGGGCTATTACCGTCGGGAACATCAGGTACACGGTATCGACATCTCGCCCGACATGCTGGAGCGCGCCCACCGCCGCGTGCGCCAGAAGCGCCTGGGCCATGTCACCCAGTTGGAGATCATGGACGCCCGCAAAATGCACTTTCCGGACAATCATTTCGATACCGTGATCGCCGCCTATGTGATGTCCGTGGTGCCCGAGCCCGACAAGGTGATACGCGAAATCGAACGGGTCTGCAAGCCGGGCGGCGACGTCATCATCGTGAATCATTTCGTCGCCGAGCGCGGTTTCCGGCGCCACTTCGAGTCCATGCTGGCGCCGCTGTCCGCCAAGCTGGGCTGGCGGCCGGACATGGCACTGCAGGAAATACTCTCCCACACCTCCCTGCACGAAGTCGCCCGTCACACCCTGCCGCCCCTGGGCCTGTTCACGATGCTGCATCTGCGTAAGCCCGGGTGATACAATCCCGGGCAACTCCACCTCCCGGTCGACCCTCCTGTGACGTCCCCCTATCCCGAAACCAGACCGCAGATCGCGCAATCGCAGCTTTTCGAAATCAAGGGTGGCACCATTCATCTGCCCATATTGAAGCTGTTCAGTGACGACGCCGATGCGGTGGCCGACCAGCTTCGGCGCAAGGTGGAGCAGGCCCCGGAGTTTTTCCGCAACGCGCCGCTGGTCATAGACCTCCACGAACTCGACGATCCGGAGGTATTGGTCGACTTCCCGCACTTGATCGCCGTCCTGCGGGAAGTCGGCGTGGCGCCGGTGGGGGTGCGTGGGGGTTCCGAGCCATTGCAGTTGGCCGCCCGCAATGCCGATCTGGCCGTCCTGGCGGAAAGCAAGCACGAACCGGCGCATCAGCCATCGGTTGCGTCGGCGCGAGCTTCCGCGGCAAAAGCGCCGGAGCCGGCGCCAAGCTCGCGCCTGATCGAACAACCCGTCCGCTCGGGCCAGCGCATCTACGCGGCCGGCGGCGACCTGGTCGTGCTGGCTCAGGTCAGCGCGGGCGCCGAAATCATGGCCGACGGCAACATCCATGTATACGGCGCTTTGCGCGGCCGCGCCATGGCAGGTGTGCAGGGCAACCTCAATGCCCGCATCTTCTGCAGCGATCTGCAGGCGGAACTCATCGCCATCGGCGGCCATTACAAGGTGAGCGAGAACCTCGACGAATCGGTGCGAGGCCGGCCGGTGCAAATTTACTTTCGCGATAACTCGCTGATTATTGGCGATTTATAGTATGAACACGCTACTCTCGGATTCATTTGGAGGACATCAGTGGCACGCATCATCGTAGTGACTTCGGGCAAGGGCGGCGTCGGCAAGACGACCACCAGCGCCGCCATATCCATGGGACTGGCCCTGCAGGGCCACAAAACCGCCGTGATCGATTTCGACGTGGGGCTGCGCAACCTCGATCTGATCATGGGCTGCGAAAGGCGCGTGGTTTACGATTTCGTCAACGTCATCAACGGCGAGGCGACGCTCAACCAGGCCCTGATCAAGGACAAGCGCTGTGAGAACCTGTTCATCCTGCCGGCTTCGCAGACGCGCGACAAGGATTCGCTGACGACGGAAGGCGTCGGGCGGATATTGGCCGAGTTGTCCAAAGATTTCGATTACATCGTGTGCGATTCGCCGGCCGGTATCGAGCGCGGGGCCACGCTGGCGATGTATTTCGCCGACGACGCCGTGGTGGTGACCAATCCCGAAGTGTCCTCGGTGCGCGACTCCGACCGCATGCTGGGCATCCTCGCCAGCAAGTCGCGCCGCGCCGAGCAGGGCGAGGAGCCGATCAAGGAATATCTGCTGCTGACCCGCTATTCGCCGCAGCGCGTGAAGCTGGGGGAAATGTTGAGCGTCGAGGATGTGCAGGAGATCCTGTCGCTGCATCTGCTGGGCGTCATTCCCGAATCCAAGGCCGTGCTCAGCGCGTCCAATTCCGGGGCTCCGGTGATCCTCGATGACAAAAGCGATGCCGGCCAGGCGTATTCGGACGTGGTCCGCCGCTATCTGGGCGAGGACGTTCCGCACCGCTTCGTCGACGAAGAGAAGAAAGGCTTGTTCGGCCGTTTGTTTGGGAGTTAAGCCATGGGACTGCTGGATTATTTTCGAACTTCGCGCCCGTCGAGCGCGGCCCTCGCGAAAGAACGCCTGCAAATCCTGGTGGCGCACGAGCGTTCGGCGCGCAACGCGCCGGACTATCTGCCCAAGCTGCAGAAAGAATTGCTGGAAGTCATCCGTAAATACGTGCAGGTCGACCAGGACGCCATTTCGGTGACCATGGAGCAGGATGAAAGCCGCGAAGTCCTGGAGGTCAACATCGTGCTGCCCGACGATAGCGAGCGCAGGCGGCCCTCCGCGACCTGAATCGCGGCAGCCGGGGCTCGTTCATTCCCGGCTTGCGTCGAGCCGTTCGTCCGGTTTCGGCGGCCGTTCGAAAAATTCCAGGTGCCCGCCGCCCCGCGCGCAATCTCTCCAAGACGCGGCGTCGAAAGCGATCGATACCGCACCGCAGGTGGGTAGGTCGGCCAGGTCGGCTCGTGTCAGGCGATGGGCCAGTTCGCTGAGCTCGGGGTTGTGCCCGACCAGCAGGACCCGGCGCCAGCCAGGGTCCAGTGTGGCGATCAGTTCGGTCAATTCATCCACCCCGCGCAGATAAATGCCCTCGCGAACCTCGATGCGGTCCTGGGGATAGCCTAGTTCCTTGGCGAGTTTGCTCGCCGTCTTGAGGGCGCGCTTGGCGGGGCTGGTCAGTATCCGATCCGGGGCGTAGCCCCGTTTCTTGAGCAGTTGGCCCATCCACGGGGCGTCGCGCTTGCCGCGCTTGTTCAGGGGGCGCTCGCGGTCCGGCAAGCCCGGGTCGTCCCAACTGGATTTCGCATGGCGGACTAGCAATAGTCTTTTCATCGTCAGGACTCTCTGGAATCCGGCGGCTTGCGCGAGGTTCTCGCTCACGCCGGTGGGGCGTCGGGCTGGGCTCGGGCGCAAATCTTTATGGCTTGCCAAGATACTGCAATCGCCGGAGGCACGGTATACTATTTTCCATAACAAGGTTTTTTGGAAGGGCGCTGAGGCCCGGTGTGCGGACTGCTCCCCATAGGCACCCGACAGGTGATATTCGCATTCCCGAACGATATCAGGCACGCTTTCCGAGCGTGCGCATTAATCCATCACCCAATGTCACTTTTCCTTCAGGATAGATTCCCCGTGCGCATACCCAAACGGATTCTCGCTTTACTGATTCCGCTCCTGTTCTCACCGGCGGTCCTGGCGGCCGATAATGGCAAGCCGGTCCAGGCGGCCACCCCCGCCGCTCCCCCCGTGCAAAAGCCCTTCGAGTTCGGGGACGTCGAACAAAAAGCGCGTGAGTTGGCCGGCAAGCCCTATGTTCGCGATGATGCCGGCATGCCGGAATTCCTGAGCAAGCTCGATTACGACCAGTACCGCGACATCCGTTACAAGGCGGACAAGGCGCTGTGGAAGGATGAAGGCCTGCCGTTCAACATCCAGTTGTTCCATCGCGGCTTCATGTTCCGCGACCGCGTGAATATCAACGTGATCGACCAGGGCGTCGCCAACCGCCTGGCCTATAACTCCGAACTGTTCGACTTCGGCAAGAACCAGTTGCCTTCCGCTCCGCCGGCCGATCTCGGCTTTGCCGGCCTGCGTTTCCATCATCCCCTCCGTCATGACGACGTCTACGACGAAATCGCCGTGTTCCTGGGGGCCAGCTATTTCCGCGCGGTGGGTCTGGGACAGGCGTATGGCCTTTCGGCGCGCGGCCTGGCCATCGACACGGGGCTGCCCAAGGCCGAGGAATTCCCGATCTTTCGCGAGTTCTGGGTGGTCAAACCGGCCAAGGACGCGCGCGAGCTGACCGTCTACGCGCTGCTCGACAGCGCGAGCGTCACGGGCGCTTACAAGTTCGTGATACAGCCGGGCCTGGATTTGAAGGTCGACGTGACCAACCACGTTTTCTTCCGCAAGGCGGTCGAGCGTTTCGGCATCGCGCCCCTGACCAGCATGTATTTCCACGGTGAAAACACCGACCGTTACGTTGACGATTTCCGCCCCGAGGTACACGACTCCGATGGCCTGCTGCTCGGCCGCAGCAATGGCGAGTGGGTGTGGCGCCCGCTCAACAATCCCCGCATTCTGCGCATCAGCGTATTCCAGGACAACAAGCCGGTCGGTTTCGGTCTGGTGAAGCGGGACCGCAGTTTCGATCATTACCAGGATCTCGAAGCCCATTACCACCAACGTCCCAGCGCCTGGGTGGAAACCGTGGGCGACTGGGGCGCGGGGTCGACCTATCTCATCGAGATACCCAGCGACGCCGAAAAATATGACAACATCGTCAGCTTCTGGATCCCCAACAAACCGACGGGACCCGGCAAGGATTACAGCTTCCAGTATCGCCTGCACTTCACCCTGGACGAGCCCGCCAACCCGGCGCTGGGCAAGGTGGCCGCCACCCGCATAGGCGGCGGCGGAACCGACGCGCTAAAATCCGAGGTGCGCAAGTTCGTGGTCGACTTCAAGGGCAAGACCCTGAAGCACTACGGGGAAAAGGCCAAGGTGGACGCGGATATCAGCGCTTCGTCGGGCAAGATCGATAACGTCGTGGTGCAGAAAAATACGTCGACCGGCGGCTGGCGCCTCAGCTTCGAACTCACCCCGGAAAAAGACAAGGACCCGGTCGAACTGCGTGGCTTGCTCAAGTCCAACGGCGAGATCCTGACCGAGACCTGGGTTTACCAGTGGAGCGGAAAGTGAGCGAGGCAGCATCGGCCCCGTTGCTGCAAGAGTCGCTGCCGCACCGGGCGGAACTGGCGGGCGCCCGTGAGCGGCTGGGCACGTATTTCGCCCGACTGGGGCTGGACGATCCCGCACGCATCGACGTCCTGGTCGAAGAATGCCTGCGCCGGGCCAGCGGCAAGGTCGCGCCCGGCTCCATCGAGGAGCTGAAGCGCCGCGCGCTCGAAGAAGCGCAACGCTGTTTCGAATTGTCCGTCGCGAGGATATTGGGTGTGGCCGGCAACAAGGAACCGAGCCGGGTGGCCGCGGCGCGGGCGGCCTTGTTGCTCGGGGGCACGGGCGACCTGGATATGGACCAGCTCTTCCTGGGCGAAGAGACCGGCGAAACGGCCCTGCGCCTGCGTGCCGCCATGCCGCAGGCGGTGCCGCCGGAGGCGCATCTGTCCATGCACGAACAACCGATCTCATTCTTCTTTTCCGGTTCGAACTAGACACGACCATAGCCCATGCCACCGAGTGCACCCGCGTTACCTTCCGGTCGCCGCATTTTCCGCCGCACCCTGTTTTTCACCCTGGTCTTGCTGACGACTTTCGCCGCCATGGCGATGATCGCCAGCGCATTCTTCCAGAATGGCCTGACGCCCTCGGAAATCGTGTTGCTGGTGCTCTACACCCTGCTGATCCTGTGGGTGAGCACTTCCTTCTGGACCGCCGTCAGCGGATTCCTGGTGCTGCTGTTCGGCGGCGACAAATATTCGATCGGCCGTCTGCCCTCGCGTGCCGCGGATGCGGTGCCGGACAACTCTCCTCCGCGCACCGCCCTGGTCATGCCGATCTACAACGAGGATCCCACCCGGGTGTTCGCCGGCCTGCGCGCGATCTACCAGTCCTTGCTGGAAACCGCACGGGGCGGCGAGTTCGACCTGTTCATCCTGAGCGATACCCGCGACCCCGACACCTGGGTGCAGGAAGAGGTGAACTGGTATCGCATGTGTTGTGATTTCGACGCCCACGGCCGCATTTTCTACCGTAATCGTGAGAAGAACGTGAGCCGCAAGAGCGGCAATCTGGAAGACTTCTGTAAGCGCTGGGGTGGACGTTACCGTTACATGCTGGTGCTGGACGCCGACAGTCTGATGGGCGGTTCGGCCCTGACCAAGATGGTCGACCTGATGGAGGCCCATCCGCGCGTGGCCCTGATCCAGTCGCCGCCGCTGCCGGTCAACCACAAGTCCCTGTTCGCCCGCATCCTGCAGTTCGGCAGCAGCCTGTACAGCGACATCTTCACCGCCGGCAGTTCCTGGTGGCTGATGGGCGACAGCAACTACTGGGGTCACAACGCCATCATCCGCCTCAAGCCTTTCGTCCAGCATTGCGGCCTGCCCAAGCTGCCGGGACGGGAGCCCTTCGGCGGCGAGATACTCAGCCACGACTTCGTCGAGGCCGCGCTGCTGCGCAAGGCAGGCTGGGAAGTCTGGCTGGGTTATGAAATCCGCGAAAGTTATGAGGAGGTGCCGCCCACCCTGATCGATTACGCCAAGCGCGATCGGCGCTGGTGCCAGGGCAATCTGCAGCACATGAAGCTGATCGGCGCGCGCGGGTTTTCCGCCCTGAGCCGCTTGCACATGGTCATGGGCATCATGTCCTACGTGTCGTCGCCGCTGTGGCTGCTGTTCCTGGTGTTCACTGGCTTCGAGGCCTACGTGCAGAGCCGCACGGTGCCGGTGTACTTCTTCGGCGACAATTTTTATCCGGTGTGGCCGGAATCCTACGCCGTGGAAATGACCACCGTGCTGCTGACCACCCTGGCCATGTTGTTCGCTCCCAAGATCCTCAGCCTTTTCCTGTTATTTCTCAAACCCCGGCGCGTCAAGGCCTTCGGCGGCTATATCCGGGCGAGTCTGAGCGTCTTCCTGGAAACCGTGTTTTCCATGCTGACCGCACCGGTGCTGATGCTGTACCAGAGCAAGTTCGTGCTGGCCATCCTCTTGCGCAAGAGCGTGGGCTGGCCGCCGCAGAATCGCGGCGACCACCGCTTGAGCCTGCGCGAAGCCACGGCGGCCCACGGCGGGCAAACACTGGTCGGCCTGGTCGCGGGCTGGGTCAGCTACACCTATATTCCCAGCTTCTTCTGGTGGTTCACTCCCGTCCTGGCCGGTCTGGTTCTGGCCATACCGGTGTCCATCGTCTCCAGCAGCACCCACCTGGGCAAAGCCATGCGTCGCCTGGGTTTTTTCCTCACGCCGGAAGAGACGAACGCGCCCCGTGTCATCCAGTTGCTGCACGAGAATCTGGCCCGTGCGGAAGAGGAAAGCGAACGCAACCCCGCCGGGGAACAGGCCAGCATCATGAATCCCGGCGTGTGTGCCCTGCATCTGGCCTTGTTGCCGCAAAGACCGGTCAGGAAGCGGCAGCGCCACGAACTCAAGGCCTTGCTCTACCGGCTGATCGAAGACGGGCCGGAGCACCTGAGTCCGCATGAAAAGCGCACGCTGATTTCCGATCCCGAAACGCTGATGCGCTTGCATACTTTGGCTTGGGGCAAGCAGGAAGCCGGTGTCTCGCACTGAAGCACCCGTTCGATGACGGGGGGCGGTTTCCACAGGGAGGCTGCGCGGGTGAGCCGATACCGTCACTGTCACGACCGGCACCGATGAGCGCCCCGACCGCTGAACTGCTGTTGGAACACCAGCGCCGCCTAGCGGCCTGCACTCTTTGTCCCGACATGATAGGGCCTGTCGTTCTGGG
Organism: Methylococcus sp. EFPC2; assembly: GCF_016925495.1. Taxonomy (NCBI): domain Bacteria; kingdom Pseudomonadati; phylum Pseudomonadota; class Gammaproteobacteria; order Methylococcales; family Methylococcaceae; genus Methylococcus; species Methylococcus sp. EFPC2. The sequence goes on along the minus strand of NZ_CP070491.1, from coordinate 3,176,453 downwards.
CCAGCCGGCCGTCTCGCCCGTGCTGCTCATCGGCCAGGCGCCGGGCGACAAGGAGGGCGCCCTCGGACGTCCCTTCGCCTGGACCGCCGGCAAGACGCTGTTCAAGTGGTTCGCTCGCATCGGCCTGGACGAGGCGACTTTTCGCCGCACGGTATACATGGCCGCGGTCTGTCGCTGTTTCCCCGGCAAGCATCCCAAAGGCGGCGACCGGGTGCCGAATCCGGTCGAAATTCAACGCTGCGCTCCCTGGCTGGAGCGCGAGATGGAGTTGCTGCGCCCCCGTCTGCTCATTCCTGTGGGCAAACTGGCGATAGGGCGACTGCTGGAGGTCGACAAACTGATCGACGTCATCGGCCGCCAACACCGCGTGGACCTGGCCGGCCGGCCAGTCGACGTGATTCCTCTGCCACATCCTTCTGGCGCCTCGCCCTGGCATCGGGTGCCGCCCGGCGTGGATCTGCTGGCGGAAGCCTTGCGTCTGATCGAAAGCCATCCGGCCTGGGCCGAATTGTGCACAGTCGAAACGAAACCGGGGTGATGCGCGGAATGCAAGGCCTGGAAGGCGCTCGTCACAAAACAATAACTTATAAGTCATTGTTTTTTCGTTGATTCATCGAATTGACCAATTTTGCGACAATCCGAAACGGCCCCTGAAAGCATAGGGGCTCGCGGCTTTCGCCCAGCATTAATGCACAAAGTTATCCACAGGAACTGTGCATATCTCCCCGACTTCCCAACCCCGGGTCCACACGATAGATGCAAACCGTCAACCTACAGATACACCCCGAAGGCCGCCTGGAAATCCTGTCGAAAAAAGAGGTCTCCCAGTTGCTGGATACCAGCGCCAGCGGTCTCCACGAGCTATTTCGCCGCTGTTCCCTGGCCGTGTTGAATTGTGGCAGCCATGTCGACGACAGCCGGGTGGTGCTGGACAAATACCGCACCTTCGACGTGCGGGTGATCCAGCAGGCGCGCGGCATCAAGCTGGACCTGCTGAACGCGCCGTCGGGCGCTTTCGTCGACGGCGAGATGATACGCGGCATACGCGAGCACCTGTTCTCGGTGCTGCGCGACATCGTCTACACGAACTCGGAGATCGTCACCAACCCCGCATTCGATCTGGGCCGCACCGAGGACATCAGCAACGCGGTTTTTCACATCCTGCGCAACGCGGGGTCGCTGATTCCCCAGGTCAACCCCAATCTGGTGGTGTGCTGGGGCGGTCATTCCATCAGCCGCGACGAATACGAATACACCAAGGAGGTCGGCCACGAACTGGGCCTGCGGGGCATCGAGGTGTGCACCGGATGCGGGCCCGGCGCCATGAAGGGACCGATGAAAGGGGCGACCATAGGCCATGCCAAGCAGCGCATCGCCGGAGCGCGCTATGTGGGACTCACCGAGCCCGGCATCATCGCCGCGGAACCGCCCAATCCCATCGTCAACGAACTGGTCATCCTGCCGGACATCGAAAAACGCCTGGAAGCCTTCGTGCGCCTGGGGCATGGCATTGTCGTGTTTCCGGGCGGCGCCGGCACGGCCGAGGAAATTTTCTACCTGTTGGGTATCTTGCTGCACCCCGACAACACCTATCTGCCCTTCCCGCTGGTCTTGACCGGGCCGGCCGGCAGCGCCGCCTATTTCCGTCAGATCGACGCCTTTCTGGCGGCCACCGTCGGCCCCGAGGTTCGCCGCTATTACCGCATCATCGTGGGCGACCCGGCGGAGGTGGCCCGCGAGATGAAACAAGGCGTGGAGGCGGTTCGGCAGTTCCGCCGCCACCATCACGACGCTTATTACTTCAATTGGCTATTGAAGATCGAACACGCCTTCCAGACGCCTTTCGAACCCAGTCACGAAAACATGGGGGAACTGGAACTGCACCGCGACCAGCCGCCCCATCTGCTGGCGGCCCATCTGCGGCGGGCGTTTTCGGGCATCGTGGCGGGCAATGTGAAGGCCGAGGGCATACGCGCCATCGAGGAAAGGGGACCGTTCGAACTCAAGGGCGATCCGGCCATCCTGAAGCCGCTCGACGAACTGCTGTCGGCCTTCGTGGCTCAAGGCCGCATGAAGCTGCCCGGCAGCCATTACGAGCCGTGCTACCGGCTGAATACGGGAAACTAGGCGGGGCAAAAGCCGGAGGCGCGCCTATCAATGTCCGCAGGCCTGCGTGCGGATTTAAGCGTCAATAGCCGTCGGTATTGTGTTGCACCCAGCGCTGTTCCCCTTCCGGCAGGGTTTCTTTTTTCCAGAAGGGCGCGCTGTTTTTCAACTCTTCCATGATCCAGCGACAGGCGTCGAAGGCCGCGCCGCGATGGGCCGACCAGATCGCCACCAGCACGATGGCCTCGTGCGGCCTTATCTGGCCGATGCGGTGGATCACCAGGGCTTCCAGGAAGGGCCAATGCTCCCGTGCCTGGTCCACGATGTCGGCGAGCCGGCGTTCGGTCATGCCGGGGTAATGCTCCAGGAACATGCCGCTCACCGCTTCGCCTTCGTTGAAATCCCGCAGGCTGCCCACGAAGCTGGCGGTCGCGCCGTAGCGGCCGGCCAGTTCCGGCAAAGCGGCCTGAAAGGCCTCCAACTCGCGGTAGGGCAGGAACGGGGCGTCGCGCAGCTCGATGGAGGCCATCTCAGCCACCCGTGACAGGCGGGAAGAAGGCCACCTCGTCGCCGTCACGCACGGCGGTACCTGCCTCGCTGTATTCCATGTTCACCGCGCAGAGCAGATGATCCGGGAGCGGCTTGCCGCCGCTCACGCAGCGCCAGACGTCGCTCACCGTGGCGATACCCTCCGCGGACAAGCTTTCCTCGTTGCGGCCCAAGGTTTCCCGCAGGCTGGCGAAATACCTCACTCTGATCGACATCGTTACACCCGGACATAGGAATGGGGCGGAGTCTACCGCAATCGTTCCGAACTGGCATCGCTCTGCTCGCCGGGCGTTCCCTCTGGCCGTAAAATAGCGCATCCCTTCCCAGACGAGAGACGCAAGATGGCCCTCAGTTCCAAGGCGTTGCAAAAGAAACGCGCGAAAAAAGCCGCCAAGCGCAAAGAAGTCCGCAAGGTCGGCGCTGGCCAGGCCGGCTTAGGGCTGGCTACCGAATGGTTGACGGCGTCCAAGGCGCCGGTCGCCGACGTATTGGTGCCCACCCGCTTGTTCGAAACGGGGCTGGGCTCCATCTGGATCAGTCGCCGGCTGCCCAACGGCTCTTATGCCATCAGCCTGTTCCTGCTGGACACCTGGTGCCTGGGCGTGAAGAACGCCATGGCCGGCATCGACAGCGAGGAGGATTACCGGGCCCGGCTGGAGGAATTCAAAACCAGTTCCGACGAAGAATTCGTCGAACTGGACGCCGCCTATGTCCGCAAGCTGGTCGAGGCGGCCGAGGCTTACGGGCGCAAGCTCGGATTTCAGCCGCATCCCGATTACAAGCTGGCGCGCATGTTGTTCGGCGACGTCGATGCGTCCGACTGTCCCGTCGAATTCTTTTTCGGCCGCGACGGACAGCCGTTTTATGCGGCGGGACCGGGCGATTCTCCGACCGTGCAGCGGCGCATCCTCAAGCAGTTGGAAAAGTCCAATCAGGATCCCTTGGGTCTTTTGGCCGGCCGTCTGGACGTGGATTGAGAGCGCATGCGCCTTCGTCGCGTGGCGTGGCTCGTGCCGGCCGCCGCCCTGGCCGGTTGCGGCACTTTTCTTTCCCACGACGGACCGCATGCCGACGCGCCCCGCATCTACAGCGGGGTGCGACTGGACTGGGCGGCACTGCAAGGCGACGACTACTACCTCCGGCGCTATGAGCTGCAGACGCCGAGCTGCCCGGCGGGCGACCTGCCCTTCAGCTTCGCATTCGACAGCCTGCTGCTGCCGCTGGCGGTATTCCGCACGGCTTATCAGATGATCGCCGTACCCGCGGGCGGCTGGTGAGACAAACGCCGTGAAGATCGAACAGGGCTGGCTGGATAGCGCCCGCCGATGTCCCTCACCTCATTGCGACGACCGTTCCGACCCGGCCGGCCTCGCGCTCATCGTCGTCCACTGCATCAGCCTGCCGCCGGGCGAGTTCGGCGGCGACTGGATAGACAGGTTGTTTCTGGGCACTCTGCCGGCCGACGCACATCCTTATTTCGCCGCCATCCATCAGTTGCGGGTCTCGGCTCATCTGCTGATCCGGCGCGACGGCGAAATCGTGCAATACGTGCCGTTCGACCGGCGCGCCTGGCATGCTGGTGTTTCGGTGTACCGGGGCCGCGAGTGCTGCAACGATTTTTCCATAGGCATCGAACTGGAAGGCGACGAACAGACCGCCTACGCGGACGTCCAGTATCGCCGCCTGGCCGAGGTCATCGCCGGTCTGCTCGCGCATTATCCGACGCTGTCGCGCGCCGACATCGCCGGCCACAGCGACATCGCTCCGGGCCGCAAGACCGATCCGGGCGATTCGTTCGACTGGGCCTGTCTGAATGGACTGCTGGACGCTCAGCCGATGCCGCGGTGAATCAGGAATATGCCGCATTCGGGAGTTTTTCCTAATGACTGGAAGGGGGGCTGTCCGGGAGAATTTGCGTCCTCTTATATCGTCAGCCCGGAATGGTATTCATGACTGCCCAGCCTCAACGCCGCCCCACCTCTCATGTCGTCGCCCGACGGAAAAATTCGCCATCGTGCAGAGTTTTTCGGCTAAGCGCCCTCTGCCAGGCCATGCTGCTCATCAGTGCCGGCGCCCAGGCGGCGGATGAAAACAAGGCGGAGGTCCAGAGCCTTGAGACGGTGGAAATCGTCGGCGAGACGCCTATCGGCGGTTCCGGCCTGCCGGCCGACAAGATTCCTTCGCCGGTGCAGACCGCGACGTCCGAGCAGCTCGACCGGACGGAGAGCGTGTCCCTGGCGGACTACATGCGCCGTTTCCTCGGCAGCGTGAACATCAACGACGCGCAGAACAATCCCTTTCAGCCCGACGTGCAGTTCCGCGGCTTCACCGCCTCGCCCCTGTTGGGACTGCCGCAAGGACTGTCGGTCTATTACAACGGCATACGCTTCAACGAACCTTTCGGCGACACGGTCAACTGGGATCTGGTGCCCGAAGGCGCCATCGACACGATGTCGCTGCACAGCGGTTCCAACCCGGTCTACGGCCTGAACAGCCTGGGTGGCGCGATTTCCGTACGCACCAAGACCGGTTTCACCGCACCGGGCCATACCATCGAAGTCAGCGGCGGTTCCTGGGGGCGGCACAGCCAGGAGCTTATCAGCGGCTGGAACAACGGCACCTTCGGCTATTTTCTGGACCTCAAGAGTTTCGAGGAAGACGGCTGGCGCGACTACTCGCCGACCGACGTGAAACAGGGCTTCGGCACGCTCAGCTACAAGGACGACCGCAGCACCGCGAATCTCACCCTGACTTCCAACAACAACTATCTCATCGGCAACGGCGCCGTGCCGGAGCAGCTGTTCAAACAGGATCCGGAAGCCATCTTCACCCATCCCGACCGTACCAATACCCGGCTTTTCCTCGCCTCCCTGGACGGTAGCACCTGGCTGACCGATCAGACCGAACTCTCCGGCACCGCCTATTTCCGCCAGAACCGCGTCAAGACTTTCAACGGCGACGATAGCGACTTCGATGACTGCGAGGCGGCGGGGGACGAGGGTTTTCTGTGTGACGACGGCGGCGCAGGTGGCCGGGCGGTCGATGTCAACGGCAAGGACGTGGCTGCCAGCGACGCGGTCGAAGGCGCGACCAACAACACCAGCCAGACCCATCAGCGCGGCTATGGCGGCAGCCTGCAGGCGGCGTTCAACCAGCCCGTCTTCGGCTTCGACAACCGCGCGGTGGTGGGCGGCAGCTACGACGAGGCGCGCGTGCACTTCGAGTCCGACACCGAGCTCGCCAGCCTGACCGACGACCGCGGCACGGTGGGCAGCGGCATCAAGGTGAACGAATCGCGGGTGCGGCTGAACGCCAAGGTCCGCCATCACGGCCTGTACCTCACCGACACCTTCTCGGTGACCGACCAACTCGCCATCACCGCGGCCGGCCGCTACAACCTGTCCTTCATCAATATGCAGGACCAGTACCCGGAAGAAGGCGAGCCCAGGCTGGACGGATTCCACAAGTTCGAGCGTTTCAATCCGTCGGCCGGCCTGACCTATAAGTTCATGCCGGAAGTGGGCCTGTACGGCAACTACAGCGAGTCCAACCGCGCGCCCACGCCCATGGAGCTGAGCTGTGCGGATCCGGACGCGCCCTGCAAGCTGCCCAATGCCTTCCTGTCCGACCCGCCGCTCGACCAGGTGGTCGCTAAGACCTGGGAAGCCGGATTCCGCGGCGACCTGGGCCGCTATATCGGCGGCAAGCTCAATTGGAGCGCGGGCGTGTTCCAGACCGAAAACCACGACGACATCATCTTCATCAGCTCCGGGGCCACCACCAACTCCGGATATTTTAAGAATATCGACAAGACCCGGCGGCGCGGCATCGAACTGGGGCTCAACGGCGAGGTGGGCATGGTGCGGGCGGGTGTGAACTACACCTTGCTGGACGCGACTTTCCGCACGCCCTTCACGGCCAACAGCCCGAACAATCCCCAGGCGGTGGATGGCGAAGTCCCCGTTGAAAAAGGCGACCGCATCCCCGGCATCCCGCGCCATATGTTGAAAATCCATGCCGACGTGGAACCGATCAAAGGTCTGGTGCTGGGCGCCAACATGGTGTTCAACAGCAACCAGTATCTACGCGGCGACGAAGGCAACCTGGATCGCCCGCTTTCGGAGTACGCGGTTTTCAATCTGCACGGCGAATACCGCTACAACGAGCATTTCGCCCTGTTTACCCGCATCGATAACCTGTTCGACAAGCGCTACCAGACTTTCGGCACTTACGGTCAGGTCGATGGTGTGCTGGGTCCCGATTTCACCGACACCCGCTTCATCGGCGTCGGCGCGCCGCGCGCCGGCTGGGTGGGCGTCAAACTCTCGCTCTAGAGGAGTCCTGCCATCAAAACGCGGTGCAATTTGGCGAGTCGCAGGGGTGTGGTGCCGTAAGCCGCGGTTTTCGGAGCGCAGTCCGGAGTGTGGGATAATCGCGGCTCGTCTCAATACGCTCCTTTCGCAAGCCCATGACTTCGCAACGTAAAATCCTCGTCACCAGCGCCCTGCCTTACGCCAACGGCCCCATCCACCTGGGCCATCTGGTCGAATACATCCAGACCGACATCTGGGTCCGCTTCCAGAAGATGCGCGGCCACGAATGCCATTACGTCTGCGCCGACGACACCCACGGCACGCCCATCATGCTGCGGGCGGAGAAAGAAGGCATCACGCCGGAGGAGTTGATCGCCCGTGTGCACGGCGAGCATTTCCGGGATTTCTCGGGTTTCCACATCGAGTTCGACAATTACTACTCGACGCATTCCGATGAGACGCGGGAGAAGGCGGAGCTTATCTATCAGCGCTTAAAGGACAAGGGCCTGATCGAGTCCCGCGCCATCGAGCAGTATTACGACCCGGTCAAGGAAATGTTCCTGCCGGACCGTTTCATCAAGGGCGAATGTCCCAAGTGCCACGCCAAGGACCAGTACGGCGATTCCTGCGAAGTCTGCGGCGCGACCTACTCGCCCACCGATCTCGTCAACCCCTACTCGGCGGTGTCCGGCGCGGCGCCGGTGCGCAAGGAGTCGGTGCACTATTTCTTCAAGCTGGGCGCGTGCGCCGATTTCCTCAAGGAATGGACCCGCTCCGGCACCCTGCAGGCCGAGGCGGCCAACAAGATGGACGAATGGTTGTCCGGCGGTTTGTCCGACTGGGACATCTCGCGCGACGCGCCCTATTTCGGTTTCGAGATACCCGACGCGCCAGGCAAGTATTTCTACGTCTGGCTGGACGCGCCGGTCGGCTACATGGGCAGCTTCAAGAACCTGTGCGAAAAGTCACTCCCTCTCCCTTTGGGAGAGGGTAGGGGTGAGGGCGCTCCCGATTTCGACGCTTACTGGAACAAGGACTCCGAAGCCGAACTGGTCCATTTCATCGGCAAGGACATCCTCTATTTCCACGCCCTGTTCTGGCCGGCGATGCTGGAGCACTCGGACTTCCGCACGCCAAGCAAAATCTACGCCCACGGTTTCCTCACCGTGAACGGCGAGAAGATGTCCAAATCGCGCGGCACCTTCATCACCGCCGAAAGCTATATCCAGCAAGGCCTGAATCCGGAAGCCCTGCGTTATTACTACGCCTGCAAACTCAACGGCACGATGGAAGACATCGACCTGAGCCTGGACGACTTCGTTGCCCGGGTGAACAGCGATCTGGTGGGGAAATACGTCAATATCGCGAGCCGTTGTGCGGGCTTTATTGCCAAATATTTCGATGGACAACTCGGAGAGTTTGATGCAGCGGGTACTGGTGAGGTTCAGCATTCATCAGCATTCGATGCTGATGAAATTGCTGGATACTACGAGAATAGGGATTATGCGAGGGCTGTTCGTAAAATAATGGAGTTGGCGGATAGGGCTAACGTATACGTTAACGAAAATAAGCCATGGGAGCTTGCTAAATTAGAAGGTACCCAAGAAAACAGAGCGCGGCTTCATACAGTCTGTACTACCGCCCTATCTCTTTTTCGTGACCTATCAATTTACCTGAAACCCATATTGCCAAAACTCACGACGCAGGTGGAGGGATTTCTTAACACTCCGCTGACTTGGAAGGATGTATATAAAAACCTGCAGGAGGGACATAGAATAAACACATATTCGCACCTCCTAACCCGCGTCGACCCCAAACAGGTCGAAGCCTTGCTCGAAGTCAACAAACAATCGCTGCAAGCCGCCGCACCCGCGCCGGAGCCGCATTCCCAACAGCGCCATGCTGAGCATCAGCAGCATGAAATCGAGGCGATCGCCGAAACCATCTCCATCGACGATTTCGCCAAGATCGATCTGCGCGTGGCCAGGATCGTCAATGCCGAGCATGTCGAAGGCGCGGACAAGCTGCTGAAGCTGACCCTGGATCTGGGCAACGAAACCCGCACGGTATTCGCCGGCATCAAGTCGGCCTATCAGCCGGAGCAATTGGTCGGGCGGCACACCGTAATGGTCGCCAACCTCGCGCCGCGCAAGATGAAGTTCGGGCTGTCCGAAGGCATGGTGCTGGCCGCCGGGCCGGGGGGCAAGGACATTTTCGTGCTCAATCCGGACGAAGGCGCCCAGCCGGGCATGCGGGTGAAATAAGCCCGATCGGTTTGTGGGGGCGGGCTTTCCTGCTCCCGCAGAGATCCCTCGCCGGCGCGTTTTTCTGGCTGGTGTATCATTCGGGGCATTCTCCATCGGCGTGAGGACTCCAGCCATGTACGAATATCTCGAAACTGCGGAAAACCCCGAAAATCTCAAGCGGGTAGTCATCGACCCCGTCACTCGGGTGGAAGGTCATGGCAAGGTAACCCTGCTGCTGGACGAGGATAATCACGTCAAGCAGGCCCGGCTGCATATCGTCGAATTCCGGGGCTTCGAGCGCTTCATCCAGGGGCGGCCCTACTGGGAGTTGCCGGTGCTGGTGCAGCGTTTGTGCGGCATCTGTCCGGTCAGCCATCATCTGGCCGCGGCCAAGGCGGTGGACCAGTTGGTGGGAGTCGACCAGCTCACGCCGACGGCCGAAAAACTGCGTCGGCTGATGCATTTCGGCCAGACCCTGCAATCCCATGCCCTGCATTTCTTCCACCTGTCCACGCCGGACCTGCTGTTCGGTTTCGAGGACGCCGCCGCGCATCGCAACATCATCAGCGTGTTGCAGGAATTCCCGGAGACCGCGCTCAAGGGCGTGAAGCTGCGCAAATACGGCCAGGAGGTCATCCGCGTCATCAGCGGCAAGCGCGTGCACGGCACCGCCGCCCTGCCCGGCGGCATGAACAAGGCGCTGACCCGGGAAGACCGCGACTATCTGTTGAAGGACATCGGCGATATCCTCGCCTGGTCGCAGGAAGTGGTCGAGCTCATCAAGAAGGTTTATCTCTCCAACGAGGAATACCACCGTCATTTCGGCGCCATACGCTCCAACTTCCTGAGTCTGACACGGCCGGACGGCGCTCTGGAGATCTACCACGGCGGGTTGCGGCTGAAGGACGAAGCCGGCAAGACGGTCTTCGATCACGTCGATTACCGCAACTACACCCAGTATCTGCGCGAGGAAGTGCGTTCCTGGTCCTACATGAAGTTCCCCTATGTCGTCGAACTGGGCCGCGAAAAGGGCTGGTACCGGGTCGGGCCGCTGGCGCGGGTGAACAACTGCGACTTCATATCCACCCCGCTGGCGGAGGCCGCCCGGCGGGAGTTCGTGGCACAGGGTGCGGGCGGGCCGGTGCACGAATCGCTGGCCTATCACTGGGCGCGCATGATAGAGCTGCTGCATTGCGCGGAGGCCATCAACGACCTGCTGAACGACCCCGACATCTTGGGTACCGATCTGGTGACGAAGGGCGAAAAACGGCTGGAAGGCATAGGCGTGATCGAAGCACCACGCGGCACGCTGTTCCATCATTACCAGATCGACGAGAACGATCAGGTCGTTAAGGCCAATCTCATCGTATCCACCACCAACAACAACCAGGCGATGAACGAGGCGGTGCGGGCGGTCGCGGCGCGCTATCTGGACGGCAGGGAACTGACCGAAGGCCTGTTGAACCACCTGGAAGTCGCCATCCGCGCCTACGATCCCTGTCTGTCCTGCGCGACTCATGCCCTGGGCAAAATGCCGTTGGAACTGGAGTTGCTGGATGCCGAAGGGAGACGTGTCGACCGGCTGGTGAAAGGCGGCGACGGTCGTATCGCGCATTGATCCCGGGGAGGGCTGTCTGCGTATGAGCATCCCCAAACTGCTGATTTTCGGCTACGGTAATCCGAGCCGGGGCGACGATGCGCTAGGGCCGCTTCTGCTGGAGCGGCTGGCCGAACAGCGATTTCCCGGCATCGAATATCTCACCGATTTCCAACTCCAGGTCGAGCATGCGCTGGATCTGGAGGGCCGCGACCTGGTCTTGTTCGTCGACGCCCATCTGTCCTGCCGGCCGCCCTTCGAATTCGCCCGCCTGGAACCGAAATGCGACGCCAGCTATACCACCCATGCCATGAGCCCCGGCGCGGTCTTGCAGGCTTATCGGGAGATCAAGGCAGAAGAGCCGCCGGCCAGTTTCTTGCTGAGTCTACGGGGCGAGCGTTTCGAGCTGGGTGAAGAATTGAGCCGCGCGGCGCGGGAGAATCTGGAGGAGGCTGGCGAGTTCGCCGGCAGGCTTTGCGCCGAACCGGCGTTGGAACGTTGGCGGAGCTTGTTAAACCGCCGGGTTACGGCCGACGCCTAACCCGGCTTAGCCTTTAGAAGTTGGGCTTTTTCTTGGCGTGATTGAAACGCTCGATGCTGTCGATAATTTCCTGCTTGGCTTCTTCGGCATCGTACCAGCCGTCGATCTTCACCCACTTGCCGGGTTCCAGATCCTTGTAGTGCTCGAAGAAGTGAGCGATCTGTGCAAGATGGAGTTCGGGGATGTCGCGGAATGAACCGACCTTGGCGTACAGCGGGGTCAGCTTGTCGGCGGGTACCGCCAGTATCTTTGCGTCGCCGCCGGATTCGTCGGTCATCTTCAGCAAGCCGATGGGGCGGGCGCGTACCACCGAGCCGCTCAACAAGCGTGCGGGCGAGATCACCAGCACGTCTACCGGGTCGCCGTCTTCGCTCAGGGTGTGGGGCACATAGCCGTAGTTGCAGGGGTATTGCATGGCGGTGCCCATGAAGCGGTCGACGAACAGCGCGCCGGTTTCCTTGTCCACCTCGTATTTGACCGGATCGCTGTACGCCGGAATCTCGATGATCACGTTGATGTCGTTCGGCACGTTCTTGCCGGAGCTGACGTTCATCAGAGCCATGTGAGCCCACTCCTATGTATTCTGTGTGCGTTGATAATGGGGGGATTATAGCAAGAGCCTCGTCGCCGCGGCTGGCCTTAATTCCGGTCATCCCATAAAATCAGGCTCCCGATAGTTTCCCTTTCGCCGCATGACCGACATAGAACTCTCCGCGATCGAAATACCCACGACGCGCCGCCGCATCGGCGGGCTGGTCAATGGCGGGGTGTTCTTGCTGGTGCTGGCCCTGGGTATGGCGGTTTATTTCACCCCGCTCAAGAGCTGGTTGGAGCAGGGGCAGGCGATCAAGGACGAATTGGCCGTCTTCGGCCTGGCCGCGCCCGCGATATTCGTCCTGGCGGCAGCCTCGCTGACCGCGATCGGCGTGCCCCGCCTGCTGGTCTGCTCGCTGGCCGGGATGGTCTTCGGCCTCGCATGGGGGCTGGTCTGGAGCCAGGCCGCCACCGTGCTGGGGTCTTACGCCACTTTTCTGTTCGTGCGCTGGCGCGGGCGCGACTATACCCTGGCGCACTTCCCCCGGCTGAAACGCGTGTCCGATACCCTGGAAGGGCGCGGTGTGCTGTCCGTTCTGTTGTTGCGGCAATTGCCGATGAACGGCTTCTACAATAATGTTTTTCTGGGACTGACGCCGGTCGCTCACCGGGATTTCCTGCTCGGCAGCCTGCTGGGCTTCCTGCCTTTGGGCGTCACTGCCTGCTTGATCGGGGCGGGTCTGATACAAGGCGAGGTGACGAAAGGCGTCCAATACCTCAGCCTGGCGTTCGTCTGCTCTCTGGTGCTGGGGTATGGCCTGAAATACTGGGCGGACCTTAGGCGGAACCAGGATTCCGCGCGGTGAGATTCCTGCCGCTCGCCGGCCGCCGGTTACTGACAGTGCGGAGCCGGTGGACTGCCGGAGGATGCCCCCGACAGGCCGATGAGTGATACGATTCCTTCCCTGCACATCCTGGGCAGCCGACAGTTCGGCGGTGCCGACCAGTTCTACGTCCGCTTGCTGCGAGCCCTGCACGCCCGAGGGCAAGCTGTCGCCGCAGTGAACCGGGCGGGTAGCCCGGTGGCGTGCGCCTTGGCCGACACCGGCATCGAGCAGATCCATGTTCCAATGGCCAACAAGTGGGACGCCTGGAGTCTCTGGCGTATCCGCCGCCTGGTGGACGAACGCCAGCCCTGCATCGTGCAAACCTATATGGGGCGGGCCACCCGCTTGACCCGCCTGCCGGCGCGCGCGCGCGCCGTGCATATCGCCCGGCTGGGCGGTTATTACAAGATCGACGGCTATTACCGCCACGCGCACGCCTGGATAGGCAATACGCGGGGCATCTGCGATTACCTGGTGCGTTCGGGCATGCCGGCGAACCGGGTGTTCCACATAGGTAATTTCGTGCCCGAACCGGCCGGCGCGAGCGCGGCGGAGCTGGCCGAAGCGCGGCGCCGCTGGGACGTTCCGGACGAGGCGCGGGTGGTGTTCGCCCTGGGGAGGCTGATCGAAAAAAAAGGCTTCGACGAATTGCTGCGCGCCTGGGCCGGAATTCCCGCCACGGTCGGGGGACGCCCGACGCTGCTGTTGATTGCAGGCGACGGGCCCCGCGCGGAAAGCTTGCGCAAACTGGCGGACGAATTGGCGATCTCGAACCGGGTGCGCTGGCTGGGCTGGCAGGATCCACCCGATGTTTATTACGCGCTGGCCGATGTGTTCGTGTGCCCTTCGCGCCACGAACCCCTGGGCAACGTCATCCTGGAAGCCTGGAATCACCGCTTGCCGGTGCTCAGCACACGCAACGAGGGTGCCTTGGAACTGATCGAAGAGGAACGCACGGGCGTGTTGCGCGACATCGGCGATGTCTCGGGTTTGGCCGACGGCCTCGGGGAGTTGCTCGGTGCCTCCGAGGCCGAGCGTCGTACCCTGGGCGAGGCGGGAAACGCTTTTCTGCAATCACATTTCGGCCAATCCGCCATCGTCGACGCTTATCTCGATCTGTATGCCAAGCTGATGGCCGAACTCGGCGTTTAGCGAAATACCATGAATGCTCCGCGCAATATCCTCATCGTCCGCCTCAGTGCCATCGGCGACGTCATTCTGGCGTCCGGACTCATACCCGCGCTGCGTCGGGCTTACCCCCACGCGCGCTTGAGCTGGATGACCGAGGAGGCCAATGTCCCGCTGCTCGTCCACAATCCGCGCCTCGATCGCGTGATCGCCTGGCCGCGCCGCCACTGGCGGCAGTTGCGCGAGCGGGGCCAATACCGACAATGGTTGGGCGAGAGCCGCTCCCTGATCGGCTCGTTGCGGGCCGAACATTATGACCTGGTGCTGGATCTTCAGGGTTTGCTGAAAAGCGGCGTCTGGGCCTGGCTGAGCGGCGGCGCCGTGCGCGTCGGCCTGGGCTCGCGCGAGGGCAGCCAGTGGCTGATGACCCGCGTGGTCGACCGCCGCTGCGACAGCCCGAAGATCGGCAAGGAATACCGCAAGCTGGCGGAGGCCTTGGGGCTGGACGCCGGGGATTTCGCCATGGACATCGTGCCCGGGCCGGAAGACGAAAAACAGGCGGGCGACTTGCTGAAGGCCCACGCGGGCGCCGGCTCCTATGCCGTCATCGCCCCTTTCACCACGCGGCCGCAGAAACACTGGTTCGACGAGCGCTGGGTCGAACTGGCTGGCCGGCTGCGAGACGACCTGGGCCTTACCGTGCTCATGCTGGGCGGGCCGGGGGACAAGGAGCACGCCGCTGCGATCGCCTCCCAAGTGCCAGGCCTGGTCAACCTGGCCGGACACACCGGCTTGGGGCAGTGCGCCGCCATCGTGGAAAAAGCCGCTCTGGCGATAGGCGTCGATACAGGCCTGACCCACCTGGGCATCGCCATGAAGACTCCGACCCTGGCCCTGTTCGGCTCCACCCGGCCTTACCTGGATACCGGCGTCGCGAACGCCAAGGTGCTGTACGAAGCCATGGACTGCTCGCCCTGTCGGCGGCGGCCCACCTGCCACGGCGAGTTCCACTGCATGAAATCGCATACGGTCGAGCGCGTCCTGCACGAAGCCAAACTTCTGCTGGAGGCCGGCAGTTGAAGGTTCTGCACGTCGAGATGGGGCGCTATCTCTACGGCGGCGCGCGCCAGGTCGCCTATCTGCTGGACGGGTTGGCGCAATATCCGGGCGAGCATGTCTTGGCATGTGCCCAAGGTGCCGAAATCGCCGGCGCGATCCGCAACCCGGCCGTCAAGGTCTGTCCGTTGAAGTTCAAGGGCGACCTGGACCTCGGCTTCATCCCCCGTCTGCGCCAGCTCATACGCTTGGAAAAGCCCGATTTGCTGCATATCCACAGCCGCCGCGGCGACATGCTGGGCGCTTGGGCGGGCTGGCTGGAGAACCGGCCCATGATACACAGCCGGCGGGTTGACAATCCGCCGGGCCGCTTCGATCTGCGCCGCAAGTTTCCCTTGTTCCGGACCATCGTGACCATTTCGGAAGGTATACGGCAGGTGCTGCTGCAGGCCGGCGTCCCGGCCGAGAAGGTCCGCTGCATTCCCAGCGCCGTGGATACCGAGCTTTATCGTCCGGAATGCGATAAGGCTTCCTTCCTAGCCGAATTCGGGCTGCGCGGCGGCAGTCCCGTCCTTGCGACGGTCGCGCAACTGATACCGCGCAAGGGTCACACGGTGCTCTTCGATGCCTTGCCGGCCGTGTTGGCCCGACATCCCGATGTGCAGGTACTGATATTCGGCCAGGGGCCCCTGCAGGAGGAACTGCAGCGCAGCGTGCGCGAGCGGGGCCTGGATGCCACGGTCAGATTCGCGGGTTTTCGCTCCGACCTTCCCCGGATCATGCCTTGTTTCGATATCCTGGTGCATCCGGCCTGGATGGAAGGTTTGGGCGTATCCTTGCTGGAGGCCGCCGCCTGCGGGGTCCCCATCGTCGCCTGCAGAGCCGGAGGCATACCCGAGGCGGTACGCGACGGCGTCAACGGCTATCTGGTCGAACCGGGCGACAGCCGGGGTTTGGCCGAGGCGCTGTTGAAGCTGCTGGACAAGCCAGATCGCGGAAGGTCATATGGGGCCGAGGGAAGAAGCCTGGTGTTGCAACATTATTCCATCGCCCGCATGGTGCGGGACAACGACCGGACTTACCGGGAGATTCTTGATCTATCCGGCGGCGCGAAGCCGCCCCACCCACAGAACAGGGCATGAACGATACTTTGTCGCCGGCGGTGACCGCCGCGCATCACGCCGCCGAACCGGCCTGGGTTACTCGCTGTGAATGGGCCGCGCTGGGTGGTTTCTCGCTGGGCCTCGCTTTGTCCAAGGCCCTGGCCAACGTGTCGCTCGCTCTGTTGGCCGCGCCTTTCCTTTGGCACCTGATCCATCATCGGGCACGCCTGTGGGCGGACCCGATGGTCCGCATCGGCGCCGCCTGGGTCGTTTATGTCACTGTCCTGGGCGTGATCGAATTCTATCTGCTGGATCTGAAAAAGCTGCCGTCTTTCATCGAGGTCTACGGTTACGCCTTCATTCCCCTGTTCGCCGCAGCCTTACAGGGCCGGGCGGAGCGGGTGCGCATCAGCCTGCTGCTGGCACTTGCGGGCTTGTCGATCAAGATCCTCCTGGACGGTCACTGGTTCGAACCGGGGCCGATCTTCGATTATGCAAATTGGCAAAAGGCTCTGGGTGTCAACCGCAACAACACCGCACCGCTGATCGACGCCGGGCTCCTGGGGCTGATCCTGTGGCTCAACGAGCAGAGGAGCGCGCTGTTCCGCCGGCCCGGGGTGGCCACGGTCGCCCTGTTGCCGGTGCTGGGACTGCTGCTTTACGTCTGGGTGACCTTGTCTTCCCGGGCTTCGTGGATATCCACCGTGGCTGCCGTACTGCTTGCCCTGGCCTGTCTGTATGTCCGGCGGGCAGAGGGGCCGGCGGGTCAGTTGCGAACGCTGGTCGGGACGCTGGCGGTGGTCGCCGTTCTGGTCGGATACGGCTTCGGGCCGGCGATGTTCGCGCGACTCACCGATGAATCGGATACCTGGCAGGCACTCCTCTCCGGCGACTGGCAGCATGTGCCCTTGAGTTCTCTCGGGACCCGCTTTCGCTTGGCCCATATCGGCCTGGATTATTTTTTCCAGCGCCCCTTGACCGGCTGGGGGCCCAACGTCAAGGAATTGATTGCCATCAATACCCTTTATCCCGAATCGTCCGACAACGTGCAGTTGCACAACGGCATGGTGGAACTGCTGGTGCGCACCGGCCTCATAGGCGTGGCATTTTATGCCGCGGCAGCCCTCGTCGTTTATCGGGCGGCGCGGGAGCTGCCAACCATTTTGCCGCACGGAACGGCGCTATTCGCGGGCCTGATGGGCACGTTCGCCATCATCGTCCTGAATAATTTCTCCATCAGCCTCATCTATTTTCAGCACGGCTGGCAGTTGATCCTATTCGCGGGCGGCCTTGCCTACGGGCATCGATACCGCTTCGACGCACCGCAAAAAGTCTGAAAGATGTCTCGCGAACCCGATATCAAAGTCATGCCTCCAAGCGGCGAGTTTCATGCCCAAGTCAACGTGTACTGCGTGGCGTCGCCCTTGCACTACCTGGCGGTGAAACGGATCGCCAAGGATTTCGAGCGCGAGGGGCGGCAAGTCCTGCTTTATTACCAGCGCGGCGTGGAAGCCATCGTGCGCAAAGAGGATTGGGACGCCGTTTATTTCCTGCCCTGGCCGCGCAAGAGGCCGCTGCCCGGCCTCTTCGGGCAGCATCGCCGCCTGCTGGAAAATCTGCGTAATGTCGCAGCACTGGTGGGGCCTTGCGATGTCATCCACCTGCATGCCCCAGTGTTCGACGCCGAGGGCACCAACTATTTCCTGCGCGGTTTGCCACGGTTGACCGGTGCGACCAAGCTGTCGGCCCGCATATTGCCGGATGGTCTCATCAGCATCCGCCGTTATCCCCTGAGTCTTTGGAAGCACTTCACCCATTTCGTGCGCAAGGCGCGCCGCCTGGTATCGCCGGAGCTGGATTACTGGTGCTTCTCCGGGGACCGCATCGGTTCGGACGCCCCTTTCGTGGATCGCATCTACACGTTGCCGGGACTGCCGCACGAATACCCGGCCGATAAAGTCGTGGTGCTGCCGCCCCTGGTCGAGCCGTCCGGCGATGCGACCCGCTCGTCCGGCCCGCGCGCCCTGGTCATCGGCCAGCCCTTGACCGGCAATAGCCTGCTCGCCGAGGCGGACCTGCCGCGCCTGACCGAGCGCATCCACCGCTGGCTGGCGGATCGGGGCGTGGAGATGGTCGATTACAAGGGCCATCCCAGGGACCCGCGCCTGGAGCTAAAGCAGTCCGGCGACACATTGTTGACCCTCGACGAGCCCATCGAAAGTTACATGAGTCACACGCATTACGATTTCGTCGTCGGCGTGCGCTCGTCGGCCTTGTTGTTCGCGCGGCAGATCTACGGACCGGATACCCGCGTGGCAGCCTTTGGCTGGGATCTCGTCCAGTTCAAGTCTGACCGGGAGCGCGAGGATATGGCGCAGGTTTTCTCCCAGGTCGGCGTCGAAATGCTGCCGTCGGTGGACTGAGCCTTAACGTCGTAAGCGTCCCGTTCTTAAGCAATATCTTCAAACCTACTCGCATGCCCCGTTCCCAGTCTTCCCCCACCGAAATCGACGGCTTCGCCATCTACAGGCGCCTTTTGCAATACAGCCGCCCCTATTGGAAGGTGTTTTCGGTTTCGGTCGTCGCGATGATCGTCTATTCCATGCTGGGGCCGGCGTTCGCCAAGTTGCTCCAGCCGCTGATAGACGGCAGTTTCATCGACCAGGACCCGGAAATCCTGCGCGCGGCGCCTTACATCCTTATCGCGCTTTCGCTGGTGCGCGGAGTTACCGGATATGCCGGCGAATATTGCTCCGGCTGGGTCGGGCGCCGCATCGTGGCCGACATGCGGCGTAAGCTGTTCGACCAATTGCTCAATCTGCCCAGCGGCTTCTTCGACAAGGCCTCCTCGGGCGAACTGCTGTCCAAGCTGCTCTACAACACCGAACAGGTCGCCAATGCGATGACCGTAGGCCTGGTCAACATGCTCAAGGACGGCCTCAGCATGATAGGCCTGACCGCCTTGATGATGTACGAGAACATCCAGCTTTCCCTGATCTTCCTGGTCGTGGCGCCTCTGCTCGGCTTCAGCATCCGCAAGATCTCCAAGCGTTTCCGCCGCATCAGCATGCGCATCCAGGAATCCATGGGCAGCGTGGGGCACGTGACCCAGGAGGTGATCGACGCCCAGCGCATCGTCAAGGTATTCAACGGCAAGTCTTATGAAACGGAAAAATTCGGCAAGGAAAACGAGCGCAACCAGAAGCGCCAGATGAAGCTGATCGCGACCGACGCCATGAGCGGCGCGGTCATCCAGTTCATTTACATGTGCGGCTTCGCGGCGATCTTGTTCGTGATCTCCATCGATTCGGTGCGCGCCGGCATCACGCCCGGCAGCCTGATCTCATTCGTCGCCGCGATGGCCATGATGCAGAGTCCGGTCAAACGCTTCACCAATTCGCTGGGCAACATACAGCGCGGCATCGCGGCCGGCGACAGCATCTTCCGCATGCTGGATCTGGAGCGCGAGATCGACACCGGCTCGCTGGAACTGGACACCGTCCAAGGCCGCATCGAGTACCGCGACATCGTCCTCGCCTACGGCGAACGGGCGGAGAAGGCGCTGGACGGTGTCAGCCTGGAGGTGCCGGCCGGGCGGACCATCGCCCTGGTGGGGCAGTCCGGTAGCGGCAAGACCTCGCTGATCCGCCTGTTGCCCAGGCTGTACGAGCCCACCACGGGCCGCATATACATCGATGGTCGCGACATCCGCGAATTCAGTCTGGACAACCTGCGCAGCCATATCGCCTATGTCGGCCAGGAAGTCACCCTGTTCAACGATACGGTGGCCAGCAACATCGCCTACGGTTCCCGCGGGGCCGTCACTCCGGAGCAGATCCGCGAAGCCGCCAGGGCGGCCTATGCCTTGTCGTTCATCGAGGAACTGCCGCAGGGCTTCGATACCCAGGTCGGCCAGCACGGCGTGGTGCTGTCCGGCGGCCAGCGCCAGCGCATCGCCATCGCCCGCGCCCTGCTGAAGAACGCACCCATCCTGATCCTGGACGAGGCGACCTCGGCCTTGGACGCCGAGTCCGAGCGCTACGTGCAGCAGGCCCTGGAAGCGCTGATGCGAAACCGCACCACCCTGGTTATCGCACACCGCCTGTCGACCATACACAACGCCGACCGCATCTTCGTCATGCGCGAGGGCCGCATCGTCGAACAAGGCAGCCACGCGGAATTGCTGGCCGCCAACGGCTATTACACCGAGCTCAACCGCATGCAGTTCCACACGGCCGCGGCGGCCTGATGCCGGCCACCGAGCGGACCGGTGAGCGCGTCCCACATTTACATGACCTAGGCCGCGCCGCGCCGCAAGAACGTCGGCACGTCGTAATTGACGCCGTTGTCCCATACCGGGCGCACCGGGCCCAGGGGCTGAGGCGACAGGGAGGCACGGAAAGCGCGGAGGGCGGAAAGCATGGCTAGGGGAATACGCTGCAACATGGATCTACTCCGGTATGATGTGAGGGGCGGGGTGCCGGCCTCGGCGGAGGCTGCTCCCCGGTACGGTTTGATTGTTGTACAATAATCCAAAAACCGCAAGCCTGGAGAATTCCCGATGTCCGAACCCACCTCTTCCCCGCGCGGCGGCAAGCGAGCCGGCGCCGGGCGTAAACCAGGCACGGGCAGTTATAGCGAGCCTACCGAATTGATCCGCGTGCCGGTGTCCCTGTTGCCCGTGGTGCGCGCCTGGTTGGCGGGCCGTATGAAAACCCCGCCTCCCGACGCGCGTTTGCCTTCGCTGTCGCACCGGGAACAGCATCTCCCGCTGTTCGGTTCGCGGGTGCCGGCGGGCTTGCCTTCCCCGGCCGACGATCATCTGGAAGACAGTATCGATCTGCATGAGGAGCTGATCCATCATCCGGCCGCAACCTTTTTTGTGCGGGTGCAAGGCGAGTCCATGACAGGGGCCGGGATTTTCGACGGCGATCTGCTGGTGATCGATCGCGCACTGGAGCCCAAGCCGGGGGCGGTCGTGGTTGCCGTGGTGGACGGCGAACTGACCGTGAAACGACTCAAGGTCGAAAACGGGCGCATCTGGCTGATGCCGGAAAATCCCGCCTTTCGGCCGCTGGAAATCCGCGACGGGATGGATTTGGTCATCTGGGGTGTGGTCAAGCACACCGTCCGCTCGTTTTAACGAAATCGCGTCGATGGCGTCGCGGGCCGGCGCCGGGGCAGCATCAGTAAACACAGAGGGGTTGATATGAAATTCTGGCTCATGAAGTCGGAGCCCGGCGAGTTCGGCATCGACGACCTGGAAAAGCGGCCGGGGCAGACCGAGCATTGGGACGGGGTGCGCAACTACCAGGCGCGCAACATGATGAGGGACGAGATGCAGCCCGGGGACCAGGTGCTGTTCTACCATTCCAACTGCGAGACGCCGGGCGTGGTGGGTATCGCCCGGGTGGCGCGCTCCGCTTATCCGGATCATACGGCCTTCGACCCGAATGACAAACATTACGACCCGGCGAGCGACCCGGCCAAGCCGCGCTGGTTCATGGTGGACGTTCAGTTCGTGCGCAAGCTCGAGCGCACGATTTCATTGAGCGAATTGAAGGATCGTCCAGAATTGGAGGGCTTGGCCTTGGTCCGCCGCGGCAATCGGCTGTCCGTTATGCCGGTCAGCGAGGGTCAATGGCAATTCATCCTGAGCCTCGAATAGCGCTAGAGTCTCAATCCTTGACCGGCCGTTTTTCCAACTTGCGCTGCAGGGTGCGGCGGTGCATGCCTAAGGCGCGGGCTGCGGCGGAGATATTGCCTAAATGCTCCACCAGCACTTTCTGCAGGTGTTCCCATTCCAGGCGCTTGACCGACAAGGGTTTTTCCTTGATTTCGACGCGGTCGTCGCCGGTTTCCTTGTGGAAGGCGGCGACGATTTCGTCGGCATCGGCCGGTTTGGTCAGGTAATGGATGGCGCCGAGTTTGATGGCTTCCACGGCAGTGGCGATGCTGGCATAACCCGTCAGGATGACGATGCGGGTGTTGCCGTCCAACTCCACCAGACGCTTGACCAGGGCGAGCCCGGAATCGAAGCCGATACGTAGGTCGACCACCGCGTATTCCGGCTCTATCTTCTCGGCCAAGGCAATACCGCTCTCGACATCATGGGCGACGTGTACTTCATAGTGGCGGTTGGCCAAGGCTTGTTCCAGCACCATGCAATAGGTTTCGTCGTCGTCCACCAAGAGCAGGCGCGGATGTTCCGAAATGTCTGTGCTCATAGCTGTTCACCTGAACCCGCCAGCGGCAGGGTGATACGGGTTAAAGTACCGGTGTGATTGGGGCGGTCCAGCATTTCGATCTGCCCGCCCAGTCGTTCGATGGTGGAAAAAGCCAGAAATAGGCCCACGCCCAAACCGTGCTCCTTGCTGGAAACTGGAGCCTTGCCCAGGTTGGCGGAAACGGTGGGGGCGATGCCGGGCCCCTCATCCAAGATTTCGAGGATGACCTGGTCTCTTTGCCAGCGAGCCCGGAACTCGATGCCTTCCGGCGAAACCTCGGCGGCGTTGTTGAGTATGTTGACCAGGGCATGAGTGAGGGTCCGTTCGGCGAGTATGGACGGCGGCGGCTTGACGCCTTGGGCGTAGACCTCCAGTTTCACCTTGATGCGCTGCAGTTTCCAGCTCTCAACCACTTCATCGATATAACGCGGCAAAGGCATCACGTGGCCCGATTCCGCCCGCAATTCGCCGGCGGAGGCCGACATGACGGAAAGCGCCTCCTTGCAGCGGTTGACCTGCTCCCGGAGGATGCGCATTTTCTTGACCAGGACGTCCGAGTCGGACTCTTCGTATTCGCGTTCCAGTTCGCGGATCAATATGGCCATGGTGCCCAGGGGCGTTCCCATCTCGTGGGCGGCCCCGGCGGCCAGTGTGCCCAGTGCCACGACGCGCTCGTTGCGCAGGGCCTGCTCCCTCACTTCGGAAAGCTTGCGCTCGCGTTCGCGCAGGGTGTCGGCCATGCCAACGACGAAATAGGCTACCAGGACCGCGCTGAATACGAAGCCGAACCACATGCCGAACACGTGCAATTGGATGTCGTGATGCTCCATCATCAGGTGCAAGTGGGCGGGTGCATCGTCCGCCAAGGTCATGGGGACGATCTTGGGCAAGGGTTCGTAAAACCCCATCAGCGCCGTGTAGCATGAGGAGGCGAACACCACCATATACCAGGTGAAGGCTTGCGGCAGGACGGTGGCGGCGATGATCAGGGGGAGCAGAAAGAACCAGGCGATGGGGTTGGTGGCACCACCGGTGTAATAAAGGATGGCGGTAATCGTGAGTACATCACAGCCGAGTTGGGCAAACAGCTCGATATCGGTGACCGGGCGCTCGTCGCTCAGGCGCAGCCAGGTGTACCAGTTGAGCAGCCCCCCCACCGTAATGATGCCGGTCAAAGCGGCTTGGTGAAGCTGAATGTCCAGGCCGTAGACGCTGATCAATACGGTCAGTATCTCCGCGAGTAGCATCAGGTTACGCAGCACGAAGAGCCAGCGCAGATTCTTGCGCGCCGAGTTATCGGTGGCGTAGGAAAAGGGGATATTGGGCAGGGGCTCCATATTCATGGATCGATTCTAGCAATTAAGGTCGTCGTGGGTGCCGCGGCAATTTGTCACATTATGCGACCTTCCCGCGGTGTAAGGTCTTGCGCCCGGTTTTTCGCGGCGGCCCATCGCAGCCGGATTCCGACGGGAATTGTGCGCTGATTTTCCTATTTATTTTTAGAGGGGCGTTTTATCCCGCTTCCATATTTTTTCGCTTAGGAGTTGACACGCGCGACAATTTGCCACATTCCTGAGCCTATTTTCCCCTGCTAGTATTGATACCAACTTGCAGGGTTAACCCAGTCAAGTGACTGACGCACGAGCTGTGTGTTCAAATCCTCCTCTTTGATATGCAGGGTTTTTTAACCCTGCATCTCTTTTTCCGCCGCCCGGAAAAATCTCCAGTCCATCATTCACCGAGCCGAGTCGGCCTTACCGTGTGCGTAAATCGTCGCAGCGGGGGACCAGTCCGTTGGCCTGCGCTTGCCGGCTCAGCGCCGTGGCATTCGGGATGCGGCGCTGCAAATCCTGCATGCGGGTCGCGTGAGACGGGTGGGTCGAGAGAAATTCCACGGGCTGAGCGCCTGACACCTTATCCATGTTCTGCCACAGGGCCAGACTCTGTGACGGGTCGAATCCCGCCCGCGCCATCAGGTCCAGGCCCAGCAAATCCGCTTCGCTTTCCTGCAAACGGTTGTAAGGCATCAGGATGCCGTACTCGGCTCCGACGCCCAGCAGTCCCATCAGCGCCTGGCCGGTAGGCGAAACCGGGTCGGCGACAGCCTGAACCGCACTCAAGCCCTGTTTCAGCGCGAGTTCCTGAGACACTCGTTCATTGGTGTGGCGGGACAGTACATGGGCGATTTCGTGGGCGATGACCGTGGCCAATTCGTGTTGATTGGTGGCCACCGCCAATATGCCGCTGTGTACGCCCAGTTTGCCCCCGGGTAGTGCGAAAGCGTTGGGTGACGGATCCTGGAATACGGCGATTTCCCACTGCCCGCCGACCTGCCGTACCACGGCTTCCGCCACGCAAGTCACGTAGGCGTTGGTGCGGCTATCCCGCTCCAAGGCCTGGTTGCGTTTGAGGTTCACGAAGGCCTGATCGCCCATGACCGCCATTTGCTCGTCCGGCAGCACGGCGAACTGCGTGCGACCCAATGGACTGGTGGCGCAGCCAGCAAGGGCAAGCAGTCCTAAGAGGGGAAAAATCGATAGACGCATGGAATTCGGTAGATTCTGAAGGAAAGACCGATCATAGCGATGCCCTTGCCCGGCTTCAAATCGACCGGCTCAGAATCCCGGGCAGGGGATGTCCAGTCCACCCAGGCCGCAGTAGCCGTTCGGGTTTTTCGCCAGGTATTGCTGATGATAGGGCTCGGCGTAGTAAAAGCGGGGTGCCGGACCGATTTCCGTGGTGATGGCGCCCAGGTCGGCCTGATGCAGCGAGACCTGAAACGCTTGCCGGGAGGCTTTCGCCGCCGCGAGTTGCGCTTCGCCGTAGGCATAGATGGCTGAGCGGTATTGGGTACCGATGTCGTTACCCTGCCGCATGCCCTGGGTCGGATCGTGGCTCTCCCAGAACAGGCGCAGCAAGGACTCGTAGGAAATGATCGCCGGATCGAACAGCAGCCATACGACTTCGGCATGGCCGGTTAGACCGCTGCACACTTCCTGATAGGTCGGGTTCGGCGTCAAGCCGCCAGCATAGCCCACGGCCGTCAGATAGACGCCCTGCTGGCGCCAGAACAGGCGCTCCGCACCCCAGAAACAGCCGAGGCCGAACATCGCTTGTTCCAGATTATCGGGCCATGGGGGCAGCATCCGATGTCCGGAAACCGCATGAAGCTCCGGTACCGGCATGGGCTCTGCTCGCCCCGGCAGGGCCAGCGAGGGGTCGGGCATACTCAAATGCTTCACGGGCATATCCTCCAAGTCGGCGGGGTAAAGCAATCGGGGCGGCGAAAACGTCTTATAATCCGCCGCCTCGTTCGAACTTTCCATGCCTGATTAAATGAGCGAACAAGACAGTTTTCGGCGTTTCACCTTCGAGAATATCGGCGTACGCGGCGAATGGGTGCATCTGGATGCGAACTGGCAGTCCGTGCTGGAGCGCCACCCCTATCCCCCGGTCGTCGCCAAACAGCTAGGACAAGCGCTGGCCGCCGTGGTTCTGCTATCGGCCACCATCAAGTTCGAAGGGTCGCTCATATTGCAGGTGCAAGGCCAGGGTCCACTGCATACTCTGGTGGCCCAATGTACCCATGAACGCACCATCCGGGGATTGGCGCAATGGGGAGCGGAGGTGCCGGATGCCTCGCTGGCCGAGGTGTTTGGCCCCGGACGACTGGTCCTCACCGTCAAACAGGAAGGTGCGGAGCCCTATCAAGGCATCGTCGGCCTGGAAGGGGACAGTCTGGCGCACGCCTTACAAAGCTATTTCAGCCAGTCGGAACAATTGGCCACCCGGCTGTGGCTGGCGGCCGACGGCAAGCGGGTCGCCGGCCTGTTTATCCAGGAGCTCCCCTCGCAGCACGGCAGCCGCGACGACTGGAACCGCATCGCCCTGCTGGCCGACACCGTGTCTGAATGCGAGTTGCTCCAACTGCCGGGCGAAGCCCTTTTGTATCGCTTGTTCCACGAAGAAGAGGTCAGACTCTACCCGCCGGAGCCCGTGGCATTCCGTTGCGGCTGTTCGCGCGACAAGATTTCGTCGGTGCTGCGTGGCTTAGGTCGCGAGGAACTGGAAGCGATATTGAGCGAGCAAGGAAAAATTGAGGTGAACTGCGAGTTTTGCAACCTCCACTATCTGTTCGATGCCGTCGATGTCCACGCCTTGCTTGCGGATTCGGTCGTACTTGCCCCGAACGCCCGCCATTGAGGGGTTGAGACGCCCGCTTGGGGATAATCCACAATCGTGAGCGCGCAACCGAACGTATTGTTGGTCGACGATCACGCGGTCGTGCGCGCCGGCTTCCGCCTGCTGCTCTCGCAGTCCGGGCGTGTAGCCGAAATCCGCGAAGTCGAGCGCGGGGAAGAGGCCTGCCAGCACTACGCCAGCTTCGGTGCCGACGTCATCGTGATGGATCTCAGCCTTCCCGGTATAGGTGGCCTGGCTACCATACGCCGTATCTGCGCCCGCGACCCGCGCGCCCGCATCCTGGCCTGCAGCATGCATAATGAAGCGGTCTATGTGACGCGCGCCATCGAGGCCGGCGCGCGCGGCTATGTCAGCAAAAGCTCGGCACCGGACATATTGCTCGAAGCCGTGCTGCAAATCGCCGCGGGCGAAATCTATTTCAGCGCCGACGTCGCCCGCGCCGCGGGTGCAGAGCTGCTCGCCCGGAGCGATCGGACCGACGAGCTAAATACCTTGTCGGCTCGGGAGTTCGATATATTCATGCGGCTCGCTCAAGGTCTTACCACCCGCGAAGTCGCCGATGAACTGTGTCTGAGCTACAAAACCGTCGCTAACTACACCACGCTACTCAAGACCAAGCTCGGCGCCCAGACATCGGCCGAGCTGGCCCGGTTGGCTTACCGTTGCGGCGTCTTAAAAGGCTGACAACGAGTCAGCGCTTGCTGCTGGCGTCACCGACTGATGTCCTGGTCCATCGGGGCTTGAACATGCATAAATCGTCGTGCCGAAGGCGCATCAAAAAGCCTGCCCGCTATGGGCGAGCGCTGGACGGTTCGGGTGCGAGTTGCTATATTCCAAGCGAGCGAAATCCGCTGCAACGCCCGATTTTGGCGGGCTCCCGCCACCGACCGATCTCTTCGTCGACGAAACACCAACCTGAAACGGGTGCACATACCTAGCAGCGCGGGCCTGATCTGGACCACACATCACCAATAACAATATTTAAACACTACGGAGCAAGGCTATGACGATCAAAATCGCAATCAATGGCTATGGCCGCATCGGCCGCAACGTTCTGCGCGCCGTGTACGAATCCGGCCGCAAGGATGTTCAGATCGTGGCCATCAACGATCTGGGTGATGCCAACATCAATGCCCACCTGACCCGCCACGACACGGTGCACGGCCCGTTCCACGGGACCGTCGAGATCGATGGCGGCGATTTGATCGTCAACGGCGACCGCATCAAGGTTTTTTCCGAGCGCGATCCCGCCAAGCTGCCTTGGGCCGCGCTGGGCGTCGACGTGGTACTTGAATCCACCGGTGTTTTCCGCACCAAGGCCAAGTGCCAGCCGCACATAGACGCCGGAGCCAAGAAAGTCATCATATCGGCCCCGGCCGACAAGAACGAGGCCGACGCGACCATCGTCTATGGCGTCAACCACCATGTGCTGAAATCCACCGACACGGTGATTTCCAACGCGTCATGCACTACCAACTGCCTGGCGCCGCTGGTCAAGCCTTTGGCCGATAAACTGGGCCTGGTTTCCGGCCTGATGACCACCATACATTCCTACACCAACGATCAGGTGTTGACCGACGTTTATCACAAGGATCTTTATCGCGCCCGCGCCGCCGCGTTGAACATGATCCCGACCAAGACCGGGGCAGCCCAGGCGGTGGGTCTGGTGCTGCCGGAGTTGAACGGCAAGCTGTCCGGCTTCGCCATCCGCGTTCCAACACCCAACGTGTCGGTGGTGGACCTGACTTTCATCGCCGGACGGGAAACCAGCAAGGACGAGGTCAACGCCATTATGAAGGAAGCCTCCGAAGGCGAACTCAAGGGCATCCTGGGCTACAACACCCAGCCTTTGGTTTCCAGCGATTTCAATCACACCACCACTTCGTCCAATTTCGATGCGACGCAGACGAACGTCATCGGCAACTTGGTTAAGGTGCTGGCCTGGTACGACAACGAATGGGGTTTTTCGAACCGCATGTTGGATACCACGGTTGCGCTGGTGAACGCGAAATAGCGCGTGGCGCATGAGCAAACAGACGTATAGACGCACCAAGATCATCGCTACTCTGGGGCCCGCTTCCGAGGCCCCGGAGATACTCGAAGCCATACTCAGAGCCGGCACCGACGTGGTCCGGCTCAATTTTTCCCACGGCAGTGCCGCCGAACACCGGGCGAGAGCCGAGCGCATCCGCGCGATCTCCAGCAAACTCCGGCGTCATGTAGCCATCCTGGCGGACCTGCAAGGTCCCAAGATCCGCATCACCCGGTTTAAGGACAACCGCAAGGTTCATCTACAGCAAGGTCAGCCGTTTACCCTGGATACCGCCTTACCGGCCGATGCCGGCAATGAATCCCAGGTGGGCTGCAGCTACGAGTCCCTGCCCCGCGACGTCCAGGCGGGCGATACCTTGCTGCTCAACGACGGACTGATCGAGCTCAAGGTTAAATCGGTCGAGGATACCCGTGTCCGCTGCATCGTGACGATCCCCGGCGTATTGTCCAACAATAAGGGCATCAACAAGCTGGGAGGCGGGCTGTCTGCCCCCGCACTGACCGACAAGGACAAACAGGATCTGCATACGGCGGTCGATATCGGCGCCGACTATCTGGCGATTTCCTTTCCCCGCAGCAAGGATGACATCTTGGAAGCGCGTGAGCTCTTGCGCCAGGCCGGCAGCGACATGGCCATCGTTGCCAAAATCGAACGCGCGGAAGCGATACGGGAAGGCGTGATCGAAGGGATCATCGACGTATCGGACGCCATTATGGTGGCGCGCGGCGATCTGGGTGTGGAAATCGGTGATGCCTTGTTGCCGCACGAACAAAAGCGCCTGATCCGGCTTGCGCGCCAGCATAACAAGGTTGTCATCACCGCCACGCAGATGATGGAGTCCATGATCGAAAATCCGCAGCCCACGCGGGCCGAGGTATCCGACGTGGCCAATGCGGTGATCGATGGGACCGACGCGGTCATGCTATCCGCCGAAACCGCCGCCGGCCATTTCCCGGAACGCGCCGTGGCGGCGATGGCGCGGATCTGCCTGGAAGCCGAGAAATACCCGAGGCTCCGCCATTCGCAACATCGTAACGACCAGTCGTTCCATCGCATCGACGAGGCCATCGCCATGGGCGCGATGTATATCGCCAATCATCTGCCGGTCAGCGCGATCGGCGCTCTGACGGAAACCGGCTCGACACCCTTGTGGATGTCGCGCATCAGCTCCGGAATCCCCATATTCGCGCTCACCTCGCACGAAAAAACCTGCCGGAAGGTGACCTTGTTTCGCGGCGTATATCCCATCAGCTTCGACGAATCGGGCATCTCCGATCACGCCGTGCTGAACCGGGCCATCGTCGAAGAATTTCTGAAACGCAAGCTGGTGAAAAATGACGACCTGGTCATCTTGACCAAAGGCGATCTCACCGGGGTCGTGGGCGGCACCAATGCGCTCAAGATCTCCCGTGTCGCGGATGTGCTGGCGGCATCCCCCGTCATCGTTGGATCCACTCCACCCGCCGAGGAATGAATCGTGGCAGGCTTATCGCTGGTTCAACACATCATCCTGGAACAGCGCCGAGCGCCCGAAGCGAGCGGCGAATTCACCTTGCTCCTGAACGACATCGTCAGCGCTTGCAAGGCCATCGCGCACGAAGTCAATCGCGGTGGCCTGGCGGGCAACCTGGGCATCGCCGGTTCGGAGAACGTGCAGGGGGAAGTGCAGAAAAAACTGGACATAATCACCAACGACATTTTCATCCGATCGCTGGAATGGACTGGCCACTTGGCGGCGATGGCCTCGGAGGAGAACGATGAAATCATCCCCATCCCTGCCCATTACCCACGCGGCAAATACCTGATCTGTTTCGACCCGTTGGATGGCTCGTCCAATATCGACATCAACCTGTCGGTCGGCACCATATTCTCGGTCCTGCGCGCGCCGGACGGCATTGCTGAACCGAGCGAGGCCGATTTTCTCCAGCCGGGGACCCGGCAGGTTTGCGCCGGCTTCTGTGTCTACGGACCGACCACTCTGATGGTGTTGACCACCGGCAACGGAGTGAATGGGTTCACCCTGGATCGCGACGTCGGCGAATTCATCCTCACCCATCCCGACATGCGCATCCCGGAGGACACGGCGGAATTCGCCGTCAATATGTCCAACCGGCGCTTCTGGGAAGAGCCGGTGCGTCGTTATGTGGACGAGTGCATGCTGGGACTGGACGGTGGGCGGGAGAAAAACTTCAACATGCGATGGGTCGCCTCCATGGTGGCCGAGGTTTACCGCATCCTGGTTCGTGGCGGCATATTCATGTATCCCTACGATACCAAGTCACCGGGCAAGGGCGGCAAGCTGCGCCTCATGTACGAGGCCAATCCGATGAGCTTCATCGTCGAACAGGCCGGCGGTGCGAGTTCGACTGGACGCGAGCGCATCCTGGATATCCGGCCCGAGCATGTCCATCAGCGCGTCCCGGTGATTCTGGGCTCGAAGAACGAAGTCGATCGGGTCGTTTCCTATCATGGCCAACATCGTGCTTGACTCTTTGAATTTCCCGCACTAGATTTGCGGGATTTTAACGGCCAAATTGCGAATGGCAGCCTCACTTCAACAAGTGCAACAAACGCGCAGTCAAGTCGCCTGCAATGATTGTCATCTCGGCGAGCTTTGCATTCCTCAGGGCTTGACCCATTGCGACGTCGAGCGCTTGAGCAACACCGTTCGACGTAACCGTACCTTGCGGAAGGGCGAACATATCTATCAGGCTGGCGAGCATTACAACAGCATTTATGCCCTCAAGTCCGGAACGGCGAAACTGGTTCATATGGATCGGATGGGGAGCGAATCCATCGTCAGCCTATTGCTTCCCGGCGAGTTGGCCGGGTTCGACGGGGTAGCCTCCGGCCGTTATCTGTGTTCCGTGGTCGCTCTGGAAACCGTCAGCTTCTGCGAGCTTCCCTCGCATCAAATCGACCGATTGAGCAGGGAAATGCCAGCCCTTTATCAAGTCATCTTGCAGCGTACAGGCGGCAAATTCGACGAGTGTCTGGAGCGCATGAGGCTGCTACGCCGGCCGGCGGACCAGCGGCTCGCGGCTTTCCTGCTCAGTTTATCCGAGCGCTACCGCTTGCGGGGGTTCTCGCATGTGGAGTTCCGCCTGACGCTGACGCGCCAGGAAATCGGCGATCACCTCGGGCTCGCGCTGGAAACGGTGAGCAGAATGTTGGGCCAGTTTGAGTCGGCGCAATTGATTGCCATCGAAGGAAAGCTGATCCGCATCCTTGACGAGGAAGGATTGCAGCGTTACTCACCCCGGTGAATGCCGGCTCCGCAAGACCGGGTTGATCGAGATCAAGTTTTTCGGTTCCGCGGCTTGATACACATCAGCCCGCCGCCAGACCCACGAAACTAAACTGTTGCCACGCGGTAGGCGGGACCAGTCGCTTACCGATACCTCATCAACACCACTTGCGGAGCACATCGTATCGACGTGCTCCGTTTTTTTTTCGCGTTTCGTTCCGCTCCCAGTATCGGCGTCCCGCTTTGGGGCAACGCTCACCCGTCCCCTCAGCCCGTACTTCCACTCGGCCGGTCTGCCCTGCGCTTAGAGCACGACAGTGTCGATCCCCTCGCTTTCAATATGAGTTTTCATTGACCCATATCAAAACCAGAACAAGCGGTTTTGGATATCGTCTCTCCGCGCGTAATTCCACGCGTAAAAATACTTACAGACTCTGGAGGAAATCATGGAACAACAGAAAGATTATTTTTGGGCCTACATCGGCGGAGTCATTGTCATTGCAGCCCTGACGCTGTGGACGGTCAAGAGCAGCGAACACGGCAAGTATGAGACTGCGCAAAAAGCTATCGCGGAAGATTCAGCCAACTCGGCTTACCTACACAAGCCCTGATCCCTCTCATTCGGAATCCAAAGCGCCCGTCGCCAGACGGGGGCATGACTCCGCGGCGCCCCACGTACACTCCCTCATCCCCTCCCACATCGGGGCCGCCGCGCCCTACTTAGGGCTTAGTTAAACCGCCATCGGTGCCGTCAAGGACGGATGATGGCGGTAATCCTGCAACTGGAAGTCCGCCGGCTCCACCCTGTCCAACCATTCCGGCTCATAACGGCCGGTGAGCGCGTAATCGGGAATGCGGTCAGACAGCACCAGCCGCGGAAGCGGGTGCGGGGTGCGACGGAGCTGTTCATTCAGCATATCCAGGTGATTTTCGTAGATATGGGCGTCGCCGATGAAATAGCTCAGCCAGCGCGGGACCAAACCGGACAAACGGCCTACCAGGCTCAATAGGGCGGCTCCCTCGGCGATGTTGAACGGCGCTCCCAATCCTATATCGTTGGATCGCACATAGAGGCAGAGCGAAATTTCGCTTTTCGACGCATTGGGCAGAAAGTGGTACAAGAGATGGCAGGGCGGCAGGGCCATCTCGTCGAGCTGGGCGCAGTTCCAGCCGTGGAAGAGAATGCGGCGGTCCAGAGGATTGGTGACGATGGCGTCCAGGCAGCTGCGAAGCTGGTCTATGGCTCGATACAACAGCACCCGCTCGGTGCCTCCTTCAACAAAACGAGCCACTTGCCGGTAACCGCGAGCGCCGGCATCCGTTATCTGTTTTTCGCTATCCGCCGCAAGCAATTTATACGCGGGCCACGAACGCCATTGCACGCCGTAAACCGGTCCTAGATCGTCCGTTCCACTCCGATAGGGATTTCCCAGCCATTGGGCATTTTCGTTGGCATTCTGATCCCACACCCTGCAACCCAAAGCGCGGAAATCGGCGGCGCTGGAGGATGCACGCAAAAACCCGACGAGCTCGCCTATCGCCGATTTAAAGGCCAGCTTGCGCGTCGTGATGGCCGGAAAGCCCGCCTGAAGATCAAAGCGCATCATCGCGCCGGGTGTGCTCAGTGTACGCACGCCGGTGCGATTGCTTTGCCATGAACCTTGTTCGAGGATGGTTTGGACGAGGTCGAGATACTGTTTCATGCTTGAGCTACGCGGCGGAAGGAAGGGTCATAGAGTGGGGGAGCTTCTGTCGAAAAATTTGACACTGAAGCCGGGGCGTGGCTGGAGTCAAATTGTAAGTCTCTGACTGACAGGCTGTTTGTGCGGGCGGCACGAAAGCTGCCGCAAGATCAGTAAAGCCCGAGTCAGGAGTGGCCGCTATGTCCCGCGTAACGATCGAAGAGAACCAAATCGACGACAGCTTCCCGACAGCCGATTTCGTCAATCTAGCCTCCGAAGCGCTCAAGGGTGACGATATGGTCGTGGAACATCTGTACGATCCCGGCATACTCGAGCAGTGGAGCGAGCTGGCGGTGATCGAAGAGATAGAGATCAAAGAGATCTCTCCAGAAGCTTCACGTCGGTAAATGGTCGACAAAAGGCGTGGCGTGCCCGCGCGCAACGCATTTCGAATTAAGCGTTTTGCCGGCATCGAGGCCGACATCCTCGCGTGCTGAGCAGATCCTGCTCGTCCCAGACGGCGACTTTGCCAAGCGTCCCGGGCATGCTCGCGTGTACACGCAAGACAGGGCCGCGGGTCTCACATGTACACACCCTCACATTCTTAATGGTATAACGGAGCTTCGGACTCTCCGCATCGGTTTTTCGCGTGGCGGAATGCCGATGTCTCCCCACTTGTCACCGTTTCATACAAGCGTTGTTTCATATGCGATGCAATACATATTGCGAGATCGTGTTCCATAATTGGCCCTCCCGGCGTTTTACCCGACCATTGTACCGGCGACTTCAGCTTAGCCAAACCGACGTCGAGGGATCACACCAACCGAAGTGAGCGCATCGTGCCGCACAATACCCTCTCAGGCCTCAAGAGCATTCCGTATTTTTCGGATATTCCGGACGAGATTCTATCCAAGCTTGCGGCCTGCGCTGTCCGGAAGACGTTCCCCAAAGGTGCGATCATCATCAACGAGGGCGACGAGGCAGGACCCCTGTTCGTCGTTTTGTCCGGTCGGGTTCGTACCTTTCTGAACGACGAGAACGGCAAAGAGGTGACGCTCTCGATGCAAGGGCAGCCGTCCTATTTCGGCGAGCTTTCGTTGCTGGATGGCCAACCGCGCTCGGCTTCGGTCATGACGATGGAAGCTACCGTGTGCGCCTTGGTTCCCCGACAGGCTTTCCTGGGCTGGCTGCACGCGCACCCGGACGAAGCCGGCATGGGATTGATGCGCGGGTTGACCAAGCGCATACGCCTGCTTACCGAAAACGTCCGCGGATTGATGTTGTTCGACGTCTACGGCCGCCTGGTAAGAACCCTGATGGAACTGGCCGTCGAGGAAAACGGCGAATGGGTGGTCAAAGAGCGGTTCAAACATCAGGAGTTGGGAAGCATCGTGGGCGCGTCGCGCGAGATGATCAGCAAGATCATGAAGGAGTTGAGTGATGACGGCTACGTAACCGTTGAGCCCAAATCCATCCGCATACACCGGAAGCCTCCCACGCCTTGGTGAGTCGCCCCTCAAAACAGAGGGAGTCGGCCAGAAAGCGCGCTTCATCACCGCCCCTCGGCAATGCCGTAGTGCGATGCTTGTGGGCGGAGGCAAGCCGCACGATTACAGAACAAGCCGTGGTTGCTGTCTGCCGGCCGTTTTTCAGCCCGGATCGGCTTATCATGAGCGCTGCGCAACCGACCCTTTCCAGACCCTTGCCATGCATGAGTATGCTTCCCGCTTTCGACGCCGTGTTGTTTGATCTCGATGGATTGGTGCTGGATACCGAATCGACCTATCTGCACGCCTGGCGCCGAGCAGCCGCGGAGTTCGAGACCGTGCTGAGCGACGATGTCGGCCACGCGCTTTTCGGCCGGCACGCGGATGGCGTCATGCAGGCGCTCCAAGTGCTGATCGGCCCTCGCTTCGAACGCTCCCGCTTCGAAGCCGCGGCGTCGAAATACTGGCATGAATACCTGGACAGTCACGGCATCGCTCTCATGCCCGGCGTCACACGGCTGCTGGAGCAGTTGACGCAGCGACGCATACCCTACGCCTTAGCGACCAACAGCGACGCCCGCTATGCCGAACTTTGCCTGATGAGAGCGGGCATAGATGCCTGGTTTCGAGTCCGCGTCAGCCGCGACCAAGTCCGAGCCGGTAAACCCGAGCCCGATCTGTTTCTGGAAGCGGCGCGGCGCCTGGCAGTTCCTTCGGGGCGCTGCCTGGCGCTCGAAGACTCGCTTACCGGCCTCACGGCCGCCTGCCGAGCCGGGACTTTACCTGTCCTCGTGCAGGCGCGTCCCGTTGCCGTCGAAGCGCTGGAGATGGCGATCGCCCACTTTCGCACGCTGGATCAGGTGGCCGATGCCATCGAGTCCACTCAACTGTCGACCGACCCGCAATGTCCGTATCATAGTCAGGTCACCTGAGCACGACACGTACCGTCTCAACAAACGCAATTTCAGAGGAGACTATTCATGATAGGCGTCATCGCGACCTTGCTGGTCGTATTCTGGTTCTACCAGACCGCACAGCAGCGCCAGCTTCCCAGCCTGCAATGGATGATCGGCGGCGCGCTGGTGTATTACCTCGGCTTTGCCGCGGCCATGTACCTGGCCATACGCCCACTGATGGGGCCGGCCTTCAAGAATCATGGCTTCTGGTTGGGCTTGAGCTTCGATATCGGCTCGGCCCTGGTCGGGTTGCTGTTGGCCAGCCTATTCCGTTCTAAGATCATGTTGAAGCAAGGACAAATTCCGCCGGAAAGCGGGACCTGACTCGCCGGTTATCATGTCGGCCTTGCGTCGGATGTACTCATGATCAGCGGCACGGAAGCTGCTTGATAATTTATGACCCGCCCCCATACTGAGAGCGCTGTCTTCGATCAACCTAGGACTCGTGTCATGAACGCCGTCATCGTCGCCTTGATCCATGCATTCAACGGCACCATTTATGAAACTGCCGGGATCATCAGTGGCTTTTTCAACGACCCGGAACAGGCACACGCCTGCGCCCATCGTATCCGCGTACAGACGAAATCCGTGGTCGAGGTCTGTGGCAGCCAATTGTCGGTCTTTCTGTGATCCCCAGACATTAAGCTGACAGAATGGTCCGCCAAAAATGTCACCTCGCCAAGGTTTCGACACCGCTCAGAGATTGCTTTGGCGCGCAATGCGCTGACTCAGCCAACGATCCAACTGACCGGCAAAAGCTTGCCGCTCGGCCTGGGACAGCGAGGCCGGCCCGCCGATCGCGACTCCGCTACCGCGTAATTCCTCCATAAAATTCCGCATCGCCAGGCGCTGCCTGACGTTGACGTCCGTGTATAACTCTCCGCGCGGATTCAAGGCGATTCCGCCCGTTTCGACCACGGTCGCTGCCAAAGGAATGTCCGCGGTGATGACCAAATCGCCCGCAGCCATGCGGGCGGCTATCGTGTCATCGGCCACGTCGAATCCATGGGCGACACGAACGGCACGCAGATAGGGGGAAGGCGGCACTCGCACGTCCTGATTGGCCACAAACGTCACCATCACTTTCGTCCGCTCGGCGGCGCGGAACAGGATTTCCTTGATGACGTTTGGACAAGCGTCGGCGTCAACCCAGATCTGCGGATTCAAAATATCCTCACTCATCCCCCAGTTGCGCCAACTGATCCGCCTGGTGTTCATGGATCAATGGCTCGATCACCGGCGCGAGGTCGCCTTCCATGATGGCATCCAGCTTGTACAAGGTGAGGTTGATACGGTGGTCGGTCAACCGGCCTTGCGGGAAGTTGTAGGTGCGGATGCGCTCGGAACGGTCGCCCGAGCCGACCTGAAGCTTGCGGTCGGCGGCGATTTCGGAGGATCGCTTTTCCTGCTGCGCCGACAGGATGCGGGCCTGCAGCAGGGACATGGCGCGTGCGCGGTTCTTGTGCTGGGAGCGCTCATCCTGGCATTCCACCACCGTGCCGGTGGGGATGTGGGTGATGCGGATGGCGGATTCGGTACGGTTGACGTGCTGGCCGCCGGCTCCCGAGGCGCGATAGGTATCGACGCGCAAATCCGCGGGATTGATGTCGACTTCGTCGATCTCCTCCACCTCGGGCAGGATCGCCACGGTGCAGGCGGAGGTGTGTATGCGTCCCTGGGTTTCGGTGGCCGGCACCCGCTGCACCCGGTGCGTCCCGGACTCGAACTTGAGCTGGGAATAAACGTCCTGCCCGCTGATGCGCATGACCACCTCCTTGTAACCTCCCAATTCCCCTTCGCTCTCGTTGACGATCTCGGGCTTCCAACCCTTGCTTTCGGCGTAACGGATGTACATGCGGCAAAGATCGCCGGCGAACAGCGCGGCTTCCGCGCCGCCGGTGCCGGCGCGCACTTCCAGGAAGATGTTGCGCTCGTCATTGGGATCTTTGGGGAGCAACAGGATTTGCAGTTCCTCGGTCTGCGCTTCCGTCTTGGCCTTGGCGGCCGCGTATTCTTCCTTGGCCAGTGCGCGTACTTCCGGATCGCCGTCCTGCGCGAGTTCTTCGGCGTACGCGATGTCCGCCAGCGCCGCCTGGTAGTTGCGGAAGCAGGCGATCACCGGGTTCAGTTGGGCGTACTCCCGGCTGAGGGCGCGAAAGCGGTTCTGGTCGTTTTGAACTTCCGGTTCCGCCAGCAGCGCGGTGATTTCTTCGAAACGGTCGGCGAGGTTATCGAGCTTGTGCTGGATGGACGGTTTCACGTGGCTTTGGTGTCCTTCAATTGGAAGAGTTCGCGTGCGGCGGCGATGAGGTCGTGGCGCTCATCCACCCCGGCCTGACGGATTTGGGTGCTCGGCAGATGGATCAGCTTGTTGGTGAGAGTGTGAGCCAGCAGGGCCAGCGCGTCTTCGGCCGGCTTGCCGCTCCTGATCGCGCGGAGCGCTTCGTTGAGGGCCTCGTCACGCAGGCGTTCGGCGTGATTGCGAAAATCGCGGATGGTGGCGGTGGCGCCTTGTGCACGCAGCCAGGCGAGGAAATGCTCCACTTCGGTATCGATGATTTCCTCGGCCTGCCGGGCGGCCTCCTGGCGCGACTTGAGGCCTTCCTCGATGCTGTTGCGCAAGTCGTCCACTGTGTAGAGGTAAACGTCGGCCAACTGCGCTACCTCGGGCTCGATATCGCGCGGGACGGCCAGGTCGACCATGAACATGGGCTTGCGCTTGCGCGCCTTGAGGGCGCTTTCCACGCTGCCCTTGCCGAGTATGGGTAGCTGGCTGGCGGTGGAGGACACCACGATATCGGCCTTGGCCAGATGGTGGGGCAATTCCGCGAGGGAAATGGCGAAGCCGTCGAACTGCGCGGCCAGCGTATGGGCGCGGTCGTAGGTGCGGTTGGCGATGATGATCTCGCCTATGCCCTGCTCGTGCAGGTGCCGGGCGGTGAGCTCTATGGTTTCCCCCGCGCCGATCAGCACGGCGGTCTGCTCGCTCAAGCTGTCGAATATGCGCTGGGCCAGCCGTACGGCGGCGAAAGCCACCGACACCGGGCTGGAGCCGATGGCGGTATCGGTCCTCACCTTTTTGGCGGCGGAAAACGTGTGCTGGAACAGCTTGCCCAGCGTCTTGCCCACGGTCCCGGCTTCGGTCGCCACCTGGTAGGCGGTCTTCATCTGCCCCAGGATTTGCGGCTCGCCGAGTATCATCGAATCCAGGCCGCAAGCCACGCGAAACATGTGGCGTATGGTGGCGGCGTCGGTGTGGGTGTAGAGGTAGGGGCTGAATTCATCCGGCTGCAAGTGCTGCTCGCGCGCGATCCAGTCGATCAAGACTTCCTGGCCGGCCGGTTCGACGCGGCAATAAACCTCGGTGCGATTGCAGGTGGACAGTATTGCGGCTTCCTCGATGCGCGGCGAACGGACCAGGTCGCGCAGGGCTGCGCACAACCGTTCGCTGGGTATCACCAGGCGTTCACGCACGTCGACCGGCGCACTGTTGTGGTTAAGCCCTAGGGTGAGTATCGTCATCGAGGGTCGTGTCGCCCGCACTGTAACAAGAAGAACGCGCCATTCTAAGAAAAATGGGCTGTTCAGGCCAATCGTACGCCGTCTTTACCGGCACCGCGTTTTCACTTAAGTTGGAGCTCTATCCTGAACCCTGTACGCGGAGGACACGCGGAATGAGCGACATACCAAGCGATCTGAAATATGCCCCGACCCATGAGTGGGCCAAACCCGAAGCCGACGGCAACGTGCGGGTGGGCATCACCGACTATGCCCAGCAGCAATTGGGCGACGTGGTTTTCATAGAACTGCCGGCCGTGGGCCGCCCGGTCGAGGCCGGAAAAGCCTGTGCGGTCATCGAGTCGGTCAAGGCCGCTTCCGACATCAACAGTCCTGTGTCGGGCGAGATCGTGGCGGTCAATGCGGAACTGAACGACACCCCCGAAAAGATCAACCAGGACGCCTACGCCCATTGGCTGTTCATCATCAAGCCGTCCAACCCGGCCGAATTGCACGGCCTGCTCGATGCCGAAGGCTACCGGGCGTCCGCCGGTGCCGATTGAGCGTCCGTTACCCCTCTTCTTGCCCAACCCAATTTAGGAATCCGACCGAATGAGCGCTTTGATTTGCGGCTCCATGGCTTACGACACCATCATGGTGTTCCACGACCGCTTCAAGAACCATATCCTGCCAGAACAAGTTCATATCCTGAACGTGTCCTTCCTGGTGCCCGAACTGCGCCGCGAATTCGGCGGCTGCGCCGGCAATATCGCGTACAACCTCAAGCTGCTCGGCGGCGACCCACGGCCCATGGCGACGGTCGGTAAGGATTTCCAGCCCTACGCCCAATGG
The DNA here is from genome assembly GCF_016925495.1 of Methylococcus sp. EFPC2. Taxonomy (NCBI): domain Bacteria; kingdom Pseudomonadati; phylum Pseudomonadota; class Gammaproteobacteria; order Methylococcales; family Methylococcaceae; genus Methylococcus; species Methylococcus sp. EFPC2. The sequence continues at coordinate 3,136,188 of NZ_CP070491.1, read as the reverse complement.
CTGTCTTATTGCGGCATCGATCAGACCTACATCCGTACCGTAGATGAAAGCTACACGGCCCAAGCCTATATCACTACAGACATGGACGACAACCAGATCACCGCGTTTCACCCCGGTGCGATGTCGTTTGCGCATCTGAACACCGTGCCGACCAAGCGGGGCATCAAGTTGGGCATCGTCGCGCCGGATGGCAAGGACGGCATGGTGCAGCACGCCGAGCAATTTGTGCAGGCCGGCATCCCCTTCATCTTCGACCCCGGCCAGGGCATGCCGATGTTCAACGGAGAGGAATTACTGCATTTCGTCGAACTGGCGGACTGGATCACGCTCAACGATTACGAAGCCCATTTGATGCAGGAACGGACCGGCTTGACGCCGGAACAACTCGCCGAAAAGGTCAGTGCGCTGATCGTCACCAAGGGAGCCAACGGTTCACTGATTTACACCGAGGGCAAGACCTTGGAAATCCCGCCGGCCAAACCGAAAGCCGTGCTCGATCCCACCGGTTGCGGCGACGCCTTCCGCGCCGGCCTGCTGTATGGACTGAAGGAGGAGTTCGATTGGCCCACCATCGGCCGCATTGCCTCGCTGTTAGGCGCGATCAAGGTCGAGACCGCCGGCACGCAGAACCATACCTTCACCCCCAGCGATTTCCACGACCGCTACCGGGAAAATTTCGGCCACGGATTCTGATTCGACGGTCGCCCGCATGGATAACGTCCGCCGCCTGCTCGACATCATGGCCCAATTGCGCGACCCGGAGACGGGTTGCCCCTGGGACTTGAAACAGGATTTCGCCAGCCTCGTTCCCTATACCCTGGAAGAAGCCTACGAAGTGGCCGACGCCATCGAGCGGGAAGATTTTCACGATTTGCGCGGCGAACTGGGCGACCTGCTGTTGCAAGTCGTGTTTCACGCGCAGATCGGCAAGGAACGGGGCCTGTTCGACTTCGAAGCGGTGGCCGGCGCCATCGCCGACAAGCTGATCCGGCGCCATCCGCATGTGTTCGACGCGGTCGAATTCGAGTCCGACGCCGAGCGCCTGCACTTCTGGGAAAACAGCAAGCGCGAGGAGCACCAGGACAAGACCGGCGAGCCCCCGGAAAGCCTCTTGTCCGGCGTTGCGCCGACCCTGCCCGCCCTAATGCGCGCGCAAAAGCTGCAAAAACGCGCGGCCCGCGTGGGTTTTGACTGGCCGGAGATCGAAGGCGTGTTCGCCAAGGTCGAGGAAGAACTGGCGGAAACCCGCGCGGCCCACGAATCCGGCGATGTGAAGCACATCGAGGAAGAAGTCGGCGACCTGCTGTTCGTCGCCGTCAACCTCGCCCGTCATCTCGGCGTCGACGCCGAGGCGGCCTTGAGTGCGAGTAGTCGAAAATTCACCCGACGGTTTCGCTATATCGAAGACCATTTGGCGCAAAAAGGCCGGCGGCTCGACGAATCTGACCTCGCAGAGCTCGACACGCTTTGGGACGAGGCGAAGCGCCAAGAGCGAGCCTGACGAGTCCTGCCGCACCGGTCCGGAGCCCGCGCTGCGGGGCGTGCAGGCTCCAGAAACCGTGAGGTAGCCGGGTCCTACGCCGGCGCGGCGGGACCGCGGTTGAAAATCCGCAGGTACCGGTGTAATTAGTCTCGCGGCTCCGGTTCAATCCCAGCCGCCCAACAGTCCAAGGTAATCCGTTGACGCAAATCTACCTTTACGACACCACCCTGCGTGACGGCTCGCAACGCGAGGACATCTCGCTCTCCTGCGACGATAAGCTGGCGATCGCGCAGCGCCTGGACCAGATGGGTATCCATTACATCGAAGCCGGATGGCCCGGATCGAACCCCAAGGACGCCGAGTTTTTCCAGCGCGCCGGACAGCTGGGGCTCAAGCAGGCGCGGGTCGTAGCGTTCGGCAGCACGCGGCGCAAGCAGGGCCGTTGCGAAACGGACAAGAATTTACAGGCCCTGCTGGCCGCCTCCACGCCCGCGGTAACCCTGGTCGGCAAGAGTTGGGATTTCCAGGTCGAAAAGGTGCTGGAAACCAGCCTGGAGGAAAACCTGGCCATGATAGGCGAGAGCATTGCCTACATGAAAAGCCATGGCCGCGAGACGATCTTCGACGCCGAGCATTTTTTCGACGGTTACAAGGCCAACCCCGAGTATGCTTTGGCGGCCTTGCTACAGGCCGCCGATGCCGGTGCCGAGTATGTGGTGCTGTGCGATACCAATGGAGGCTGTCTGCCCTGGGAGATCGAAAGCATCGTGCGCGAGGTGCAGGCCAGAACTCCCTGCAAACTGGGCATCCATGTCCATAACGACAGTGGTTGCGCGGTCGCCAACAGCCTGGCGGCGGTGCGTGGCGGCTGCGTGCAGGTACAGGGCACCATCAATGGCTATGGTGAACGGGTCGGCAATGCCGATCTCACCGCCATCATCCCCGGTTTGCAGCTCAAACTGGGTTACTCGGTCGTCACTCCCGCGCAGTTGCGAGAACTTACCGGTCTGTCCCGCTACGTGGCGGAAATCACCAACCTCCAGCACGATCGCTTTCAGCCTTACGTGGGCGAAAGCGCCTTCGCCCACAAGGGCGGCATCCACGCCGCCGCCATGTTGAAAGCCGCCAACAGTTATCAGCATATCGAGCCGGGTGTGGTCGGCAACGTTTCCCGCATGGTCATATCCGAGTTGTCGGGCCGCGGCAACGTGCTGGCGCTGGCCGGCAGTCGCGGCTTGAACATCGGCGAGGACGAAGCGAAGCGCATCCTGGATCATCTGAAAAAGCTGGAACACCAGGGCTACGCCTTCGAGGCCGCCGAGGCTTCGGTCGATCTCCTCATCCTGCGCGCCGGCAGCGATTACAAGCCGCCGTTCGAACTGATCGACTTCATGGTATTGGCCGAACATCGGCGGGGACGGGGGGTATTGTCCGAAGCCACGGTCAAGTTGCGGGTGGGCGAGGAAGTCTGCTTTACCGCCGCGGAAGGCAATGGACCGGTCAATGCACTGTCGCGCGCCCTGCATCAGGTGCTCTGCCAGCATTACCCGGTGTTGCAGCCCATCAGGCTCACCGATTACAAGGTGCGCATCCTCAACTCTGGCCAGGGCACGGCTTCCGTCACCCGCGTCCTTACCAGCTTTCATGACGGCGAACGTGCCTGGACCACCGTCGGAGCCAGCGCCAACATCATCGAGGCGAGTTGGCAGGCCCTTTCGGATAGCATGGAGTATGCGTTGATGGGGGCCCAGCAGGCGGATGGTCGGCCCGAGTAAAGTGGCTGAGCACTTTAAGTGCCGGGCTCAGCCTTGCAGCGACTTCCGGATAAAACGAACTTCCGCTGGTGGGGGTTGTCTGCTGAGCTTGCTGCCTTCCAGGGAGCCGATGGTAATGTTCGGCGAACTCGGCCCCAGGCGCGATGGAACGGAAAAGCCGCCTTGGGCATCTTCTGGGCTGCCCAGGGCAATGGGAAAATGGCATAATTCAAGTTATTGATTTTTTTAGGCCTTGCCCATGTTCACCGCCCCCGACCTCTTCTCCTACCGCAAATACTGGGCTAAGCGCTTCGGCGTCGCGCCGCAACTGCCCACCACCCGCGAGGAAATGGAAGCCTTGGGTTGGGACAGTTGCGACGTCGTGCTGGTGACCGGGGATGCTTATGTGGACCACCCCAGCTTCGGCATGGCCTTGATCGGCCGCCTGCTGGAGGCGCAAGGCTTTCGCGTGGCCATTCTGGCCCAGCCCGATTGGAATAGCGCGGAAGACTTCCGCCGTTTCGGCAAACCCAATCTGTTTTTCGGCGTGACCGGCGGCAACATGGACTCCATGGTCAACCGCTACACCTCGGACCGCAAGATACGCTCCAACGATGCCTACACCCCTGGCGGCGAGGCGCACAAGCGGCCCGACCGCTGTGTCCTGGTTTACGCCCAACGCTGCCGCGAAGCCTACCGTGAAGTGCCTATCGTGCTGGGCGGCATCGAAGCCAGTCTGCGCCGCATCGCCCATTTCGATTACTGGTCGGACACCGTGCGCCGTTCGGTGCTGGTGGATGCCAAGGCCGACCTGCTGGTTTACGGCAACGGCGAGCGCCAAGCGGTGGAGATTGCCCACCGCCTGGCGGCCGGCGAGCCCATAAGCGAACTCACCGACATCCGCGGAACGGCCTTTCTGCGCAGGCAGGTGCCGGACGGCTGGACGATATTGGACTCGACCCACATCGACGAGCCGGGCGAACTGGCGCCGCCGGCCGATCCCTACGCAATGTCGCCTGCGCCGACGGCTTGCGCAACCGCGCCGGAAACCAACGGCGGCGGAACCGTCATCCGCTTCAACCGCATCACCGCCCGCACCGATCCAGCGCATACGGTGATCCGTCTGCCCGCCTACGAAGCCGTCAAGGGCGACGCGGTGCTGTACGCCCACGCCTCGCGCGTATTGCATCAGGAAACCAATCCCGGCAACGCCCGCGCCCTGGTGCAGCGCCACGGCGATCGGGATGTGTGGCTGAATCCTCCACCGATCCCGCTGACGACCAAGGAAATGGATGCCGTCTACGGCCTGCCCTATAGCCGCCTGCCGTATCGCGGCTACGCCAACGCGCGCATCCCCGCGTTCGAGATGATCCAGCATTCGGTCACCATCATGCGCGGTTGTTTCGGCGGCTGTACCTTCTGCTCCATCACCGAGCATGAAGGGCGCATCATCCAGAGCCGCTCGGAAGACTCCATCATCCACGAGATCGAGGCCATCCGCGATACCTCGCCGGCGTTCACCGGGGTGATTTCCGATCTGGGCGGGCCGACCGCCAACATGTACCGGCTGGCCTGCAAGAGCCCGGACATCGAAGCTTCCTGCCGGCGGCCTTCCTGCGTTTACCCCGGCGTGTGCAAGAACCTGAACACCGACCACGGCCCGCTCATCAAGCTTTATCGCCGCGCCCGTGCCTTGCCGGGCATCAAGAAGATCCTGGTGGCCTCGGGCTTGCGCTACGACCTGGCCGTGCTGTCGCCGGAATATGTGAAGGAACTGGTGACCCATCATGTCGGCGGTTATCTGAAGATCGCCCCCGAGCATACCGAGACGGGGCCTTTGTCGAAGATGATGAAGCCCGGCATAGGCACCTATGATCGCTTCAAGACGATGTTCGACAAGTATTCGAAGGAGGCCGGCAAGGAGCAGTATCTGATCCCCTATTTCATCGCCGCGCATCCGGGAACGACCGACGAGGACATGATGAACCTGGCGCTATGGCTGAAACGCAACGGTTTCAGAGCCGACCAGGTGCAGGCCTTCCTACCATCGCCCATGGCGGCCGCCACGGCCATGTATCATTCCGGCAAGAATCCCTTGCACAAGGTCAGCCGGACCAGCGAGTCGGTATTCGTGCCCAAGGCGATGAAGCAGCGCCGCTTGCACAAGGCCTTTCTGCGTTATCACGACCCGGAGAATTGGCCGATGTTACGCGAGGCCCTCAAGCGTATGGGCCGCGCGGATTTGATCGGCAACGGCAAGCACCATCTGGTGCCCAGCTACCAGCCGGCGGGAACGGGGACGGTGGCGGAAGGCCAGCGCGTCGGCCGCAAGGCCTTGCCGTTCAAGACGCAGCACACCGGCTTGCCGAAAACGCCGGGACACGGAAAACCGCGCAAATTCCCGGCCGGTCGATGAGGGGTCAGGCGTCGACGATTTGCCGGTTCGCCTCGGACGCCCAACGGATGGCATCCAGATAGGCGCGAACCGGGAAGTCCACATCGGGAAACTCGCGCAGCGGGGCGTTGAGCACGTCGGCCCGCTCGAAAGCCACGACGCAGCGCAGTGCTTCGCCTATCGGTCCGGCTCCGATCAACAGGGCGTCATTCAGTTCCGGCGACAGGTTCAGCCGTTCCAATATCGGCGCCATGGGCGCGTCCATGATGGCGTCCAGCAGCGAGAACAGACCCGCAACGTAGTAGGGCTCGGTGGGCGAGCGGCCCAGTTCCATGGCCAGCAGTTCGCAGAAGCGCGCCCGCACCATCGCGGTGGTCAGCAATTCGCGCGGACGGAAGTCGACGGCGTTGACCAGGATCACCGTAGCCCAGTTCTTCACGCGTTGCAGGCCGAAGAACATCACCGCCTTGCGTATGGATTCGACGCGCTTGGGCATGCCGAAATAGGCGGCATTGATCAGCCTGAGCAGCTTGTAGCTCAGCGTGATGTCACGGCTGACCAGATTCTCGACTTCTGCCATTTCGACGTTGGGGTCCTGCAGACGGGCGAGCAACTGCAGCACGGCGATGCGGTTGGCCGGGATCTCCAGGCCGTGTATCAGATGGGGGTGGGTAAAATACTCGCCTTCGTAATAATCGAAGCCCAGGCGGTGAAAATAATCGTATTGCTCTATCGTCTTGAGTTCCCTCACCAGCAACTGGGGACGCTTGGTGGTGTCGGCGATGGGTGAGGGTATGCCGGCGCCGGCGTCGAGCGCGCACATGGTGACCCGCTTGATCGCGCCATTCAGTTCGGTGAGGGAGCGCGAGGGATTGTGCAGGGCGATGGTATAACCACGCGCGGCCAGTTCATGCACCGACTTTTCCATCTCGACGTCGCGTATGGCCTCTTCCTGCAGCGCCAAAACGATGCGGTTGCGGGGCCAGGACAGCTTTTCGCAAATGGGCAACACATCCGTAGGCGGACGGATCAAGGCACGATGATGGCCGATCAAATCATCCAGCGGAATATCGCGCGAAATGCGCGCCAGGGAATCGCCGAAGCGGCTGTCATCGTCGTTGATACCCCATTGCAGGGCCAGACCGCTGCAAAACTTCAGCTCGTATCCGTAAAGATCCAGTGACCGGGTGTAAATAGGCGTGCGGGCGATTAATCCGTTGAACATGCGTAACAGCCTGTCGGGGTATTTTCAGCGCTGGAGAGTAAGCAATCGCCCCGACAAACACAACCAGCGTCGTACCCTTCGCTTGGAGATTGCCGCAAAAGCACATATTCTTCCCCGCTCACCGCGCGACACGGGGTGGCGCGCCATTCGAATCGCTAGGGCATGAACAAACGGCTGCAATCGTCTCAGGAGGCTTCCGCATTTTCCGAGGGAAATGTGAGTTTCCTGGAAGCGTTATACGAAAGATTCCTCGCCGACCCCCAGTCGGTCGATCCCTCCTGGCGGGAGAAGTTTTCATCCCTGCAGCAGACCGTTGCCGGGCCGGAGACTCCACGCATCGCGACCAGCGCCGAAGCGATCCGCAAACAGGCCGCCGTGGCTCGCCTGAGCAATCAATACCGCGCCCGCGGTCATCGCGCGGCGGACACCAATCCGCTCAAGTTGGCTCCGGCGCGCCTGGTGCGCGACCTGGAACCAAGCAGTTACGGCCTGACTCAGGACGACCTGGACCAGACTTTTTTCGTCGATGTGCTGCAAGGCTCCGAGCAACGCACCCTGCGGCAAATCATCGCCGATCTGCGCGAGGCCTACTGCGGCAGCATAGGCACGGAATACTTGCACATCGTCGATAGCGACGTCCGCGAATGGCTGCAGCTGCGCCTGGAAAGCAGGCCCGAGCCGCTGGACGCCGAGCGCCGGCATTGGCTGCTGAAGCTGCTCACGGCCGCCGAAGGCATAGAAAAATACCTGCACCGCAAATACACCGGGCAGAAGCGCTTTTCGCTCGAAGGCGGCGAGAGCCTGATTCCCCTGCTGGACGAGCTGGTCCAGCAAGCCGGGTCGGCCGGCGTCAAGGAGATCGTGTTGGGCATGGCCCACCGCGGCCGCCTGAACGTGCTGGTCAACATCCTCGGGAAAAAGCCCGCCCTGCTGTTCCAGGAGTTCGAAGAGACCTCGCTGGCCGAACCGATACCCGGTGGGGCGGGCGACGTGAAATACCATCTCGGTTTTTCGTCCGACGTGGATACGCCCGGCGGCCCGGTGCATCTGGCCATGGCCTTCAATCCCTCGCACCTGGAAAGCGTGGACCCGGTGGTGATCGGGTCGGCGCGGGCGCGCCAGGACCGGCGCGCCGAGGACGGCGAGAACGCCGTGCTGGCGGTGCTGATCCACGGCGACGCCGCCTTCGCCGGCCAGGGCGTGGTGATGGAAACGCTCAACATGGCGGAAACCCGTGCGTTCACCACCGGCGGCACCGTGCACGTGGTGGTGAACAACCAGATCGGCTTCACCACCAGCAATCCTTTCGACGCCCGCTCCACGCTTTATTGCACCGACGTGGCCAACATGATCCAGGCTCCGGTGTTTCACGTGAACGGCGACGACCCCGAAGCGGTCTTGCGCGTCACCCGATGGGCGCTCGACTTTCGCATGAAATTCAAGCGCGACGTGGTGATCGACCTCATCTGCTTCCGCCGCCATGGTCACAACGAGGTCGACGAGCCGGCCGTGACCCAGCCGGTCATGTATCGACATATCCGCCGGCATCCAGGCGTGCGGATGCTTTATGCCGACAAGCTGATCGCCGCCGGAGCGCTCGACAATGAGACGGTCAGGCGCCTGGAGGAAGACTATCAGGCTCACCTGGACCGCGGCGAAATCGCCACCCGCCCCCCTCTGCGGGACGTCTATCCGCGCACCCGCTGGGACCACTACCTGGGAACCGCCTGGGATCTCCCCTGCGAGACCGCTGTCGCCGTGGACGAATTGCGCCGGCTGACCGGCGCCTTGCTGAGCCTGCCCGAAGGCTTCGAGACCCATCCGCGCGCGGCGGCCATCCTGGAGTCCCGTGGGCTGATGGCGGCCGGCGAGCTGCCCCTGGACTGGGGTTACGCCGAAACGCTGGCTTACGCCACCCTGCTGGACGAAGGCCGCCATATCCGCATGAGCGGTCAGGACGTCGGCCGCGGGACTTTCTTCCACCGCCACGCCATCCTGTTCGACCAGAACAGCGGGGATGCGCTGATACCCCTGCAGCATCTGGCGCCCGGACAGGGGCGTTTCGAAATCTACGACTCCCTCCTGTCCGAAGAGGGCGTGCTCGGCTTCGAATACGGCTACACGACCACGGAGCCGGAAACCCTGGTCATCTGGGAGGCGCAGTTCGGCGATTTCGCCAACAACGCCCAGGTCATGATCGACCAGTTCATCACGTCCGGCGAAACCAAGTGGGGCAGGCTGAGCGGGCTGGTCATGCTGCTGCCGCACGGCCAGGAGGGCCAGGGGCCTGAACACTCCTCCGCCCGCATGGAGCGCTATCTGCAGTTGTGCGCGGAGCACAATATCCAGGTTTGCGTGCCGTCCACCCCGGCGCAAATGTTCCACCTGCTGCGCCGGCAAGTCCTCAGGCCCTACCGCAAACCACTGATCGCCCTGACGCCCAAAAGCCTGCTGCGCCACCGCCTCGCGGTATCCAGCCTGGAGGACCTCGGCAGCGGACGCTTCCTGCCCGTCATCGGAGAGATCGACCCGCTGGCGCCCGAGGGTATCAGTCGATTGGTTCTTTGCACCGGCAAGGTCTATTACGACCTATTGGACCGCCGGCGACGGCAGGACGATCTGCGGCGGGTGGCTATCGCCCGCATCGAGCAGCTCTATCCCTTCCCGCAGGATGATTTCGCCCGACTGCTGGCCGGCTATCCGAATCTGAAGGAGTTGGTCTGGTGCCAGGAAGAGCCCGAGAACCAGGGCGCGTGGCATCAGATCAAGCACCGTTTCGCTCCCGCGCAGGAGCGAGGCATCGCCTTGGCTTATGCCGGCCGGCCGGCGGCCGCCGCACCCGCGGTGGGGCAGTTCAACCGCCACTTGATCGGACAGAAAAAGCTGGTCGACGAAGCCCTGGTCGAACCCATCTCAGCCCATCGTTAGGAACTCCCCATGCATATCGAAGTCGCCGTTCCGCAACTGCCCGAATCTCTGCAAGACGCCACCCTGCTCGACTGGCGCAAGCAGGTGGGGGAACGCGTCAGCCGGGGAGAAACCCTGGTCGAGCTGGAAACCGACAAGGTGGTGCTGGACGTGCCGGCGGTCGCCGACGGCGTTTTGAGCGAAATCAAGCACGTGAAGGGCGATGTCGTCACCGGGGGAACGATCCTGGCCGTGCTGGATACGGAAGCGGCCGCCGCCGCGCCGGCAACGGTCGAAAAGCGCCCGGTCTTGACACAACCCTTGAGTCCCGCGGTGCGTCGACTGCTGACCGAACACGGCCTGGAGCCGTCGCAGATCCCCGGCGCCGACAAGGGAGGGCGCCTGACCAAGGAGGACGTGCTGGACTATCTGGCGACACGCGCCTCCGCCGCGCCGGCCGCGGAGGCAACAAGCTCCACGCCAGCTCCGCCGGCCGAGCCGGCCTCTTCTCTCGTGGCCGGCCGGATCGAACGCCGCGTGCCCATGACCCGGCTGCGCGCCCGCATCGCCGAGCGACTGGTCGAGTCGCAACGCCAGACCGCGACCCTGACCACCTTCAACGAGGTCAACCTGCAAAAGGTGTTCGATCTGCGCAACCTCTACAAGGCCCGCTTCGAACAGGAACATCACATCAAGCTGGGCTTCATGTCCTTCTTCGTCAAGGCCTCGGTCGAGGCGCTCAAGCGCTTTCCGGTCGTCAACGCCAGCATAGACGGAGACGACATCGTCCACCACGACTACTACGACATCGGCATCGCGGTCTCCACCGACCGGGGCCTGGTCGTACCGGTGCTGCGCGACGCCGACAAGCTGGACTTCGGCTCCATCGAGAAAGCCGTCGCCGAGTTTTCCCGCAAGGCACGCGACGGCCGGCTGAGCTTCGAGGAACTGACCGGCGGTACCTTCAGCATCACCAACGGCGGCATTTTCGGCTCCATGCTGTCCACGCCCATCCTCAACCCGCCGCAAAGCGGCATCTTGGGGATGCACGCGATCAAGGAGCGGCCGGTGGTGGAAAACGGCCAGATCGTCATCCGGCCGATGATCTACCTCGCCTTTTCCTACGATCACCGCCTGATAGACGGACGCGAGGCCGTGCAGTTTCTCTACACCATCAAGGAACTGCTGGAAGACCCGGCGCGCATGGTGTTGAACGTATAGGCCGGCCGCCGTAGCCAGGCTCCCGGCCCACGCTTCGGGTCTTCCTCGGCCCGCAGCGTGGGCGAACTCAATGCGGCCAACGCCATTCCGCAACCGCGGGAACATCGGTGCCGTGCTCGTAGGCGTACTGACGGCAGGCGATCTGCTGGTTCTTGAACTTCTCCTTGGCGTGCGCACCGGCGACTTTCAGCCGCGGCACGCGGTCGATGACGTCGATCGCCAGGCTGAAACGGTCGATCTGGTTCTGGATGGCCAACTCGAGCGGCGTGTTGATATTGCCCTTTTCCTTGTAACCCCGCACATGCAGGTTGGCGTGGTTGGTTCGCCGGTAGGCCAGGCGGTGGATCAGCCAGGGATAGCCGTGGAAGTTGAATATGATGGGCTTGTCGACGGTGAACAGGCTGTCGAATTCGAGTCGGCTCAAACCGTGCGGATGTTCGTTGTCGGGCTGGAGTTTGAACAGGTCCACCACGTTGATGAAGCGTATTTTCAGGTCCGGGAACTCCTCCCGCAGCATGGCGACTGCCGCCAGAGCCTCTTTCGTCGGAATGTCGCCGGCCGAGGCGACCACGACATCGGGTTCCACGCCCTGGTCGTTGCTGGCCCAGTCCCAGATGCCTATGCCTTTGGTGCAATGCGCCAGGGCGGCGTCGATGTCCAGATACTGCAGATGGAGCTGTTTGTCGGCGACGATGACGTTGACGTAGTTTTCGCTCTTCAGGCAGTGGTCCGCCACCGACAGCAGGCAGTTCACGTCCGGCGGCAGATAGATGCGTGTGACTTCCGAGCGCTTGTTCACCACCAGATCCAGAAAGCCCGGATCCTGGTGAGTGAAGCCGTTATGGTCCTGGCGCCATACGGTCGAGGTGATCAGCAGGTTGAGCGAGGCGATCTCCTCGCGCCAGGACAAGTGGTTGCATATGGACAGCCATTTCGCATGCTGGTTGAACATCGAGTCGATGACATGGACGAAGGCCTCGTAGGTGGAAAAGAAACCGTGGCGTCCGGTGAGCAGATAACCCTCCAGCATGCCCTCCAAGGTATGCTCGCTGAGCATCTCGATGACCCGGCCGTCGGTGTCTAATTCGCCGCCATCGGCATCTTCCGGAAAATATTCCGCGATCCAGAATTTCTTGCTGACTTCGTAGATGGCGCCGAGCTTGTTCGAGGTGTTTTCGTCGGGCCCGAACACGCGGAAGGTTTTCTGGTTGGCCTTCATCACGTCGCGCAGGAACTCGCCCAAGGGTTTGGTGTTTTCCGCTTCGATCTGCCCCGGCTTGTCCAGTGCGGCGCCATATTCGCGGAAATCGGGTATGCGCAAGGCCTTTTTCAGGGCGCCGCCGTTGGCATGGGGATTGGCGCCCATGCGGCGGTTGCCGCGGGGTGCGAACTCGAGTATCTCGGGCCTCGGGGAGCCATTTTCGTCGAACAACTCCTCCGGCTTGTAGCCGCGCAGCCAGGTTTCCAGCTGCCGCAAATGTTCGGGATTCTTTTTGACGTCGGCGATCGGGACCTGGTGAGCGCGCCAGAAGCCTTCCACCTTGCGCCCGTCGAGCTCGCCGGGACCGGACCAGCCTTTGGGGCTGCGCAAGACGATCATGGGCCAGCGCGGGCGCAGCGCCTTTCCGGTGCTGCGGGCTTCGGCCTGCGCCGCGCGGATTTGCTCGATGCAGCGGTTCAGGGTCGCCGCCATGGCCTGGTGCATGCTTGCCGGATCCGAGCCTTCGACGAAGTAGGGGGTCCAGCCGTAACCCTCGAACAGTTTTTCCAGTTCCCCGTGAGTGATGCGGGCCAGCAGCGTCGGGTTGTTGATCTTGTAGCCGTTGAGGTTGAGGATGGGCAGCACGGCGCCATCCCTGATGGGATTTAGGAACTTGCTGATATGCCAGGAGGTCGCCAGCGGGCCGGTTTCCGCTTCGCCGTCGCCAACCACCGCCGCCACCACCAGATCAGGGTTGTCGAATGCCGCGCCGGCCGCATGAGACAGCACATAACCCAGTTCGCCGCCTTCGTGTATGGAGCCCGGCGTCTCCGGCGTGCAATGGCTGCCGATACCGCCGGGAAAGGAAAACTGCTTGAAAAACGCCTGCAAGCCTTCTTCATCCAGACTCTTGTCCGGGTAGATTTCGGAATAGGCGCCTTCCAGATAGAGCGGGCCCAATACGCCGGGGGCGCCGTGGCCGGGACCGGCCATGAAAATCGCGTTGACATCGTATTGCTTGATCACGCGGTTCAGGTGGGTGTACACGAAGGAGAGCCCCGGACTCGATCCCCAGTGGCCGAGGAGCCGCTCCTTGATGTGCTCGGGTTTGAGCGGTTCGCGCAGCAACGGGTTGTCGCGCAGATAAATCATCCCCGCCGCCAGGTAGTTGCAGGCTCGCCAATAGGCATGGAGCTGATGCAGTGCGTCGGGGCTTAAAGGGGCGCCGGATACGGTCGAGCGAGCGATTCCAAAGCTCGTCAGGTCGTTGGGGGCTGTGCTGGGAGGGGTGGCTGCCATGCTGAAGTTTCCGTGGAAGTGAGTCGAAAGCGGCAGAGTGTAGATCGGAGAGCCGATTTGCGCCTAGTCGGGCTGCGAGCGCCCGAGATCGGTGGCGGCGATGAGGCCGCGGTCAGGATTTTGGACGCGTTGTTGTCCCTTCCTCGATTGGGGAATAATGCATCCCGCCCCCAGGGTTTAAGATCGAGCCGTCAGCATCGCCTAGCAGGAGCCTGCCCGTGACCCAGCGCATCAGCCGTAAAACATCCAGCCACAGCGCCGTCGAGCCCGTCGCGGCAGCCATTGCCGGTGATGTACCGGAAAGGGAAGTCGCGCCTAACCCCCAGGCGGCGGAGGAAATCGAGGCGGTGAGTCACGAACCGACCGCCCTGCTGGTGGCCAAGGCCCCTCATGGCACGGACGAGGACAGCGACGAGGCGCCGCTGCCGTCGGGCTATCCCTACCCTGCGCGCGTACGCCGCCGCGAGTACGAGCGGATGAAGCAGGATCTGCAGATCGAATTGCTCAAGGTGCAGAGTTGGGTCAAGGATACGGGGCAGCGCATCATCGTGGTGTTCGAAGGACGCGATGCCGCCGGCAAAGGCGGCACCATCAAGCGTTTTCTGGAACATCTCAATCCGCGCGCCGCGCGCGTCGTGGCGCTGGAAAAGCCCACCGAGGTCGAGCGCGGGCAATGGTATTTCCAGCGCTACATCGCCCATTTCCCCACCGCCGGCGAGATGGTGTTCTTCGACCGTTCCTGGTACAACCGGGCCGGCGTCGAGCGGGTGATGGGCTTTTGCAAGCCGCTGGAATATCTGGAGTTTCTACGCCAGACGCCGGAATTCGAACGCATGCTGGTGAACAGCGGCATCCTGTTGTTCAAATACTGGTTTTCGGTCAGCCGCGAGGAGCAATTGCGGCGCTTCATTTCGCGCCGGGACGATCCGCTCAAGCATTGGAAGCTCAGTCCCATCGACATCAAGTCGCTGGATCGCTGGGACGAATACACCGAGGCCAAGAAAGCGATGTTTTTCCACACCGACACGGCCGATGCGCCCTGGACGGTCATCAAGTCGGACGACAAGAAGCGGGCGCGTATCAACTGCATGCGCCATTTCCTGAGCGCCCTGCCTTATCCGGACAAGAATCCCCGCGTCGCCCATGCGCCCGATCCCTTGCTGGTCGGCTCCGCCAGCGGGGTCTACGAGGAAGGCGAAGGGGCCATCACGAAATTCTAGCGAGGCGGGCGGCCCGTGGGACCGCACCTATCGTTCCAGCCAGCCGTTCGACGGCCTGCCATGAGTTCACTCAGTACCACCGATCATCGCCGGGACAGCGCCGGCCTCATCTACGTTTATCCGGTGCTGTCCCGGCGCAGCGGCGGGCTGTCCATCGGCGTCAACCTGAATCCCAACAACGCCTGCAACTGGCGCTGCCTCTACTGCCAGGTACCCGATCTGAAACGCGGCAGCGCGCCCGCCATCGATCTGGGACTGTTAAGGAAAGAGTTGGACTCCTTGCTCGCCGACGTGCTGCGGGGAGATTTTTACGACCGTTTCGGAGTGCCGCCGGAGCAGCGGGTGATACGCGACATCGCGATTTCCGGCAACGGAGAACCGACCAGCGCGGCCGAGTTCGAACAAGTCGTCGAACTGATAGGCGAGGTCGCATCGGACGCCGGCCTGTCCGGGGAGGTCAAGCGGGTTCTCATCAGCAACGGCAGCCTGACGCGGCGCGCCTACGTTCAACGGGGGCTCGAACGGTGGAATGCGCTCGGTGGCGAGGTCTGGTTCAAGCTCGACAGCGCCACGGCGGCGGGCATCGCCCGCATCAACCAGGTCAGTCTGACGCCGGAGGCGGCGATGCTCAATCTGGAAAGCGCCGCGACCCGCTGCCCCACCTGGCTGCAAACCTGCTGGTTCGCGCTGGACAGCCTGCCACCCTCGGACGAAGAAGTTGCCGCCTATCTCGGCTGGCTGGAGGAAGTTCGACGCCGGGGGATTCCGCTGCGAGGCATCCTGCTTTACGGCCTGGCGCGGCCCTCGCAACAGCCGGAAGCGCCGCGCCTTTCCGCCCTGCCCGCCGCGTGGATGGAGGCGACCGCCGAGCGCTTGCGGCAAACCGGCTTCGCGGCCCGCCTCAGCGTCTGAGCCGGGCGCTCAACTGACCTCCGGGCCGGCTACCAGCACCCGCCCCATGCCCGGCAGCAATTCATAGTCGAAGGGCGTGGGCAGATGCTCCATGGGCCATTGCGGCGACACGTCGCGCAAGGGCGGCGCGACCTGCACGTAGTGATACAAATCGTCCACGTAACAGTGCTGGCGATTCCAGATGTCCTTGTTGAGGATCAGCAGGGCTTGCGAGCCGTTGCTGGGGGCGGCTTTCCACATGATCATCACGGCCGGGTTGGAACAGCCCCATAACTGGGTGATGCTTTCCTCCTGAAACACCCGGTAATGCCGCTTGATGTGATTGATCTCCCGCACGAAGCCGGTCAGGTCGATGTCCGTCTGCTCCCAGTCGCTCGGTCGGGTGTCGACCACGTTCAAGGCCTTGCTGAAGCCGAATTCGTAACCCATGGGCATCATGACGCCGGATGAGAAGAGCGCCGCGAACAGATAGCGCTGTTTCAACGCGTCCACGTTGCCGTAGGACTCGGCATACAGCCTTGCGGTGTCGTGGCTTTCGGGAAAACTGATGGACGGCGCCGTGGCGCGCGTGAGCTGGTATTGCTCCAGCAGCCACGGGCTGCCGAAATCCCACCACTTGGAGCTGTTGAAGATGGCGTCGAAGCCGGCCTCCGCGGTCTGCCGGGTCTGGTCGGCGGAGCAGCCCAGGGTTTCCGCAACGAAAACGGCGTCGGGCCGGTTCTTCTTCACGTCCTCGATCAGCCGTTTCCAGAATCCGGCGGGTATCTGATAGGCCGCGTCGCAACGGAAACCGCTGAATCCCAGGCCCAGCAGGTGCATGACGACGTCACGGCAATAACGGTAGTAGCCCTCGGCATCGCCGCCGCGTCTATGGTCGAAGCGGGCCAGATCGCGCCAGACCACTTTCTCGCCGTCGTGTATGCAGTAGGGGTTGGCGATGCGGCCGTTTTCCTTGGCGAACCACTCGGGGTGCTGCTTGAGCAGGTCCGAATCGTAGGCGCAATGATTGATGACCAAATCCACCATCACGCGCAGCCCGAGTTTTTCCGCTTGAACGGTCACGGCGCGCACTTGTTCGTCCGGCGATTGGGCGCTGCGCGCGCACAACGCGGGATTGATGGCGAAATAGTCCTTGATCGAATAAAGGCTGCCGGAGCGGCCGAGCTGCTGGATGGGGTTGACGAAAATCCAGTCGAACCCCATCTCGGCGGCGCGGACCAGATGCGCTTGCCATTGATCGAAGGTCCCGGCGAGGAGGGGAAAGAGGTTATAGATGCGCATGGGAAATCCTGGCTATGTTGGCAGGGCAGGCTCCGGTCCCGGCCGAATTTTCCGGCGCCGGAGCCGTCCCCGCCGGACTACTTGTCGCGTATGTGGTGGTAGATGTTGAGGTAGTCCTGCCCCGGATTCTTCCACGAATAATCGCTGCGCATGGCATTGACGATGAGGTGGCGGAAGTGGTCCGGGAACTGGTAGTAACAGTCGATGGCCCGGCCCAGGGCCGATTCCAGCCCTGTTTCGTTGTAGTCGCGGAAGATGTAGCCGTTGCGTTCGTGCAGAGGCCGGTTCGAGAAGTCCTTGTCGAATACGGTGTCGACCAGGCCGCCCACTTCCCGCACGACGGGTATGCTGCCGTAGCGCATGGCAATGAGCTGGGTCAGGCCGCAGGGCTCGAAGCGGCTGGGCACCAGCATCAGGTCGGCGCCGGCGTAGATCAGGTGCGACAGTTCCTCGTTGAAGCCGATCTCGATGTGGCAATCCGGATTGTCGTTGAGCTGGTGCTTGAGGCTCCAGAAATAATTGTTGATCTGCCCGTCCGGGCTGGAGCCCAGCAGCACGAACTGGCCGCCGCGCGCCAGGGTGTTGAAAATGGCGTGGCGGATCAGCTCCAGGCCTTTTTGCGGGTCCAGGCGACCGACGAAGGCGACGATGGGTTTCTCGTTGTCGGCCAACAGCAAGCGCTCGCGCAAGGCGCGCTTGTTGGCGTACTTGCCGTCGACGTTGTCGGCCGAATAATGCACCGGTATCAAGGGATCGATCTCCGGGTTCCAGAACCCGTAGTCGATGCCGTTGATGACGCCGCCGTATTTGTTGTGGTGGATGTGCAGCGTCGGCTCCAGCCCGAAGCCCTGCCCCTGGTCCTTGGCTTCCACGGCATGGCGCGGCGACACGGTGGTGACGAAGTTGGAATAGACCACGCCTGCCTTCATCAGGTTGATCGCATGGGGATTGTGGTTGTCGCGCATCCTTTCGTAGTTGAAATAGTAATCCGGCCGGTTCAATCCCGTCGCATGCAGCAGCTGCGCGCCGGTCACCCCCTGATGCTTGAAGTTGTGGATGGTGAAGCAGGCCCGGGGATGCGTCATGCCCAGATGCTGGTAGACCTCGTACAGGAACACCGGCGCCAGGGCGGTCTGCCAGTCGTGGCAATGGATGATGTCCGGATGCTTGCCCGACTTCCACAAGAATTCCATGGCCGCGCGGGTGAAGAAAGCGAAGCGCATGACATCGTCGTTGAAGCCATAGATGCAGCCGCGGTTGAAGAAGTTGTCGGCGGAATGCGGTTCGATGAAGAAACACTTGCGGCCGTGCACGAAGCCGAAATAAACCGTGCAGTGGATGGCCCCGCCGAACCACGGCACCCAGAGGTCCCGGAATGTCTCGCAGAAGCCCCAGATGTGGTCGTAGCGCAGGCAGTCGTATTTGGGCAGGATGATTTCGACGTGATTGCCGCGGATCTCCATCTCGCTGGCGAGGCCGAACACCACGTCGGCCAGTCCGCCCACCTTGGCGACCGGCGCCAGCTCCGGGGTGATCTGCACGACGAACAGCGAAGGCTGGGCGGGGTGGGCCGGTTCGATATGGGGCGGCGTCGATTCGACCTCCGCTTCCGTCATGTGCTGGCCGTCCCATTGGGAGTCCGCTTCTTCCGGAACCTGTGCCGGCTCCAGGACGGGATATTGCGTTTCCACGGCGCGCAGCAGTTCCAGCTTGTAGGCTTCGTCCTCCGATTCCGGCGTAGGCAGTGGGGCGTGAGAGGCCACGAATTCGGCTTCGGCCGCTTCCAGGTCGGAGCTCGCGAATTGAGCCGGCAGCGCGCTTTCCCGGTGGGATGCCTTTTTCGCCCCGCTTTCAGCCGGCGGGCGATCCTTGGCGGTCCGCGAATCCGGGGCCTTGGCCGCCGCTGAGCCCGTTTTACCGGCCGGAAGTTTGCCCGGTGCAGGCGCGTCTGCGGGTTTTGCCGTTTCGGCGGGACTTGCCGCGTTTTCCTGTACCGTCGCTGGACCGCTCGCGGAAGGCGGGGCAAGTGTAGGTTTGGTTCCTGCCTCGATAAGGGGTTTCGCCGCGGGTGCTTCCGCTTTGGCGGGTTCCGGGGTTTTCGTCGATGGCTGTGTTATGACGGGTTTGGTGGGGCTTTTCGGTTTTGCTTTGCCGGTGTCCGTTGGAGCGGCCGATACGCTCTTCGGGGACGCCGCGGCGGATTTCGCGCTCTCGGATTTCTCGGCGGCGGCGTGCCCCGGCGGAGTGGGTGCGGCTGATTTCCCTGGGCTCTTTTTGTTCACTATCTCGGGCGTGTCGGCCGTATGGGGCCGGGCTGGTTTTGAGCCGGTTTTGGACGTTTTCTTGACCATGGCGCCTTGATCCTGAGTTGGGAAGGTGGTGCTTAGAGTTTAAGTACAGGGGTGCGTGCCGGAAAACCGCCAGGTTCAGGCCAGGCTCTTGCTCGCGACTTCGTAGACGTCCTTGGAAATGCCCGCGGTGTCGGCGATGCGACGCAGCTGTTCGCGTATCAGCTTTTGACGGCCGTCATCATAGCGCCTCCACTGCGTGAGGGGGCTGACCATGCGCGAGGCGATCTGCGGGTTGATCGCATTCAGCTCGATCACATGATCGCCCAGGAAGCGGTAACCGGCGCCGTCCGCGGCATGGAAGTTTACAGGGTTCGATTGACAGAAGGCACCGACCAGCGAGCGTACCCGGTTGGGGGTCTTCAGGTCGAAGGCCGGATGGTTCAGCAGGGCCTGGACCGAGGTCAGCGTGCCGGTGAGATGGCAGGTCGCCTGGAGGGCGAACCATTTGTCGATGACCAGGGCCTCGCCCTGCCACTGCTCGTAAAAGGCATCGAGAGAAGCGGCGCGTTCCGGATGCGTGCTGTTGACGATGCCGCCGAGTGCGGCGATCTGGTCGGTCATGTTGCGCGCCTCCCTGAACTGCTTGAGGCACAGGGCGTGAGACTCGGGCGTGTCCAGTTCCGCCAGGTAGGCGAGGCAGACGTTCTTGAGCTTGCGGCGCCCCACCGCGTCGGCGTCGAACCGGCCGGATTCGTCGCGATGGTGAGCGTGGTAAAGCGCGGTCAATTCCGCCCTCAACGCCTGCGCCAGTTCGCGTTTTACCAGTTGGCGGGCATTGTGCACCGCGTCCGGGTCTATCACCTTCATCAGCGCGCTAATGTAATCCTCGGACGGCAAGGTCAGCAGCAGGGCGAGGTAGGACAGGTCGTCCCAGTCCTGGGTCAGCGCCTTGCGATAGGCCTGCAATAAATGCGGGTCGGCCTTGTGCGGCTGCTCGCCCTCGATGAGTTGTTCGACCAGATTGAGCACGATGCGGCTGGCCAGGGTCTGGCCCGCATCCCAGCGGTTGAAGGGATCACTGTCGTGCGCCAACAGGAAGGCGAGTTCCTCGTAGCTGTGGTGCAGGTGCAGCCTGACGGGGGCGGAAAATCCGCGCAGCGCGGAAATCACCGGCTTTTCCGGCAGGCCGACGAAGCGGAAACGTTGCTGCGTGGCGGTGACATCGAGCACGCGGGTGGATTTCGTCGCCGGCTCGTCTTCGCCTTCCAGGCGCAGGGGATAATCGTTGCCGTCCGGGCCGACCAGGCCGAGAGCCAGGGGGATGTGCAAGGGTTCCTTGACCGACTGTCCGGGCGTGGGCGGGCAATGCTGCTTCACCGTCAGCGTAAGGGCGCGCTCGGCGGCGTCGTAATCCCCTACCACGAACAGCTCCGGCGTGCCGGCCTGCGCATACCAGCGGCGAAACTGTTGCAGTTCGACGCCGTTGGCGTCCTCCATCGCGCGGACGAAGTCGTCGCAGGTCACCGCCTGGCCGTCGTGCCGTTCGAAATAGAGATCGGTGCCCTTGCGGAAGCGTTCGGCACCCAGCAGGGTGTGCAGCATGCGCACCACCTCGGCGCCTTTTTCGTATACGGTGAGGGTGTAGAAGTTGTTGATCTCGATGTAGGAGTCGGGCCGGACGGCATGGGCCAGGGGCCCGGCATCCTCGGCGAACTGCCGGGTGCGCAACAGGTTGACGTCTTCGATGCGTTTGACCGCCCGCGAGACGTGGTCGGCGGTGAACTCCTGGTCGCGGAACACCGTCAGGCCTTCCTTCAGGCTCAACTGGAACCAGTCGCGGCAGGTGATGCGGTTGCCGGTCCAGTTGTGGAAATACTCGTGGCCGATGACGCCCTGGATGTGCTCGTAGTCGGCGTCGGACGCGGTATCGGGTCTGGCCAGCACGAACTTGGTGTTGAAGATGTTGAGCCCCTTGTTTTCCATGGCGCCCATGTTGAAGTGGCCGACCGCGACGATCATGTACAGGTCGAGGTCGTATTCGCGGCCGTACGCCTGCTCGTCCCAGCGCATGGCCTGTTGCAACGAACGCATGGCGTGCCCGCATTTGTCGAGGTCGTGTGCCTCGACATAGATCTGCAGCGTGACTTCGCGCCCCGATCCGGTCGTGTATTTCTCCTCCAGGCATTCCAGCCGGCCGCCCACCAGGGCAAATAGATAGCAGGGCTTGGGGAAGGGGTCTTCCCATTTCACCCAGTGGCGATTGTTCTTCAATTCGCCGCTGGCGACCTTGTTGCCGTTGGACAGCAACACCGGGTAACGGGTCTTGTCGCCGATCAGGAGGGTGCTGAACGGCGCCATGACGTCCGGGCGGTCGGGAAAATAAGTGATCTTGCGGAAGCCCTGCGCCTCGCATTGGGTGCAAAGCATGCCGGAGGACAGGTAGAGTCCTTCCAGGGCCGTGTTGGCGCGCGGATTGATGCGGGTCTCGACCTCGAGGTTGAACACCTCGACCTTGGGCGCGCCGGGGATGATCAGGCTCTCCGGCGTCACCTCGTACTGATCGGGCGGCAAAGCCTGGCCGTTGATGCGCACCGAAATCAGCTCCAGGTCTTCGCCATCCAGGACCAGCGGTGCGTTGGGGGCCGCCGTTTCGGGGTTTTTCTGCACGCGCAGGCGGGAGATCACCCGGGTATCTTCTTCGTCGAGATTAAAAGTCAGCTCGACTTGGCCCAGCCGATATTCCGGCGGGGTGTAGTCCTTCAGGTAAATGGTTTGGGGAGTCGCGTCGCGCATGGGAGCTACCGGGTTGAGTTCGTTGTGTGCCCTAGTGTATCAAGGAGCCTAGGGCTTGGATGAGGGAGAACAACGCCAGGCGTGCACGGCAAGCAGCAGCCAGGCGCCGAGGAAGGCGGTACCGCCGAAGGGCGTGATCATGCCCAGCCAGCGCAAACCGCTGAGGGCGAGGACATAAAGACTGCCGGAAAACAGCGCGATACCGGCGAGCATCAGCCAGCCGGCCCAACGCAACAAGGCCGCGTCCGGTTTGGACTGGGCGGCGAATGCGATCAGACCCAGGCCCAAGGCGTGCCAGAACTGGTACTGCACGCCGGTTTGATAAATCGCCAGCGCGTAGTCGTCCAGCCGGCCGCGCAAGGCATGCGCGCCGAACGCGCCCAAGGCCACGGCCAAAAACGCCGCGAGTGAAGACAAAAGCAAAAATTGACGGTGCATAAACAGTTAGGCTATTCGGTAGAGCAGCGTATCGGACCCGCACATCGCGCCGGTGCTGCAGGTAAAATTCATTCCGGACTCTCGATCCCATCTCAAGCAGAACCGCATGTGGCCTTTCCGCACGTCGCGCGCTCCTAAACAAGCTCCGGCCTCCTTGACCGACGACGTTTGGCAACAAACCCTGGCGGACCACCCCATCTTGACCCGTCTCGATGCAAGCGAGCGAACCCGTTTGCGCGAGCTGACCGCCGAATTCATGCGGCAGAAGCTGTTCGAATCGGTGCGTGGGCTGGTGCTGAACGAACCCATGCGCGCCAGCATCGCCGTGCAGGCCTGCCTGCCCGTGCTCAATCTCGGGCTGGCCTGGTACGACGACTGGCGCACCCTGGTGATCTACCCGGCCGAATTCGTCCGCCCGCGCGAAGAGTTTGACGCCGTCGGCGTCATGCATCAATGGGAAGACGTGTTGGGCGGCGAATCCTGGCAGCGCGGCCCGGTGATCCTGTCCTGGGCAGACGTCGAAGCGTCCGGCTGGGGCGAGGGCTATAACGTGGTGATCCACGAGATGGCCCACAAGCTCGACATGCATGGGGGAACCGACGCGGACGGATTTCCTCCTCTGCATAAAGACATGAAGCCTAAGGACTGGACGGCCGTTTTCACCGCAGCCTACGAAGACCTGACCCGGCGCGTGGAAACCGGCGAGGACGCGGCCCTGGACGCTTACGCGACGGAAAGCCCCGGCGAATTCTTCGCCGTGCTCAGCGAGTATTTCTTCGAACGGCCGGTGCTTTTGTCGGGTCTCTATCCCGAAGTCTACCGACAACTCGCGTCATTCTACCGGCAAGACCCCGGGGCGGCGTTGAGCGTCTCAGAATAGCGATTCCAGGAGTTTGCTGCCCTGCCTGGCCGTCTCGCGGGGGGGCGGGAGACTCGGCGTGGCCTCCTCGTCCACCTCGGACGGCGCTTCCTCCGTCTCGGCTGTCTCTCGCGGCGCCGCATAATTCCGCGGCACCTTGTCGGTCGGAAATACCTCGTACACCCCGCCCGAACTGGCCAACTGCCCCGACGCCGGATCGATGCGCGCGGTCGTGATACCGGTCGGCACGCCGAAACTGCGTTCGGGTACGTCCTTGAGCGCTTCCTGCATATAACTCATCCACATGGGCAAGGCGGCGTGCCCGCCCGTCTCTCCGTCGCCCAGGGGCTTGTAGGAGTCGAAACCCATCCACGCGACCGCAACCATGGCCGGCGTATAGCCGTTGAACCAGGCGTCGCGCTGTTCGTTGGTCGTTCCGGTCTTGCCTGCCAGATCGCTGCGGCCGAGTTGCATGGCCTTGATCGCCGTGCCCTTGCGCACCACGTCCTGCAGCATCGAATGCATCATGTAATGCGTCTGCGCGGACAGGACGCGCGGAGCGACATTGCCCACACGGGTCGCGCCATCCTCGCAGTCCGGACAGGCCGTCGGCGGCGTAGCCTCGAACAGGGTGCTGCCATCCTGCGTGAGTATGCGCTGTACCAGATAGGGTTCCACCCGGAAACCCCCGTTGGCGAAAACCGCGTAAGCCTGTGCCATTTTCAGCGGAGTCGCGGTCCCGCTGCCCAAGGCCAGGGTCAGCGAGTGGGGCAGGTCGCTGGGGTTGAAGCCGAAACGGGTGGCGGTTTCGATGGCTTTCTTGACGCCGATCTCGCGCAGCAACCGGATCGACACCAGGTTGAGGGATTTCATCAAGGCCACCCGCAAGCGGGTTGGGCCGGAGTATTTGTTGGTGTAGTTCTGCGGTCGCCAGGCGCCGCCTTCGATGGACGGGTCGTAATAAACGAAGGGCGCGTCGTTGATCACGCTGGCGGGCGTGTATCCGGCCTCCAGTGCCGCGGAGTAGAGTACGGGCTTGAAACCCGACCCCGGCTGCCGCTGGGCCTGGGTCGCGCGGTTGAACTTGCTGTCGTTGAAGTCGTAGCCGCCGGCGATCGCCAGGATGGCGCCGTTCGAAGGATCGAGCGAAACCAAGGCGCCGGCGACCTCGGGGGTTTGCGTCAACGTCCAGGTGCCCGGCGCCTGTTCGCGCACACGGACGACATCGCCGGGCTTGAGCACGTCCTTGACGCTGCGCGGAACCGGGCCGAGGGTATTCTCGTTGACGTAGGTACGCGCCCATTTGATCTGGTCCCAGGTCAGGTTGGCACGGCGTGTGGCGCCGAGATAAACCTCCGCATTCCTGTCTTTCACCGCCAGCACGATACCCGGGAGCGTGTCGCCCAAGGGGGGGATGTCGGCCAGCAGGTCGTCCCAGCCCTTTTCCCCGCCCACTTTCTTCAGGTCGTAATGACGCTTGACGCCCCGAAAACCGTGGCGCTCGTCATAATCGTGCAGAGTACGGCGCAAGGCAGTTTGTGCGGTCTCCTGCAAACGGCTGTCTACGGTGGTGTAAATCTTGTAGCCGTTCACATAGGCGTCTTCGCCATATTGCTGAACCATCTCCGCGCGTACCATTTCCGCGACCTGCGGGGCATTGAACGCCACTTCCGCGCTGTGCAGGGCGGCGCGGACCGGTTCGGCCAGGGCGCGCTGATGTTGCGCTTCGTCGATCAGATTCAGCTTGCGCATGCGGTTGAGCACGTAGTCGCGCCGGATCAGGGCGCGTTCCGGATTGGCGATAGGGTTGTACGCCGACGGAGCCTTGGGTAAACCGGCGATCATGGCGATCTCGCCCAGGCTCAGTTCGTTGACGGTTTTTCCGAAATAGACTTGGGCCGCCGCCGCGAAGCCGTAAGCGTGATGGCCGAAATAGATCTTGTTGAGGTAGAGCTCCAGGATTTGCTTCTTGGGCAGGCGAGATTCGATCTTGATGGCGAGCAGGATTTCCCTCAGCTTGCGGAAGAAGGTTTTTTCGCTGCTGAGGAAAAAGTTGCGCGCCACCTGCATGGTGATGGTGCTGCCGCCCTGGCGTTTTTCGCCGGTCTGCAAGAACTTGAACGTTGCGCGCAGCAAGCCCTGATAGTCCACGCCGGGATGGTCGAAAAAGCGATCGTCCTCCGCCGCCAGAAAGGCGTTGATAGCCGCGCGGGGGATTTCATCTATGCTGAGTGGCGTGTGTTTTTTTTCCCCGAACTGGGCGATGAGCAGGCCGTCCCGGGTATAAACGCTCATGGGCATTTGGTAGCGCACGTCCTTCAACTGCTCGACGTCCGGAAGTTGCGGAACCAGGTGGCGATAGACACCATAGGCGGTCAGCAGGCCGACGGCGAATGCGATAACGCCGAAGGCGAGCACGTACCTGGCCATGCGGCCGATGAAACTGCTCGGCCGGCGTGGGGACGCTGGGCGCTTGGGGGGCGGGTTCGGTTGAGATTTCGGCAAGGACTTTAGCTTTTCCCGTTTGGGTCGAATCGGGCGGGTATCGCGGCCGCTAGGGCCCGATAGGCAAAGTGCGAAATGACACTATACTACACCGGCCTGCATAATTCCCGCGCCGGGGCGGCGCCAGAGCGTTGCCGCCCCGGGATTCTAAGATCAAGGCGATTACACGGTACAGGATACAGGTCATGTTTTTTCTCCAGCGCAAGAAACCGATGTTGCTGGGTATCGACATCAGCACGGCAGCGGTTAAGTTGCTGGAGCTCGGCAAGGCGGGACCCCGCTATCGGGTGGAAAGCTACGCTGTCATACCCTTGCCGCAGGACGCCGTGGTCGACAAGACCATCGCCAAGGTGGAAGTCATAGGCAACGCGGTCAAGTCCGTGGTGGCGCAATCCGGAACCAAGCTCAAGCATGCCGCGGTGGCCGTCGCCAGCTCGTCGGTCATCAGCAAGGTCATCACGATGCCCGCGGCATTGAGCGACGGCGAACTGGAATCGCAAATCGAGCTCGAAGCCGACCAATATATTCCCTACCCTCTCGACGAAATCAGCATGGATTTCGAGGTGCAGGGCTCGAACGAGAAAAATCCGGAAATGATCGATGTGCTCCTGGTCGCATCCCGGAAGGAGAACGTCGAAGACCGGGTCGAGGCGCTGGAGTTTGCCGGTTTGAAGGCGGAAATTCTGGATGTCGAATCCTATGCCTTAGAAAACGCGTTTGCCCTGATCCTCGATCAGCTCAGCGATGCTAATCCGGGAAAAACAATCGCCATCGCCGACATCGGAGCCACGATGACGACGCTGAATGTCCTGCACAACGGGCGCATCATTTATACCCGTGAGCAAGGATTCGGCGGGAAACAGCTGACCGAGGAAATCCAGCGCCGTTACGGGCTGTCCTACGAAGAGGCCGGCCTGGCCAAGAAGCATGGCGGATTGCCGGACAACTATCTGCCCGAGGTGCTGGAACCGTTCAAGCATGCCATGGCCCAGCAGATTCAGCGCTCCTTGCAGTTCTTCGCCTCGTCGAGCACGCATCGGGGCGTCGAAGGCCTGGTGCTGGCAGGCGGATGTGCGTCGATCGCCGGCGTCGAGCGCTTCGTGGAGCAAACGACCGGGATACCCGCCGTAGTCGCCAACCCCTTTATCAATATGACCCTCTCCAGCCGGGTAAAGCCGCAGGCGCTCAGTAACGACGCCCCGGCGATGATGACGGCTTGCGGGTTGGCGCTGAGGAGTTTCGACTGATGGCTAGAATCAACCTACTACCGTGGCGCGCGGAACTGCGCAAACAGCGGCAAAAAGACTTCGCGGCGGCGATACTCCTGGGCGTGGCGGTTACCTTCATTCTATTCCTCGGCGTGCGCGCCCATATCGCCGGGGAAATCGAATACCAATACGGCCGTAATCAATATTTGGAATCGGAAATTGCCGCGCTGGACAAGAAGATCAAGGAGATCGAGGACTTGGAAAGCAAGAAGAAGCGTTTGCTTGCGCGCATGGACGTCATCCAGCAATTGCAGGTCAGCCGGCCGGAAGTGGTCCATCTGATCGACGAGCTCGCACGGACGGTGCCCGACGGTGTTTACGTCACCGATTTCGCGCAGACGGACAAGAACCTCACCTTGAACGGTTATGCGCAGTCCAATGCCCGCGTATCGGCCTATATGCGCAATCTCGACGCCTCACCTTGGCTCAAGGAGCCCGTGCTCACCATCATCGAGTCCAGAAGCGAAGGCAAGGACAACCGCAAGGAGCGAACCAACAAGTTCACCCTTCAGGTCAAGCAGGGCGCCGACAAGCCTGAAGAAAAGGCCAAGGGGGCATCATGAACCTGTCCAATATCGATTGGGATCTCGACAATGCCGGCAATTGGCCGGTGCCGGTCAAGGCGGCCGTGGTCGTCATCATCTGTGCGGCGCTAGCCGGCCTGGGCTATTACCTGGACACCCAGAACCAGCTTGCGGAATTGGAAACGGCCCAAGCGAAAGAAGCCGAACTCAAGACCACCTTCGAAAACAAACAGAAAAAGGCCGCCAATCTCGACGAGTATCGGGCTCAATTGGAAGAAATCGAAAAGTCTTTCGGCGATTTGTTGCGGCAACTGCCGGATAAGACCCAGGTGCCGGAACTTCTGGTCGATGTATCACAGACGGGGCTGGCGAGCGGACTCGAGTTCGAGCTGTTCAGGCCAGGAGGGGAAATCCCCAAGGAGTTTTACGCCGAGTTGCCCATCGATATCCGTGTGGTGGGCGATTACATGGAGTTCGGGGCGTTCATCAGCGGTCTGGCTTCCCTCCCGCGTATCGTGACCGTGCACAACATCAAGATTACGGGCCGGAAGGATGCGGCCACCGGCAAGGGCAAGGCCTTGACCATGGAGGCATTGGTGAAGACTTACCGATACCTGGAAGAGGGGGGCGTCTCGCCCGCCCAGGACAAAAAGACCAGGAGGCAGCCGTGATGGAGCGCATGCCGAACTCAGCGGGCCGAGCGAGCCGTGATTCCTTGCGTCTGACTTGGGTGCTGCTGATGGTTTCCTGCATCGCCGGGTGCGCCAGCGATGACATGTCGGATTTGAAGGACTACGTCGCCGACGTCAAGGCGCGACAAAAAAGTGCGGTGGAGCCCCTCCCGGAAGTCAAAACCGTGGAGCCCTTCGTATTCAGGCCGGATGAGTTGCACGACCCTTTCGTCCTGGATGAAAAAGCCGTGCCGGCGGAGGAAGTCAAAGCCGAAAGTGGCATCCGCCCCGATACCGCCCGCCCCAAGGAAGAGCTGGAATCCTACGAACTCGACAGCTTGCGCATGACCGGCACCCTGCTCCGCGAAGGGGTGCTGTGGGCGTTGGTTCGTGCCAACGACGGCACCATACATAGGGTGAAGTCGGGCAATTACATGGGGCGTAATTTCGGCAAAATCCTGCGTATCAAGGACGATCAAATTGAATTACTCGAGATCATTTCCGACACGCCGGGAACTTGGCGCGAACGCAAAGCGTCGCTGGACTTGGCCGAAGCAAGCGGTGGTAAAAAATGAAAATCATGGATCCGTATCGCAACCTCAGCCGTAAAGCTTCACCCTTCATCCGTATAGGATGCCTGCTTTTCGCACTTGCCCTGCTGTTGCCTTTGACCGAGTCCATCGCGGCCGGGACCACACTGCAATCGGTGGACTTTTCCACCTTGCCCGGCGACGGTTTGCAAGTGCAGTTCACCTTAAGCGGGCCGGCCAAAACCCCGCGCGTTTTTCACACCGATAACCCGGCCAGGGTCGCCCTCGACCTGCCGGGCGTCAGCAACGCCCTCGACAAAAAGCAGATCCCGGTTAACGCCGGAGGGGCACAAAGCATCCAGGCGGTGGAGGCTTCCGGGCGTACTCGAGTGATCGTCAACCTGACGGAAATGATGCCTTATACGACACGTACCGAAGGTAACGATATTTTCCTGATCCTGAAAAAAAGCCAACCCGGCGTTTATCAGGAGCCCGCTCCAGCCCGAACCGCGTCATCCGCCTATCCCGCGCCGGGCAGACAAGCCGCCATCGCCGACGCCGTGGATTACGGCAAGCGTGTCGAGAACGTGGATTTTCGCCGTGGCGAACATGGCGAGGGCCGGCTGCTGGTGACGCTGAGCGATCCAAGGGCTGTCGCCAATATCCGCCAGGAAGGACGCCAAATCATCGTCGATCTGCCGGGGCTCGGCTTGCCGGGTACGCTTGCGCGTCGTCTGGACGTGTTGGATTTCGCCACGCCCGTACAGAGTGTCGAATCCACGGAAGCGGGCGGGCAGGCGCGTTTGACCATTTTCCCGGTGGACGAAAACTATGAGTACTCTTCCTATCAGACGGACAAGTTGCTCACCGTCGAATTGCGGCCGCTGACTCCCGCCGAAAAGGAAGAAATCAAGAAAAAAGCGTTCGCCTATACCGGCGACAAGCTGTCGCTCAATTTCCAGGACATCCCGATCCGCTCCGTTCTGCAGATACTCGCAGACTTCACCAACCTCAACATCGTGGCCAGCGATACCGTGGCCGGCAATGTCACCCTGAGGCTCAACGAAGTGCCCTGGGACCAGGCTCTCGAACTGGTCTTGAAGTCCAAAGGCTTGGGCAAACGACAGGAAGGCAACATCATCCGCGTCGCGCCGCAGGACGAAATCAACAAGCAGGAAAAAGAGGAACTGGAAGCGCAAAAGGTGGTCGAGGATTTGGAGCCGCTGCGGACGGAAATTGTCCAGATCAATTACACCAAGGCCGAAGACATCAAGAAGGTTTTGGTGGGCACGACCACACGCACCAGCGAGTCGCAGGATCAGAGCTCCGCGATAGGCGGCAGCAGCAGCCAGAGTTCGTCGACCACCCTGGACGTGTCCCAGTCGATCTTGTCCAATCGGGGCAACGTCACCGTGGACGAGCGCACCAATCAGCTCATCGTGAAGGATACTTCGCGCAACATCGAACGGGTTCGCGAACTGGTGCGTAAGCTGGATATTCCGGTCAGGCAGGTATTGATCGAGTCGCGCATCGTCATCGCTAACAACGATTTCACCCGGGAATTGGGTAGCCGCCTCGCCGCCACCAGCATTCCGGGTCGGTTGAATCCGGCGGGCGTCGCCAGCACCTTGCAGTTCACCGGCTCCCGGGTCGGTACGGACGTGGCGACCTCATCCGGTGCGGCCAATCTGTTGACCAGCCTGGGCGCCTCGAATCCTTATGGCGCGGCGGGACTGACCCTGTTGAAGGCAGGCGATTATCTGTTGGACCTTGAATTGTCCGCGGCACAATCCGAAGGACGGGGCGAGGTGATTTCCAATCCGCGCCTGATCACGTCGGATCAAACCAAGGCCGTGATTAAACAGGGTGTGGAAATTCCCTATACCACCGTCAGCGGCAGTACCACCGGTTCGACTGTGACGGTGCAGTTCAAGCAGGCGGTCTTGGAGCTGAATGTCACCCCGCACATCACGCCCGACGACAATATCTTGATGGACTTGCTGATCAAGAAAGACTCCAAGGGCGAAAGCGTCGCGGGTTCGTTCGGGTCTGTGCAATTCGCCATCGACAAACGGGAAATCGAGACCACCGCTCAGGTGGCCAACGGCGAAACCGTGGTCTTGGGCGGCGTCTATGAGGGGACCAAGACCAACGTAACGAACAAGGTCCCATTCTTGGGAGATTTGCCCGGCGTCGGCTTCATGTTCCGGAAAAACTCGATCACCGATAACAAAAAGGAATTGCTGATCTTTATCACCCCAAAAATACTGAAGCAGCAAATGGCGTCTCGGTAATTCCCGCCTACACTCGTGAAAAGGCGTCGCCCAGCGGCGCCTTTTTTGTGTCCCGGTGCGGAAAAATGAGCGGTGCGGCCCATGTTATGATGTCGGCGCTGACTTCAGACCGTTTTGTGCATGACACAGTCGAGAAACATCTTTCTGATCGGACCCATGGGGGCGGGCAAAACCACCATAGGCCGGCTATTGGCCAAGGCCTTGGGAGTGAGCTTCGTCGACAGCGACAAGGAGATCGAACAGCGCACCGGCGTCAGTATCCCCATGATATTTGAGTACGAGGGCGAGGCCGGATTTCGCAAGCGTGAAACGGAAGTGCTGGGCGATTTGACCCTGAAGGAGTCCATCGTCCTGGCAACCGGAGGCGGCGCGGTATTGGCGGAGGAAAATAGGGCGTATTTGCGCCAGCGCGGGTTCGTGGTTTATCTGCAGTGCGCGGTCGACAAGCAACTCGAACGGACCCACAAGGACAGCAACCGGCCCTTGCTGAAAACCGAAAATCCCCGCGCACGCCTGGAGGAGTTGCTGAGAATACGCGCCCCGATTTATCGTGCGCTCTCTAATTTCACCATCGACACCGGCATTTATTCCAGTCGCTCGGCCGTACGCCAGATTTTGCGGGCCTACAACCGTGTCCAGAAAAGCACTAGCGGTCACGACGAGATCCACGCGACCAGCCGATAAGTGATCGATCCACGTCCAGCAACAGGATGAAAACCTTAAACGTAGCCCTCGGGGAGCGCAGCTACCCCATTTATATCGGACCCGGCCTGCTCGAACGGACCGACTTGTTGGCCAGGCATATCCGATCCAAACAGGTGATGATCGTCAGCAACGAGGTCGTTGCGCCGCTTTACCTGGAGCGGCTGAAAGCGAGCCTGGAAGCCCACGATCCGGTCGAACTTATCCTGCCGGATGGGGAGGCCTACAAGTCGATAGATTCCGCGATGCGCATCTACGACGAGTTGCTGGCCCGCAAATTCAGCCGCAACGCCACGTTGATCGCCTTGGGCGGCGGCGTCATCGGCGATTTGGTGGGTTTCGTCGCCGCCACCTATCAGCGCGGCGTACCCTTCGTTCAGATACCCACCACCCTGCTGTCGCAGGTCGATTCCTCCGTGGGTGGCAAGACGGCGGTCAACCACCCGCGCGGCAAAAATATGATAGGCGCGTTCTACCAGCCGCTCTGCGTGCTGGCCGACACGGCGACGCTGGACACCCTGGCCGACCGCGAGCTGAGCGCCGGCCTGGCCGAAGTCATCAAATACGGGCTGATCCGCGATCCGGGTTTTTTCGACTGGCTGGAGAACAATCTCGAGTCGCTGCTGGCGCGAGACCCCGAAGCCCTGGCCTATGCGATCGAACGGTCGTGCCAGAACAAGGCCGAGGTGGTGGCGGTGGACGAACGCGAAACGGGCGAGCGCGCGACCCTTAACCTGGGCCATACCTTTGGCCACGCCATCGAGACCGGCCTGGGCTACGGCGCCTGCCTGCACGGAGAGGCCGTCGCGATCGGCATGTGCCAGGCGGCGGACCTGTCGCGGCGTTTGGGCTGGTTGAGCGCGATCGATGTCGAGCGCATTGTCGCCCTGCTCGAGCGGGCCCGGCTCCCCGTCGTTCCGCCTCCGGATCTGGGGGCCGAGCGGTTCATTGAGCTGATGGCCGTGGACAAGAAAAATGTCGACGGAAAGCTGCGCTTGATTCTGCTCGAAGCCGTCGGCCGGGCGACCCTGCCCGTCGGCGTGGAAATCGAGCCGTTGCGACGGACCCTGAATGAGTACGGTCGGCACTGAGGCGTATGCCTCTGAGCGAGGGGCCGGCCGAAGCAAGCTCGAACTGGTCCTGCATCTGCTCGCCAACCTGCCGCAGTCCTTGCTCTTGCTGGCACCCAAAGGCGCAGGCAAAACCGCGTTGATGCGGCAAATCCAGGCGACGGCACCACCCGGCTGGCATGTCTGTTATCTGCTCGCCACCCCCAATCACAGTTTCGAGCGCATCCTCGACGAGATGTCGCTCACGCTGCGCCGGCCGGGACAGCCGGCGATGGACGACGATCCCGAAACCGCTTTGACCGGCTACCTCGTACAACTGGAAAAGCAAGGACGGGTGTTGCTGCTGCTGCTTGACGACGCGGGCGTACTGATGCCGGGGCTGTTGAGTGCGCTATGCCGTTTCGCCCGGCTGCATGCCCCGCTCAAATTGGCCTTTGGCCTCCGTCCCGAGGAACTGCAAGGCAAGGCGATCGGCGACGCGCTGGCGCTGTCCGATGCCCACCGGGTCACGCTTCCGGAGGCCCGGCCGGATCCAGCATCGAACCCATCGCCATCGCCCGTGCGGGAATTCAACGCATTTCCGGCAATGTCATCGGCCATCCCGCCGCTTGCCTTCGGCGAACCGCTGAAGGCGGCGTGGGCGAAATTTCGCTTCAGCCCGATCCACTGGCTGTTGGCCGCTAGCCTCGCGCTGGCGGCCGCGGCAGCGGTCGTGGTGCGTTCCTTCTGGCAGGATGGGGCCAAGCCCCCGGCCGAAGCCGCGGCGCCCATCAGTCCGCCGGCATCCACCCCGACGCCTGCGGTGGCGGAGCTTCCGGCTGCGGCTCCCCAGCTTCCCGCCCAGCCCGCTCCCGAAGTGAGGCCGGTAGAGCCTCCGCCACCCGCCGCGAGCCCTGCTCCGGTGCCCAATGCCGCGCCCCCTCCGCCGAATGCCGGCGAAGCCGCATCCGCGGAACAAACTGCAGTTCCTGAACCCGAGGCCAAGAGCAGCAAACGCAAGAAACGCCGACACTAGGCCTCCCTACGAACACGTCAATACGCGAAACTCCCCATGACCGAACTGAAAAACGACACCTTCATCCGCGCCCTGTTACGCCAGCCCATCGAACGCACACCCGTCTGGATGATGCGACAAGCCGGCCGCTACCTGCCCGAATACCGCCGCGTGCGCCAGCAGGCCGGCAGCTTCATGAATCTCTGCACGACCCCGGAATTGGCCTGTGAAGTCACCCTGCAGCCGCTGGAGCGCTATCCGCTGGATGCTGCCATCCTGTTCTCGGACATCCTCACCGTGCCTGACGCCATGGGGCTGGGGCTGCATTTCGTGGAAGGCGAAGGCCCGAAGTTCGAACGCCCACTACGCGACGCCGACGACATCCGCAAACTCGCCGTACCCGACCCCTATGGCAAGCTGCGTTACGTGCCGGACACCGTGCGGCTGATCCAGTCACATCTGCGCGGCAAGGTGCCGTTGATAGGCTTTTCCGGCAGTCCCTGGACTCTGGCCACCTACATGGTCGAAGGCCAGAGCAGCCGGGAATTCCGCAAGGTCAAGGCGCTGGCGTACGATCAGCCGGCACTGCTGCACCAGTTGTTGGGTGTTTTGGCCGATGCCGTCGCGGCCTATTTGAACGCGCAAATCGAGGCCGGCGTCGATGCCATCATGTTGTTCGATACCTGGGGCGGCTCGCTGACCACCGGGCAATACGCGGAATTTTCGCTGGCCTACGCCCGCCGCGTACTGGAACAGCTAGACCGCGGCGGGCGGACCGTCCCGGCCGTCCTGTTCACCAAGGGCGGCGGCTTGTGGCTGGAGGCTATGGCTGAAACCGGCTACGACGCTCTCGGGTTGGACTGGCAGACGCCCATCGGCGAAGCGCGCCGGCGGGTTGGGGATAAGGTGGCACTGCAGGGCAATCTCGATCCCGTGGCACTATATGCTTCGCCGGAGAGCATACGCGCCGAGGTCGGCAAGATACTGGCGGAATTCGGTCGTGGCAGTGGCCATGTTTTCAATCTGGGCCACGGCGTGCATCCCGATATCGACCCGGAACACGTCGGTGCGATGATCAAGGCCGTGCACGAACTCAGCCCGGTCTACCATTCCGCCGGTTGAGCGGCCATGAAGCCGGAAAATCCCTGGAAATTGCTGAGCCGGCGGGAGGTTTACGATAACCCCTGGATACACATAGACGAAGACCGGGTTCGCAATCCCTCCGGCGGTCTGAGCCTCTACGGCCGCATACACTTCAAGAATCAGGCGATAGGCATCATTCCCCTGGACGAGGCCGGCAACACCTGGCTGGTCGGCCAATACCGCTACGTGCCGGATGCCTATTTCTGGGAGATCCCCATGGGCGGTTCCCCGCCGGGAGAAGACATCCTGGTCACCGCCCAGTGCGAGCTGAAAGAAGAAACCGGCCTGAGCGCGGAGCGCTGGAGCGTGTTCATGCGCCTGCATACGTCCAATTCGGTCACCGACGAGGAAGGCTATGTCTTCCTGGCGGAGGGGCTGGTTGAGGGTGAAACCGAGTTCGAGGATACGGAAGACATCACGGTAAAAAAACTGCCGCTGGCCGACGCCGTGCGCATGGTGCTGGACGGCAAAATCACCGACGCCATCAGCGCGGCCGGCTTGCTCAGGCTGGCCTTGGTCCGCCCCGATCTGTTTCCGAAGACTGAATAACGCCGGGAGCAGGGGATGAGCGAATTCTACAAACGTGCCCACATCGGGCTGGCTCTGGTGATCGGATTCTTCAGCGGGAAATACCTCGCCCAGACCATGGGCCATCATGGCTCGGAATTTTTCAGCGGCGGTTTCATGCTCGGCTTCATCGTCAGCCGCTACCTGTTGAACAAGCTGTTCGGCTCGAGCTCCGATTGAGCTGACGTCAAAATTCCGGCAGGCTTTTGCCGGCAATCAGCGGGATTGTGCCGCATGTATGGCTGAGAGTGGTTGAAAGATCAATAATTTAAGGCGTGGAACGGAATATGCTGTAGATCGGTATCAGTCTTCGTCAACCGGTGCCGATCATGAAACGACATACTCGCCTAGCTGTCACGGTGCTTGCCCTTGCCGCGTTTTTCACGCTGGTATGGCGCTTCGATCCCAGTGGCCATGTCTTTAACCTTCCCGGCCTGCTGGTCGTGCTCGTGGGCGTTTATCTCGCCACGGCACTGGGGCAGTCGTTCGGATCGGTATGGACATTGGTGTGCAAGCTTCCCGAAAAACTGGCGCCCGGCCGCGTCGATGCCGATGACGAAGTCGACATCGAGCTTTTCCTCAAGGCCTGCGAATTCCACCGCCAGTCCAACGTCAAATACGCCGAACTGGCTTTGCGCCGCATCGGCAACCCCTTCCTGAAGTCCGGCGCGCAACTGGTGCTGGACCGCACACCCATAGCCGATATCCAGCGCGTGATGGATTGGAGCATCGGCGCCCAGCGCGAGCGCGATCACACCGAAATCCAGGTATTTCAGACCATGATGGGTTACGCCCCCGCTTTCGGCATGGTGGGAACGCTGTTTGGGCTGATAGCCATGCTGTATGGGCTGGAAATGAACAACCTGCGGCGGCTGGGTGCCGACATGGGGTTTGCGATGCTGACCACCGTTTATGGCCTGCTGCTGGCAAATCTGATCTTGAAGCCCGTCGTCACACGCCTCGAACTGCGCTCCAGAGAACGGCTGGCCTGGCTGCATGCCCAGCAGGAGATGGTCATGATGATGCACGAGCAATGCCACCCCAAGCTGATACGGGAGCATCTCGCCGCCTTCCGCAACCAAGCCGATGCGCCGGAGCGGGAACCAGAACCCCGCTTGCTAGAAGCGGGTAGCCATTCCTGATTTGCCAGGTGGAGCGGGCCCATGTCCCCCAGATACAAAACCACACCCGTCCGTATCCCGCCGGCGCCCGCCGATCCCTGGAGGTCGTCCGCCACGCCGGGAAACCAGGAAAGCAACGGCGGCTGGGTGCTGAGTTATCTCGACGTGATGACCATACTGTTCACCTTCTTCGTGCTGCTGTTCGCCTACCAAAAAGCCATGAGTCCGTCATCGGCCAAACCGCACAAACCGGCCGTCGCGGTTCAGGCCAAAGCCGCCGCGGCTCAAACTAAAGGCCAAGGGGAAAATACAGCCGGCGCGACGGCGGCTCCGCCGGCAACCCAGCAGGCCGTCGCGGCCATGAAATCCCAGGCGCTGGCCATGTCGGGCGTGCGCGGCAGCTCGGATGGACCGCAGACTAGCGGCTACGCGGTCGAGCAGAAAGAACCCGCTAGTCTGACCGACAAGGCGGTGGCGGGCGCGGCGCAACTGGGCTCCGAGCAAACGGCCCGGCTCATGGCGAAGGCGCTGGAGCGGGAACGCGAAAACCGGCAGGTGGAAGTCGTCCATGAAGGTCGGCAGATTCGTGTGGAAATCAGCGACGCCATCCTTTTCGACCCGGGCAGCGCCGAACTTCGGCAGGAAGGTTATGCCCTGCTCGACCGGATCAACGGCATACTCGCAGGCCGCGAGGACATCCTGTTCATCGAGGGCCACACAGACCCCACCCCCATTGCCAATAACCGCTTTCCCAGCAACTGGGAGCTCTCCAGTGCACGCGCCTCCGCGGTCACGCGTTATCTGGTCGCCCACGGTCTGCCCGCCGAACGCTTGCGGGCTATCGGTTTGGCCGACACCCGCCCGCTCGGCGACAACGCCACCGCGGAGGGCCGGGCACGCAATCGGCGCGTGACTCTGCTCATGGGAAGCGCTTATCCGTCCTGAAGATTGCGGAAATAGTGTTGACCGCAAGGTCGTACGATGGTCTAATAATGCGATCACCAGCACTACTTGCCCAGGTAGCTCAGTTGGTAGAGCAGAGGACTGAAAATCCTCGTGTCGGTGGTTCGATTCCGCCCCTGGGCACCATACAAAACAAAGCCTTACGGTAGAGACCGTAAGGCTTTTTTGTTGTCCGTGTAATCCTGGCTGTGATTGAGGCCGATTAGCCTCGCGTCCGCGCGGGGTGAACCCGCAGCCGTCCGGCCTCAACGACAGGACTGCGGGGCGCGGTTCTCGCGTGTCCCCCTTATGCAAAACCGATCAAGGAAGTTGCCGGAATTCCTTTGTCCCCCAGCCTTTCCCGATGCTCTGCTTCGAGCAAGGCTGTTTGGACGGCTAGGTTTCAAATGTGCTTCATCTTGATGTTGAGGATGCGGACCCGGTAGGCGATCTGGCGCGGCGTCATGTTGAGGAGCCGGGCGGCCTTGGCTTGCACCCAGCCGGCTTGTTCGAGGGCGGCGATGACCTGCTCCCGTTCGTCCATCCCCTCGGTGTCGAACTCGGGTTTGGGCGTGGTGGGCGAAGCCAGGATCGCTTCGTCCTCCAGGCCGGTCAGGGCGATGGTTTGACGGTCGATGATGCCGTCGGCACTCATGATGGCGGCGCGCTCCAGGGTGTTTTCCAATTCCCGCACGTTGCCCGGCCAGTCGTGGCGCATCAGCAGGCGGATGCCGCTCTCCTTGATTTCCAGAGGGCGTCCGCCCTGCTGCTTGGAGATGCGGTCGAGCAGGAACTGTGCGAGTTCCGGGATATCCTCCAGGCGTTCGCGCAGGGGCGGCATGTTGATGGGCATGACGTTCAGCCGGTAATACAAGTCCTCGCGGAAACGGCCCTCCTCGACTTCTTCTTCCAGGTCGCGGTTGGTGGCGGCGACGATGCGCACCTGCACCTTGAGCGTATGGGTCCCGCCCACCCGCTCGAATTCTCCTTCCTGTATCACCCGCAACAGTTTGGCCTGGAAGGACGGGGAAATCTCGCCGATTTCGTCGAGGAAGATGGTGCCGTGATGGGCCAGCTCGAAACGCCCCTTGCGCTGGCTGATGGCGCCGGAGAAGGCGCCCTTTTCGTGGCCGAACAGTTCCGATTCCAGCAAATTGTCCGGCAGGGCGGCGCAGTTGAGCTTGACGAAAGGGCCGCCGGCGCAGGCGGAGTGATAGTGGATGGCGTTGGCGATGACTTCCTTGCCGGTGCCGGATTCGCCGCGTATCAGCACGGTGCTGTTCCATTTGGCCACCTGGCGCACCACTTCGAAGACCCGCAACATGGCCGACGTATGGCCGATGATGTTGTCGAAGCCGTAGTTCTTGCGCAGGCTTTGCTTGAGCTGGTCGCGCTCGGCAGTCAGATCGCGCTGTTTCTGCTCCATGCCGCGCAGCAGGCCGACGCTTTGCGCGATGAGGTTGGCGACCATTTCCATGAAGCGGCCGCGCTCGTCCAGGAGTTCCGCGTCCACCGGCTGGGCGGCCAGCACACCGAGCAATTCGTCCGCGCCCACGCGTATGGGCGAACCGATGAATGGCAGGGCCGGATCGTAGAGCGCGAGCCGGCCGAGAAAGCGCGGCTCGTCGGCGATGCGCTCCACCACCACGGTGCGGCCGGCATCCAGGATGATGCCCATGAGGCCCTCGCCGGGTTCGTAGCGCACCGGTTCCGTGACCACTCCGCCGTCCTCGCGGCGCACCGCGCACACCACCAGGGCGTCGGTTTCCTGCTCGCGCAGGGCCAGCATGCCGGAGCGCATGCCGGCCTGGTCGTGGAGGATTTCCAGCACGGCTTGCAGCTTGTCCTTGAGCGGCAGGGTGCTGCTCAGTATGCGGCTGACCTGATAGAGGGCATTCAGCTCTCGCTCGATCAGTGTGACGCGATCAACCATGGGCGTAGGGTCTCTTTGCGTGGGCGGAGCGGAGGTTGAATTGCACGTCGATTCGACAACCGTCACGATAGCCGGGATCGATGCGGATCAGCCCTTGATG
This sequence comes from Methylococcus sp. EFPC2, assembly GCF_016925495.1. Lineage (NCBI taxonomy): Bacteria > Pseudomonadati > Pseudomonadota > Gammaproteobacteria > Methylococcales > Methylococcaceae > Methylococcus > Methylococcus sp. EFPC2. The sequence continues at coordinate 3,096,545 of NZ_CP070491.1, read as the reverse complement.
CTGGTTGATCACTTCCTGGGCCAATGCCAGGCCCATGCCGGTATGCGGCCGGGCGCCGCCTGTCTTGGTGGAGAAAAAGGGCTCGAAGACCTTGGTGCGCAAGTCGTCGGGTATGCCGGGGCCGGTGTCTTCGAAGCGGACGTGCACCAACTGGTCGTCGGACCAGGTGGCGATGCGCAGCTCGCGGATTACACATCCACCCTGGTTCATCGCGTCGATGGCGTTTTCGATGATCTGCTTGAACAGAGTGCGCAGCCGGTGTTCCATGCCCGTCAAGCTGGGCAGGACGGGGCTGGGTTTCCAGTCGACCACGATGCCGCTGGCCAGAAGGCGATCGGTCAGCAGGATTATGGTTTCGTGCAGCAACTGGTTCAGGTTGACCGGCGTCATCCGCGCGGCGTCGACGTCGGGCAGGCAGTTTTTCAAGCGCCGGACGGAGTTTTCCCCGCTGCTGAGGATTTGTTCGAGGATGTCGTTCAGGGCTTGGTTGCTCTGGTCCTGGCCGCGCCGCGCCAGCAGGGTCTTGGCCGCAGTGAGCAGATTGAGGGGGGCCTGGATGTGATGGATCGCGGCGGAGAGGGTTTCCCGGAGACTTTGTATTCGTTCTTCTTCCGACATCAGCGCGCGCATCGCGTTGATGCGCATCTCTTCCTCGTGTTTCTTTTGCTGGGTGACGTCGTTGAGGATCAGCAGCAGATAGGTCTGCCGCTTTTCTTCGAAAAATCCGTCGACGCTGTCGTCGCCCCGGCTGAACCAGGCTCCCGAGCAGGCATACCATTTGGGCATGCGGCTGCCGCCCAGGTCGATGCGCAACTCCCGGTTGCGGAAGGTCAGGCCCGAATGCTTGAGCTTGTTCCATTCCTCGCCCATGTCTTTACGCAAGGCGTCGATGATCAGCCGGGTGGGCTGCTCCAGACGCAGGTCCGAAACCAGCGCCTTGTACATGCGGTTGTCCAGCAAGACGTTCTTCGCCTCGTCCAGCAGCAACGTGGCGACCGGCATCGAGTCCACCACGGTTTCGATCAGCACCTTCTGGTTCAAGACCTGCTGTTCCAGGCGGAACACTTCGGTGATGTCGCGGTGCATGCCGATGTAATGAGTGGTGCGTTGATTCTTGTCCAGAATCGGGGCGATGGTGAGGTCGGCCAAATACCGGCCGCCATCGCGATGCCGGTTCACCAGGCAGCCATGCCAAGGCTGCTGGGCCTGCAGGCGTCCCCACAGTTCCTCGTAAACCTGCTTGGGCGTGCGCTTGTCCGACAACATGGATTCGTTGCGCCCGATGCTCTGTTCCGGTGCATAGCCGGTCGTTTCCGTGAAGCTGGGATTCACATAAATGATGTTGGCGTGGGCATCGGTGATGGAGATGGCGACCGGGGCCTGACGCACGGCTTCGGCAAGCAACTCGGCCGATAGCGCGGGTTCGGATGGGCTGGGACCTTCTTCGGTCGCAAGGGTATCCTGGGGTTGCTCGGGGATCTGCGGCATAGGCATCGCTCGGCGGTGGGGAGGGTCTCGTTGTCTGCAAGCAAGGATGGTGCCTGCAGATTGGCATTATCACGAGACGGTGGTGGCGGGACAGGCCTGAACAGGAGTCGGCTTAACCGTGAGGACGTGCCAAGTTGCGGAAAAGCCGTGTTCGGCGGCCGTTGCGGCTAGGCCCATCCCGTTAACGGTGCGCAGCCCGCGGGCGGCTCGCCTCATTTGAACCATTTTGGGGCAATGCGCCCACGTTCGGGCTGGGCGCATGGCCGTGCGACCGTTCGCCTTCGATCCTGGGGAATGGCCGCGGCGAGGGGCCAGGGGATATCCTGCCGTTCCGGCACCCGAATTGCTTGTGTTTCCATCATTCAGCCGACGCTCGTTCGATGCATCCCGTAAGCGCGGGAAACTGCCGACCGGCTGGGAGCCATCCGGGCTCGATCTCGCACATCGCCCCGGCCACTGACAGTTCATCTCGGATCCAGGAGGGTCGCCGGCATGCCGGATTCCATGGCTTTTGATCGACATGGGGACAAGAAGAATTCGGAGTTTTTCGAGGCCTATCTGCCCCGCTTGATGGAAGAGAGGGACCGCCTGGGCCTGACCGAGATGATTCGCGAGATCGAGGCCATGATCATCGCGGTCGATCCGGGGCACGGCATCGACTATGTCGCCGAGCTGTGCCTGATGACGCCCTACCACTACCTGGTCACGCTGGAGGCCGAGTCGCACTCCACGCATGTCCTGCGGGCGAGCATGGACCATCCGGACATCCTGATACGCGATGTCAAATACCCCGACCGACGCGACATCTTTCGCAGCCTCAACGAGGCCTTCCCCATCGGCGCGACCAAACCCAACAGCCGCTACATCGGCGAAGTGCTGAGGGTCACCGATCTGCACGGCGTGGTGGAGCTGCAGAAGACCCGCGAATTCCGTTTCTTTTCCCAGGACGATCTGCGCAAGCTGGAGATGCCGGGCAATTTCGCGGTCAGCAAGCCTTCGCCCTATACCCACAACATCGTCGCCTACATGGAACGCTTGCCGGAGGACCTGCGCGTCTATGCCTTGGGCCTGAGCAGCATCCGCGCGGACGTGCAGGACGCCTACCTCGCCGCCAAGGCCTTGCAGAGCCGTTTGGGACTGGACGATCTGATTCTGCCCATCGACCACCTGGCCACGCGCGTCTACAGCCAGAACCGCGAGGTCGCCCTGCTCGAATGGCTGTCCTGGTCCAGCTATTACTACTGGGGATCCTTCGACATCAAGGACCAGAACTCCTCCACCAACGTCACCAAGAGTGTCCACGCCGGCAACGAATTGCTCAGCCCGGCCAAGGTGTTCACCGCCAACAACACGCCTTATTTCGTCAATCACCTCGACGGCCTGCCTTCGCCCACCGAGAATTTCGTGCGCAACTACGGCCCGCGCCTGCACCACCTAGCCCTGGCCGTGCGCGACGGCGAGCGCGACGGCGCGGAAAACATCGAATACGTGGTGCGGCAGATCGCGGGCCAGGGCAAGAAATTTCTGCTGGATGTCATCGGCTCCAAGGAGGAAGGGCTCAAGCAGATATTCTCCAGCGCGTCGGAGCATTCCTCCCTCATCATCGAATACGTGCAGCGTTACGGCAATTTCGAGGGCTTTTTCACCCGGCGCAACGTGGCCGAGCTGACCCACGCCGCCGGCGTCGAGGAAGAGCTCAATGCCCTGCAAGCGAAGGCGAGCGACCTCGGGCAGGGGACGGTCGCGTCGTAATGGTGGCTACCCCCACCGGGGGGAACTCATCGATGAGGCGAAAAAAAACCTCATCCCCGAACCTTCCCCCAACGGGGGAAGGTCGACTCTTCTCCCGAGGGAGATGAGCGGGAATGAGGAAACCTTCGCGGACGAAAATCGTTAGTTAACAGGGATATTCAATGGTCATGGGGAGGGGCGCTCTAAATTCGCCCCGCAGGATTCCGCCAGCGCCCGTATGACCGAGGCTCCCGAGCGGTCTTCCGGGTCCAATCGCTGGAGGTGAAGCAATATCTCGCCGGCTTCCGCCGTCGCACCGCGCCGCAGCCTGACGAAAGCCAGGGCTTTCAGCGAGTGGAGGTAATAGCGTCCGGCCTCGCTCGCATAAGGGTCGAAGCGAGACGCGGATGCTCCGAGCGCTGTCCAGTCGGCGGGAAAGCCGCCTTGCCAGGCCGCCATGGCCAGGGCCAGGCGGGCGGCGCGCTCCGCATCCGCCAGGCGTTTGACGTTCGCATAAAACTTGTAAAGGGCGAAGTAGACCGGCAGGCAACCGGGGTCTTCAGCCCTCGCCTCCCATAACATTTGTTCGGCCAGAAAGCGGTTGTGGTGACGCGTGCTCACCGCCAACTGCAGGCGTCGATTGGTCTCCGGCTCGATGGATGTGCCGAAAAGCACGGATTCGTCGGGCACGGTGATCGCGTTCATACGCGGCTCCTGTCGGCGAGGCCACGCTTGCGCCAATTCCGGCCATAGCCGTCCCGGACCGCGGACATTTCGCCAGCCGGGCGGTTTGGCGTCGCGCTTGTGGCCGGATTGCTGTCAATGAGCTTGGGCATGGGCACAAATTTTCAAAGGTTATTAATAGCTCAGCAATTAATGAGCCATTCGTAAGTTATTGAAAATGCGTGGCTATGGGCGTTGGAGCTTTGTGAGGAAACCGACAGAATGAAGGTTTTGCAGGATGTGCGACAAGCGGGCCGTTTCCGCGCAGGGCTCGTGTCTTGTCGATAAGCGGCGAAGAGGGCCAAGCGGAGCCGGCCGGTAAGGGATCGGGCCAGGCGAAAGTTGGAAGAGAGCGGCTATCGCTTTAACATCCGGCCCGGGCCCCCGTCTCGCGGAATCGGTCCGATCGACCAGCCTGCGCGTCCGGCTCGGTCATGCCGCGCATCCTGAGCTATCGGAGTAGGTAATGTCGTCTCAAACCAAACTGATGATCATGCTTGGAACCATGTCGGCGCCGCCCGCCAGCGGCCGGAACTGAGTCCGTGGATCGCTGCCGTGGACGCCGAGCCCGATGAACGGCACGCAGCTCAAGTGTTTCCTGGTCATACTGATACTGTTCTTCATCGGTTTCGGCCCCCTGTCGTTGACCTGCCTGATCGGCATCGGCATCGTGATATGGCGACCGGCTTGGTTTTACCGGGTGGTGCGGGAGCTTTACCGTGGGCACGGCGAGTCATCGCTCGAGCGCGAGCCGACCAACTTCGAGACGGCAGCCGCCCGGATCAAGTGCCTGCTCTCCTTGCTGCTTCTGCTGCTGCTTGATATCGCACCGGTGCCCGTGACGGGTACCTTAGCCTTGTGTGTCGTCATCGCGCGCCCGTTCTGGTTTAAGCGCCTGGTCGAAACGATTTATCACGGCGGCAGCGATTAAGCGGGGAATAAGAAATGTGCCGAGCGAAGGCGCAACGGCAGTCTGGTTTGCTTACGAGGGTGTAAAGCTTATGGCAACTCAATCGGTTACGGTGGCGCGAATCTATCTGCGCGAGGGCGAACATCTGCTCGCCAGGCTCATCACGTTTTTGCATGACGAAGAGAAGGTTTCCGGCGTCACCGTGCTGCAAGGGATAGCCGGTTTTGGTCCGGACGGAAAATTACGCACGGCGGCCCTGCTGGATTTGTCGCTGGACTTGCCCTTGGTGGTCGAATTCTATGATCACCCGGGAAGAGTCCGGGACGTCATCGCCAAACTCGAAACGGAGCTGGGGCTTACCCATGTCGTCACCTGGCCGGCGACCGGCTATTTCGGAGGTCCTTGAACAAATTCATCCCCCCGTTTCCTCTAGGCCCAAGCAAAAGGTGCACAACATGGCGGAGATCATGGAAAAAATCGCGCAAGTCCTCATCGAACAGGCGATGCCTGCGGCCCGGCGGCTGGGCGTTCTTGCTACCGAGGTCATGGTCCTCCTCCGGGAAAGGATCGAGGAGATAATCCGGGAAACTGGCGAACCGAGGCCGCTGGGACGACGGGCGAACAAGACCGCGGATCGGGCGGAAAACTACATGCAGGGCCCGGTACCCACCGCCGCTGGAGACCAGACAGTCGAGGACGTCCGTCAGCGCCTGTGCAGCCAGCCCGGCGCCTTCGACGCCGTCGAATTACTGTTCGTCACCGATGGCTCCCACAAACTGCGAGGCGTGGTGCCCTTGTCCAAACTGCTGGCGGCCAGTCCCCGAACCCTTATCAACGAACTCGTGAATGGCGACATCGCCAGCGTTGCCCTGACCGACCCGCCGGAACGCGTCGCCGAGGTGGCGCTGGCTCACCGCGTTCCCGCCGTGCCGGTGGCGGACGGTGAGGGCATCCTGCTCGGCGCCGTTCCGGCGCATACCGTATTCAAAATCCTGCGGGAGGAACACATCGAAGACATGGATCGCATGGTGGGCATCTGGAGCAGTTCGGAGCAGGCCTTGTCGGCCATCGAGGGGGAGCCGCTGCGCCGGGTGATCGCCCGTTTGCCCTGGCTCATGGTCGGAACGGTGGGCTGCATGCTGGCGACCGGGCTCATGGCCGCGTTCGAAGCCACGCTGAGGGCCGATGTGGCGGTGGCGTTTTTCATACCCGCTATCGTCTACCTGGCCGACGCCATAGGTACCCAGTCCGAGGCCATCGCGGTGCGGGGGCTCTCGTTCAGCGGCACGCCGATTACGGAGTTGTTGAAAGGCGAGCTCAAAACCGGCTTCTACCTAGGGCTCGCCTTGGCCGCCTCGGTTTTTCCGGTCATTTGGATCGCCTACAACGCCACGCTGGCGTTCGCGGTATCGGTTGCCCTCGTCTTCGCCAGCAGCGTCGCCACCGGTATCGGCCTGTTGCTGCCCTCGATTCTGTCCCGTTTGGGCAAGGATCCCGCGTATGGCAGCGGCCCCGTCGCCACGATCATTCAGGACGTACTCAGCCTTCTGATCTATCTCAGTCTCGTGAGTGTGCTGATTCTTTGAGCAATGGCCTGGAGCGTAAGGATGGTATCTCGCTCGGTCCATGAGTGGACTAGGTGAAAGACGCCGTTCTAGGTCGCGCTTCGGTTCGTTCGCCACCACTTTCTTGGGCTATCTCGGCATCGCGCGACCGCAAGGGAATCGGCGGAAAGCTATGCCGCGGCAAACTGCATATAAGGTTGTGAGTTTTCCGTCTTGTTGATGCCGAGATGCGCCGGAACAATGGTCCGTCTTTTATCCCTCAAGAAGGAGCTAAGTATGCGCGGTGCATTTCATCTGCTTTTCGCCACCTTGTTCGCCAATCTGGTTTTCGTCCACGGGGCGAGTGCGGAAGAACCCTCCAAGTTCAATGTTGTTTATTACGAAGCCTTGCCGCAAGCCAAGGCTAACGTGGCCAGCGCCTTAAAGGCGGAAGCCCTGGCCAGCGCCAAAGGTCATGGCGTTGCCGAGGCGAAAGTTCTGAAAGAAATCGGGCGTGAAGAGCGGCTGCTGGTCTATAAGGCTTTGGGCGCCGAAGGCGAACCGGCCGAAACATCCTCCGCCGCGCAGCCCGCGGCCGCTCCGTCAGATACACGGCGGAACGGCGTGATCTGGGAGAGTCCCAAGAAGCCGGTTCCGGCGAAAGCGGTATGGGTGGTGACGCATGTCGACGTCACGCCGGAATACAAGGACTCCACGGCGGAAGCGCTCAAGGCGCTCGGCGCGGCGAATGCCACCCTAAACGGCCACGTACAGACTATCGTCGGACAGCAGTTGAACCGCGGCAACCACTTTACCCTGATCGAGATATGGGCCAATCGGGCCGCTTTCGATGCCTATCAAGGCGCGAAATCGACGCTGGATTACCGCACGAAAATCGCCCCCGCGCTCGGCTCGCCCTATGACGCTCGTCTCCACCAGAGCGTGAACTGAGCGTTATAGGATGCGCTGAGCGACAGCGAAGCGCATCATGTCGAGGGATATTGCATGACCGACTATCGCCGCTTCTATATACCCGGATCAACCTGGTTTTATACGGTTAATTTGGCGGAGCGGCGGGATAACAATCTCTTGGTCGAGCGGATAGACCTGCTGCGCGAGGCATTTCGTTATGTCAAGCGCCGCAGGCCTTTCACGATGGAAGCGATAATCGTCATGCCGGACCATTTGCATTGCATCTGGACGCTACCGCCGGGCGATGCGGACTATTCGACACGCTGGAGTTTGATCAAGAGCCGGTTTTCCCGTGCATTACCCGCAGGCGAACGGGTTTCCGCAAGTCGGGCAAAGCGGAGGGAGCGTGGCGTGTGGCAACGCCGGTTTTGGGCTCATCTTTTAATCAGCCAAGATGACTTTAATGCCCATTTTGACTACATACACTGGAATCCGGTCAAGCACGGGTATGTGCAAAAGGTGGCCGAATGGCCGTACTCAAGCTTTCATCGCTTTGTGGCGCTGGGTATTTATCCCATAAATTGGGGACACTCCGGACGTTTCGGAATTCGACCGACTGAGTATCCAGAATGATGCTGTAGGATGTGCTGAGCGATAGCGAAGCGCATCGTTCGCGATAGATGCGCTTCCTTACGTCAGCGCATCCTATAATCCTAATGCATCTTATCGCGTTGGACTCCGGTCAAGCATGGGTATGTGCAAGTGGTAGCCGAATGGCCGCACTCGAGTTTTCATCGCTTTGTGGAGCAGGAGATTTATCCCATAAGTTGGGGACACTCCGGGCGTTTCGATATTCGACCGACTGAGTATCCAGAATGATGCTGTAGGATGTGCTGAGCGATAGCGAGGCGCATCGTTCGCGATGGATGCTGTAAGCAGTTAGCTCCACGCCCTTGTTAGGCTCCTCGATTAAGAGGCATAGAATTCATTCAGTCTCTTGGCAACGTCTATGACCTCTTGGAATACCTTGTCGTGGTTGCACTCTTCATAGAAACCGAAGCACCTAATGGTCTTCGCTTCTGTCCAGAGCTTCTTGTACTTTGTTTCATCGATGTGCTCCCGCAGGTCGATTGCCTTTTCGTCAGCAACATCGTAAACGTAGAATTGAATCGTCAGGGAACCATCCTTTTTCAGCAACAACGTGATGTTGGTCTTTGCCCCCCAAGCCCTCGAAAGGAGCCGCAGAGCGATTCCCTCTTCTCCCCAGTTATGTTGCTTGCTGGACGCAATATCTTCCTTTTGACCTGAAGCCGTCCTGATCGCCTCGAGTCCGCGATTTGTCATATGAGAGATGTACTCTTTGAGCATTTCTTCCATTTCTTGAATCGCTTCGTAATTGCTCCTGACGAACTCAATTCTAGCGTCGCTCATACTCTCGTCTCCGCACTCACTTTCAATGTTAAGGAGAAACTCCCGCATAATGACATGCCATTTAACATTACCTGCTGTTGTGAGGTATTCCCCAGCATTCTTCTTGACTTGATCGACGTATGTTCGCCAAGTGACGGTATGCCACCCAGTCGGTGGTTTCTCTTCCCGGACTGAAAGCAAGATGAAGTATCTGGTTTTCTTTCTGTAGGATGCTCGTGCGTATTGAGCATACTCATCAAAAGGATTGATAGCCTGGTGCCATACCTTGTTCTCGACTACCAACAGCCAATCGTCACCTTCTAGGATCAGATCAAGCCTGTTTCCTTGATCAGTGTACTGCTCTCTGCCTGGTGGCGAAGACAGTTGTAGAAGTGGTGGGGTTACGTGTGCCGATTCGAATAGCGACTTCATAAACAAAACCCCGAAACCATGCTCTTCATTTGGATTGATGAAGAATGCTAATAGATCTGTTATTGGGTTCTCATAGTGACCTCTCCCACCAATAGAGAAGATGTTCCTCTCGACTCGCTGCCTTGTCAGTTCTTTGATTTCCTGAATGAGCTTCTCATATTTGTCAAGTGATATCATCCGTCTTCCTTCTGGAACCTAACGTCTAAGCATTTATCCGTCGTGCGCAGGTGAGATACCTTGGGTGAATCGCTCGGGTACAGGCACGCATGACGGATAAATGTCTGTTGGACTAAGCCGCGACTACGCCGAGATCGCCGGGTGGCAGCGGCTCACTTTATACAGTTCATCACACGGAATCTGCGTTCATCGAACTATACAGATTCTGTCTAGTGCTGGTGTGGGGGATAGTCTGTGTCGGCCGGGGGGCGTAGCGAGTATGCAACGCCCATTTGATCCTCCTTATCGATCCTTGGCGTGGTTTGTGGGTGGGATTTTGTGCGCGGTTTTGTCGGTTTGGCAAGGGCAATAACGAGCGACTGATTTTGATCGCCCTCACCCAACCCTATCCCGGTGGGATAATGCCGTTTAGTTAAAAGGCGCATCGTCACCCCGGCAGGGAATGCCGGGGTCCAGAGGCCACGGATGGCTGAGGCGTTTTACATCCTTGTAACCTGGATTCCGGCAGTCCCTGCCGGAATGACGGCTTAACTTAACGGCATTGTCCGGTGGGAGAGGGTCCGCACAACAATGCTTATTTAAGACGTCAGCCGCAAATCCAGGGTATAGGGATATTCGGGGCTGTTGCCCGGGTCGGCTTGCAGGGCTTGCGCGTCGAATTCGCCGCCGGTGTGGCCGAAGGGCCAGAAGCGGGCGATGCGGCGGGCTTCGGCTTCGTTGGCGTTGACCGGGAAGGTCTCGTAATGGCGACCGCCGGGATGGGCCACGTGGTAGGTGCATCCGCCGATGGAGCGCTTGTTCCACAAGTCCACGAGGTCGAACACCAGCGGCGCGTGCACGCCTATGGTGGGATGCAGGGCCGAGGGCGGTTGCCAGGCGCGGTAGCGCACGCCGCCCACGTATTCGCCGCGGGTGCCGGTGTTGCGCAGGGGCACGGGGCGCCCGTTGCAGGTGACGCGGTAGCGCGAGTCGGTCAGGCCGGTGACTTTCAATTGCAGACGCTCGACCGAAGAGTCGACGAAGCGCGCCGTTCCGCCGCTGGATACTTCCTCGCCCAGCACGTGCCAGGGTTCGATGGCGAAGCGCAGTTCCAGCTCGACGTTTTGATATTGCACCCGGCCGTAGTGCGGGAAGCGGAATTCCAGGAAGGGGGCCAGCCAGGCGTAGTCGAAGGCGTAGCCGGCCTGATTGAGTTCCTCGACCACTTCGCGCAAGTCGGCGGCGACGTAATGCGGCAGCATGAAGCGGTCGTGCAGTTCGGTATTCCAGCGCACCAGATCGTGCTCGTAGGGCTGATCCCAGAAGCGGGCGACCAGCGTGCGCAGCAGCAGCGCCTGCACCAGGCTCATGTGGGCGTGCGGCGGCATCTCGAAGGCGCGCAGTTCGAGCAGGCCCAGCCGGCCGGTGGCGCTGTCCGGCGAATAGAGCTTGTCGATGCAGAACTCGGCGCGATGGGTGTTGCCGGTCACGTCGATCAACAGATTTCGCAATAAACGATCGATCAGCCAGGGCGCCGGGGGGGCGCCCTTCGGTATCTGGCGGAAGGCCAGTTCCAACTCGTACAAGGCCTGGTCGCGGCCTTCGTCCACGCGCGGCGCCTGGCTGGTGGGGCCTATGAACATGCCGGAGAACAGATAGGACAGGCCGGGATGGTGCTGCCAGTAGGTGATGAGGCTGCGCAGCAGGTCGGGGCGGCGCAGCAGCGGGCTATCCGCCGGCGTGGGGCCGCCGAGGGTGATGTGGTTGCCGCCGCCGGTACCGGTATGGCGGCCGTCGAGCATGAATTTTTCCGTGCTCAAACGGGCCAGGCGGGCTTCGTCGTAGAGCGCCTGGGTCTTGTCGACCAGTTCGCGCCAGCCGGCGGACGGGTGGATGTTGACCTCGATCACGCCGGGATCGGGCGTGACCAGCAAGCGGGTCAGGCGCGGATCGCGCGGCGGCTCGTAGCCTTCCAGCACCACGGGGACGCCGGTTTCGGCGGCCGTTGCCTCGACCACGGCGACCAGGGCCAGATAGTGTTCCAGATCCGTCAGCGGCGGCAGGAAGACGTGCAAACGCCCTTCGCGCGGCTCCAGGCAGAGCGCGGTATGGGCGAAGCCGGGCGGTGTGCCGCGCACGTCGCCCGGTTCCTGCGCCTGGATCTCCGGATGCGGCTCGGCGTGATCGGCGCGGAAACTGTAGCGCCGCATCACTTCGCCGACGTCGTTGCCGAGTGCGGGGCGCTCCTCGAACAGGCTGCGCTCCTGATGATGTTCGCGCTCGACGTGAGGGATGGAGTCCAGCGGCAGTCGGTAGCCCATGGGGGAGTCGCCGGGCAGCAGATACATCACCTCGCGGCGGAAATGCCAGGCGCTGCTTTGCCAACGCTCGCCGCCGTAGTTCCAGGTCAGCGGCAGGGCGTAACCGGCGGGACGGTTGAGGCCGCGGTCCAGCAGACGGGCCAGGCGGCGCCGCTCCTGTGCGTCTTTAAGGTTGGCCTCGAGCGGATCGACGTTGAGCGGCAGCGCGCCTTCCTTCCACAAATAGTAAAAGCTGTCCTCATAGCCCGGCAGTATGAAGGCCGGGCTCAATCCCAGGCGCAGGGCGAGCTTGTGCGCGAAATTGCGCGCGTGGTTTTCGTCGACGCCGTAGTCTTGCGTTTCGTCCGCCAGCAGGCGGTCGTCGCGCCAGATGGCCACGCCGTCGCCGCGCCAGAAGCAGCCCAGGCTCCAGCGAGGCAAGGGCTCGCCCGGATACCATTTACCCTGTCCGTAATGCAGCACCCCGCCGGGGCCGAAGCGGTTGCGCAGGCGGCGGATCAGCTCGCCGGCGCGTTCGCGCTTGTGCGGGCCGTCGGCGGCGGTGTTCCACTGCGGGCTGTCCATGTCGTCGATGGAGACGAAGGTGGGTTCGCCGCCCAGCGTGAGGCGCACGTCGCCTTCGCTCAGCACGTGGTCCACCCGTTCGCCGAGTACGTTTATGGCCGCCCATTGTTCTTCGCTGTAGGGCTTGGTGACGCGCGGGTCTTCGTGGATGCGGCGCACGAGGTTGGCATGGCCGAATTCGCATTCCGCCTTGCCGACGAAGCCGCCGGTGACCGGCGCCGCACTGACCGGATCGGGGGTACAGGCCAGCGGGATATGGCCCTCGCCGGCGAACAGGCCGGAGGTGGGGTCCAGGCCTATCCAGCCGGCGCCGGGCACGTAGATCTCGGTCCAGGCATGCAGGTCGGTGAAGTCCTGTTCCGGTCCGCTCGGGCCGTCGAGCGATTTCAGGTCGGCGGTGAGTTGCACCAGGTAGCCCGAGACGAAGCGCGCGGCGAGGCCCAGATGACGCGCGATCTGCACCAGCAGCCAGGCGGAGTCGCGGCAGGAACCGAGCTTGCGTTCCAGGGTTTCTTCGCAGGTCTGCACGCCGGGCTCCATGCGGATCGAATAATCGATGTCCTCGCGCAGCCTGCGGTTCAGTGCGACGAGAAAGTCGACCGTGTGCTGTTCCGACGTATCGACGCGGGCCAGCCAGTCCGTCAGGCGGGGGCCGCTCTCTCGCACTTCCAGGTAGGGCGCCAATTCGCGCCCGAGCCGCTCGTCGTAGTCGAACGGAACGTGCTCGGCGCTTTCGTCCAGGAAGAAATCGAAGGGATTGATGACCGTCATGTCGGCCACCAGATTCACTTCGACGCTGAGTTCCCGAGTCGGTTTGGGAAAGACCACCCGGGCCAGGTAGTTGCCGAACGGGTCCTGCTGCCAGTTGATGAAGTGCTCGGCCGGCTCGATTTTCAGCGCGTAGGCCTCGACCGGCGTGCGGCTGTGCGCGGCCGGCCTGAGCCGGAACACATGCGGCGACAGCATGACGGGGCTGTCGTAGCGGTAGACGGTTTGATGGTGGATCGCGACGCGGATGGTCATGGCTTCCTCTCGCACTCGGGCGCTATGGGTTACACGGACTCATCCGGCACGGTGGCGCCGTGCCCTGCGGGTTATGGCGGTCGTCCTTCGGCTTGCTCAGGATCGACCCAGGCCGATCACCGATCCTAGGGTTCCGACTCCCAGTCGAAACGGGGCAACAGGTTGAAGGCGTTGCGCAGGCCTTCGTTCCATTGCGTCCGTATCTCGCCGTAGAACGGGCAATCGGTGTTCAGGCTCAGGTAATGCCCCATCGCATAGCTGTCCCGCCGGTACAAGGCCAGTTCCACGGGCGGGCCGACCGAGAGGTTGCTGCGCATGGTCGAGTCCAATGAAACCACCGCGCAGCGCGACGCATCCTCCAGCGATGTCGTGGGCAACGCCATGCGATCCAGGATCGGCTTGCCGTATTTGGTTTCGCCGATCTGCAGGTAGGGCGTGTCGGGCGAGGCCGTGATGTAGTTGCCCTGCGGATAGATCAGGTAGATCTCGTGCTGCTGCCCCTGTATCTGTCCGCCGAGGATGAAGCTCGCCTCCGCGCTGAATCCGCTGCGCTGCATCGCCGGTATGTGCTGATCCTGTACCCTCACACTGATCTCGCCGACGTAGGCCGCGGCGTCGAACAGATACGACATGGTGTTCAGCGAGGCATAGGCCCCCGGGTTTTCCAAATCGCGCCGGATGAAATTCACCACCGCCTGCGTCGTCGCCAGGCTGCCCGCACCCAACAGCACGATGAAGCGGTCGCTGTGCAGTTCGAACCGATGCATCTTGCTGTAGATGCTGGCGTAATCGACGCCGGCGTGGGTACGGGAATCCGAAGCAAATACCAGGCCGTCGTTTACCTTGATCGCTAAGCAATACGTCATGTCGTGCCTTGTGGGGTGATGTCAGGGCTGTGAGCCGGGAATCTTGAGCGAAGCCCGTGGATTTCTCAACCGCGCGCGACGCATCCTGAGGAGGGCGCCTGTGCCTGTGCAATCGATGGCGCCGTGCACCATCATGATCTCGTATATGCACCAGGATCATGCAGGCTACGGCCATGATCCTGCGGGAAACGGCATCGATTCCTCTGGCCTGCATCTTGCTCGATGGCAGTAGAAGATCGAGGAGCCTTTATGACCATCACCTGGCAGGATTATCCCGTCAATGGATATTACGACGAACTCATCACGCAGGAGGGCGCGCCGCGTCCCGGTGCCGCGCCGCTCATGCGGCATCTGGATCAGCTCAGCGAAAACGAGCTGGGGGAACGCAAGGCCGCGGCGGACGCCGCTATCCTCGGCATGGGCATTACCTTCACGGTTTATTCGGACGACGAAGGCTCCATCGACCGGGCCTGGCCCTTCGACATCATTCCCCGCATCATCACCCTGAAAGAGTGGCGGCGTATCGAGGCGGGCCTCAAGCAGCGCGTGACGGCGCTGAACCGCTTCATCGACGACCTCTACCACGAACAGAAGATCGTCAAGGACGGGGTCTTCCCCGCCCACCTTCTGACCGACTCCAAGAACTTTCGCCCCGAGTGCGTGGGCATAGACCCGCCCCAGGGCGTCTGGGCGCATATCTGCGGCTCCGATCTGGTGCGCGATGCGGACGGCACCGTCTATGTCCTGGAAGACAATCTGCGCGTGCCCTCGGGTGTTTCCTACATGCTGGAAAACCGCCTGGTGATGAAACGCGTGCTGCCGGAACTGTTCGAGGATTATTCCATCGTGCCGGTGGACGATTATCCCGCTCAGCTCTTCCAGTGCCTGGCCTCCCTGGCGCCCGACAAAATCCGGCCCAACATCGTGGTGCTGACGCCGGGCATCTATAACTCGGCCTATTTCGAGCACTCCTACCTGGCCCAGCAGATGGGCGTGGAACTGGTGGAGGGCAAGGATCTGATCGTGGACGACGACGATGCCGTCTACATGCGCACCATCGAAGGGCTGACTCCGGTCGACGTGATCTACCGCCGCGTCGACGACTTGTTCCTGGATCCGGAGGCCTTCCTGCCCGATTCGGTGCTGGGCGTGCCCGGCCTGCTGCGCGCCTGGCGCAAGGGCAAGGTGGCCCTCGCCAACGCGCCGGGTGCCGGCGTGGCCGACGACAAGGTGGTCTACACCTACGTGCCGGACATCATCCGCTATTACCTGAACGAAGAAGCCATCTTGCCCAACGTGCCGTCCTACCGCTGCGTCAATCCGGAGGAACGCGAGTACGTGCTGGCCAATCTGGACAAGCTGGTGGTGAAGCCGGCCAACGAATCCGGCGGTTATGGCATGCTGATCGGCCCCAAGGCGGAGCAGAAGGAACTGGACGAATTCGCCGAACTCATCCGCAAGGATCCCCGCAACTACATGGCTCAGCCCTTGCTGACCCTGTCCACCGCGCCGACCCTGATAGACGGCGCCGTCGAGCCGCGCCACCTGGATTTGAGGCCCTTCATCCTCTCGGGGCGGGAAACCTATGTGACTCAGGGTGGGCTGACGCGGGTCGCCTTGCGCAAGGGCTCGACCGTGGTGAATTCCTCGCAAGGGGGTGGGAGCAAGGATACCTGGATCGTGGATTGGGAGGGCGTTTGACATGGCCATGTTGTCGAGAGTCGCCGAGAATCTTTACTGGCTGGCCCGCTACCTGGAGCGCGCGGAAAACACCGCGCGCCTGGTCAACGTCAGCGTCAGCCTGGTGCTGGATCTGCCCAAGCACGCCAGGCCCTGCTGGTCCTCGCTCATCGCCATTACCGGCAACGAGGAGATCTTCAACCGTCTGTATGACGATACCACCGAGGCCCGCGTGGTGAAGTTCATGCTGGCGGACGAGAACAATCCGGGCTCCATCCTGTCGTCCATCCGTTATGCGCGCGAGAACGCCCGCACCATCCGCGACATCATTCCGCGCGAAGCCTGGGAACAGATCAACGACCTGTATCTCAAGGCCAAGGTGCAATTGACCAACGGGCACACCCCCAAGACGCGCCACAGCCTGTTGAAGGATATCGTCCTGGGTGTGCAGCAGATCGCCGGCATCTTCGACGGCTGCATGAGCCACGATGCCGGCTATCTGTTCATGCAACTGGGCTGCAAGCTGGAGCGGGCCGATATGGTCACCCGCATCCTGGACGTGCGCGCGGCGGGCAGTTCGCAAGATCCGGATGCGCTGAAGCCCTTCGAGAACATCCTCTGGATGAGCGTGCTGAGGTCGCTCAGCGCCTATCAGATGTACCGGCGCCACAAGCAGGTGGCGGTGCGGCGCGAGGAGGTGTTGCAGTATTTGTTGCAGGACGGCGAGTTTCCGCGCGCCTTTTACGCCGCCTTGTGCCGGCTCGGCGACTGCCTGAGGCGGTTGCCCAACCATCAGGCCCCGCTCGCCGTCGTCCGCTCGCTGAAGCAGATCATTGAGCAGACGCACCCGGAAACATTCGAACAGGCCGAGTTCATGCAATTCGTCGACGAACTGCAGATCGATCTGGGCAAGCTCAACGAATCGATAGGAGCCACGTATTTCGGCTTGGCCTGAACGTGGCAGCCCGACCGGAGGCGTTCAGGCCGGGCGCTTGCGCAGGGCTACCAGTTCCGTGCCTTGCCAGGACAGTCGACGATAAAAGGATAGGGCGGGCGCATTGTTGCGGTCGGCCAGCAATTGCAGCCGGCTCAGGCCGTTCTCCAGGGCCCAGCGCTCGGCGGTGTGCAAGAGGCCTTTTCCCACGCCCCGCCCGCGCCAGTCTTCCGCCACCACGACGTCCTCGATCAGACCCACCGGGCCGCCTTCGGCGGTGGAAATCAGCACTTGCAGGGTGCACATGCCGATCACCCGCCGGTCGGCTTCGGCCACCCAGATTTTGCCGCCGGGCGTTTGCAGGAGCAGTTCCAGGCCGCGCCGCTGCTTGACGGCATCGGCCTGGAAGTCCGCCTCGATGGCGAATAGCGTTTTCAGCAGCGCCATCAAGGCGGGGATGTCGCTTTCGACGGCGAGTCTGAATGCGGGGGTATGGGTATGCTCGGGTCGTTCTGGGGGCATGTCGTTGGGGCCTCGCGCCGGTTAAAGGGTGGGCTCGCCCACCGTGTGGTCAGGATGCGCCGGACGGAGCTGGCCGCGGCCGTAGTTCGGCCAGCCAGGTCTTGGTGATTTCTTCCCCCGGCACCGGTTTACCGAACAGATAGCCTTGTCCGAAATGGCAGCCTCCGCTCAAGAGCCAGCGATGCTGTTCCTCGGTTTCCACGCCTTCGGCGAGCACTTCGAGACCCAGGCTGTGCCCCATGCTGATGATGGCGCGGACGATGGCTTCGTCGTTGGGATCCTGGCCCAGGTCGCGGACGAAGGATTGGTCGATTTTCAAGCGGTGCAGGGGCAGCTTCTTGAGGTAGCTCAGGGAGGAATAACCGGTGCCGAAGTCGTCCACCGCCAGCTTGACGCCCAGCCGCCTGAGGCCGTCCAGGACGGAGAGCGCTCTGTCCGGCTGGCGCATGATCATGGATTCGGTGACTTCCAGTTCCAGGCGTTCCGCCTCCAGCCCCGCCTCGTCCAGCACCTCGCGCACGACGAGCGGCAGAGACTCCCGCTCCAGTTGCTGGACCGAGAGGTTGACGGCGACGCGGGGAACATCGAGTCCCGCATGAAGCCAGAGCATCATCTGGCGGCAGGCTTCGCGCAGGACCCAGGCGCCGATCCGGCCGATCACGCCCATTTCTTCGGCGACGGGAATGAAGCGCGAGGGCGGTATCCATCCGAACTCCGCATGCCGCCAGCGCAGCAAGGCTTCCACTCCCAGGAGGGCGCCGTTGTTTAAATCCACCTGCGGTTGATAGGCCAGGCTGAGTTCATCTTGATCCAGCGCGCGGCGCAAGGCATTTTCCAGTTTTAGCCGTTCGTTGGCATTCGTGGTCAGTGCCGGGGAATAGAACTGGAAGGTGTTGCGGCCCTGGGCCTTGGCCTGGTACATGGCCAGATCGGCGTTGCGCAGCAAAGTATCCGCATCGCCGCCGTCGTTCGGATAAAGGGCAATGCCGATGCTGGCGGTGATGTACAGCTCGTGTTCGCCTACCTGCATGGGGTTGACGAACAAGTCCATCAGCTTGCGGGCAACCACCGCGATACCGTGGGTGGACACTTCGTGCTCCAGCAAAACGACGAATTCGTCGCCACCCATGCGTGCCAGGGTGTCCTCCGTGCGTAGGCGTCTGCTCATGCGCTGGGACACGGTGCAGAGGAGGTCGTCGCCGATGGGATGCCCCAGCGAGTCGTTGACGCTTTTAAACCGGTCCAGATCGACGAACAACACCGCCACCGCCGCTTCTTCCCGCTTGGCGCGGAGCAGGGCGTGTTCGAGGCGGCTTCTGCAGAGCAGGCGGTTGGGCAGCTTGGTAAGGGAGTCGTGGTGGGCGAGGAAGTCCAGCGCCTCCTGCGACCGTTTCACCGAGGTGGTGTCGCTGAATACCGCTACGTAATGGGTTACGCGGCCCTCGTCGTCCGATACCGCGCCGATGGTGAGCCATTCCGGGTATATCTCGCCATTCTTGCGGCGATTCCATACTTCGCCATACCACATGCCGGTCTGCAGCAGCGAGGCCCACATGTTCTGGTAAAACTGCGCGTCTTGCTGTCCGGATGCCAGCAGGCGGGGATTTCGGCCCATAACGTCTTCTTCGCGGTAGCCGGTGATGGAGGTAAAGGCCCGGTTCACCGCCACGATATTGGCGTCGGCGTCGGTGATCATCACGCCCTCGGTCGTATGATCGAACGCACGTTGGGCTTGACGCAGCTTTTCGTCGGCCTGCTTGCGCTCGGTGATGTCGCGCACGATGCCCAATACACTGACGACAGAGCCGTTTTCGTCGAGTTCGGGGATGTGGCGCAGGTCGAAATAACGAGGGCCTTGCGGAGTCGTCAAAGTGGTTTCGCAGGCACTGGGCGTGCCCTGCTCGAAAGCCTGGGCGACTCGGCTCGCCTGGCTTGGAGTCGGGCCGTCGCCGGTGGCGAATGGGTGAACTTCGTCGATCGTCTTGCCGACGATGGACTTCCTCGACAAGCCGAAGGTCTTCAACAGGTTGGAGCTCACATAGGTGTAGCGGCATTCCCGGTCGAAGCGGACGATCATGTCAGGCAGGTTTTCCACCACGGTGCGAAGCTGCCGTTCGGTTTCTTTCAGGGCCGAGATGTCCCGTCCTATCGCCAGTACGCTGGCGACCTTCCCCTTGCCGTCGAATTCCGGGACGAAGCGGATGGCACTGAAAGCCGGTTTTCCCGTCCCCCGGCCACCCCAGCTTAGTTCCAACTCCGCGCCGGTGCCCCGCTCCAGCACTTCGATGATCTTGCTCTGGTAAGTTGCCATTTCCGCCGAATCGGGCGCGGTTTCCCGTGGCGTCCTGCCCAAAAGGGCCCGCGCGGGCAGCCCCGAGGTTTTTTCCAGAGCGGGGTTGACGTAGACATGGCGACACTGGCGGTCGTAGCGCGCGATATCGTCGGGCGAGTTCTCCGCCAGCGCGCGGAACTCCTGTTCGCGCGCATGCAGCTCCCGCTCCGCCTGCTTGCGCGCGGTGATATCCCGGACGATGCCGATCGCGTTCCAATGGTCTTCCAGCCGGATGGCCGACAGGGAGAGCTCGACCGAAAACTCGCTGCCGTCTTTTTTCAAGGCGAACAACTCCACGGTCTTGCCGGCCAGCGCTTCGATATCGGCGCCCTTGGAGTGTGAAAAACTTTCCTGAACGGCCGGGCGGTAACGCCGGGGCGACAGCAGCCTGTGCAAGTCCTGCCCCAGTATTTCCTGCTGCGAGTAACCGAAGATTTTTTCCGCCGCCGCGTTCCAAAACGAGACCTTGCCTTCGTGGTCCATCAAGACGATCGCATCCTGGGCCGAGGCGCTCATCGCGCGGAATTTCTCCTCGCTGTCCCTGAGGGCTCTTTCCGCCGCTTTCCGGTTTCGGCTTTCCCGCTCTTCGTCCAGGGCTCTCAGCACCGCCGCCGGCAGGCGCGCGAGGCGATCCTTGAGCACATAGTCCCTGGCGCCTGCCCTGAGCAATTCCACCGCCATCTCGTCGCCCATCGCGCCGGTCACCATGACCACCGGTATTTCGGCATGCCGCTCCCGCAGGATGTCCAGGGCCGCCCGTCCGTCGAAAGCGGGCAGCCGATAATCGGAGAGCACGATGTCGGGACGGAATTCCTCCAGTGCGAGGACGAAGGATGCTCGGGTCTGCACGCGCTGCGCAACGAACGCGATGCCTTCCTCGCGTAGGGCCATCTCTATGAGTTCCGCGTCCTCCGGAGTGTCCTCCAGCATCAGGATGCGGATTTCGGCGTGCATGGGGTCAACGCACGCGGAGCGGTTGCAGTCGATGGTCACGTAGGGGATGTTTAGGTGAGCCCTTATTTCAGCGAGCGATTGACCAGGAGCCAATAAAGCCCGAGGTGTGCCACGACCTTGGCGAACTCGTCGAATTCCACCGGCTTGCTCACGAAACTGTTGACACCCAATTGGTAGCTTTTGGCCACGTCGCGGTCCTCTTTGGAAGATGTCAGCACCACCACCGGGATGGTTCGGGTGTTCGGGTCGGTTTTGAGCACTTTCAAAACCTCCAGGCCATCGACCTTGGGCAGGCGCAGGTCGAGCATGATCACTTTGGGCGCCGCGTCCAGGCTGCGGCCGGCATAGGCTCCCCGCCCGAACACGAAGTCCAGGGCCTCGGCCCCGTCCTTCACCCAGATAAGGTAGTTGGCCAGGCCGCCTTCCCGCAGGGCTTCTATCGTCAATTCGGCGTCGGTGGGATTGTCTTCCACCAGCAGGATTTCCACTTCGTCATGTACGGACATGATCAGACTCCTTCCGGCAGCGAGGTGTATGGGAGCTTCGCGCTTGGGACCGGCCGGCCCTGACCGGGTCAGGATTAGGTGCAGGACGCAAGTATAGTCCGCATCGGCGATGAGCCGCCGCGACGGACGCTGGTTTTTTCCGGCGGGGACTCTCCGGTAATGATGAGGCCGGATATAGAGCAGCGCTTCGGCCTACGGCGTCTCGAAGTCGGCGTTTGCGGGCGGCCGCGCCGGCAAGGCGAACTTGAACGTGGCGCCCTGGCCCGGATTTCCCTCGGCCCAGACCCGGCCGCCGTGGCGGGTGACGACGCGCTTGACGATGGCCAGGCCGATGCCGGTGCCTTCGAACTCTTCGACGCCGTGCAGACGCTGGAACACGCCGAACAGCTTGTGTACGTAGGCGGGCTCGAAGCCGACCCCGTCGTCTTGCACATGATACAAATGGGTCGCGCCGTCGGTCGTGCCGCCAACGGTAATGTGGGCCGTCGCGCGGGACAGGGTGAACTTGACGGCGTTGGCCAGCAGATTGGTCCACACCTGGCGCAATAAGGTGGGATCGCCCAGGGCCGGTGGCAAAGGCCGGATCTCCAGGCAAATATCGCGATCCGCCCGCAAGGGCTCCAGGTCCAGCCAGACCGTGCGGACCAACTGCGCCATGTCGACCGGCGCAAGGCGTAGCTCCAGTCTTCCAGCGCGGGAAAAGGCCAGGATATCGTCGATCAATTGCGACATCCGCGCCGCGCTTCCCCTCACCACCTTGATCAGGCGCTGAGCTTCCGGGTCCAGCTGGGCCTCGTATTTCTTCGCCAGCATGCGGGAGAACCCGTCGATGGCTCGCAACGGCGTGCGCAAATCGTGGGACACCGAATAAGAAAAGGCCTCGAGCTCACGGTTGGCGGCCTCCAGCGCTGCGGTGCGCCGGGCCACCAGTTCTTCCAGGTGTTCCCGGTGCTTGCGCAACTCTTCCTCGGACTTCTTGCGCTCGGTGATGTCGCGGACGATCTTGGCGGCGCCGACGACTTTGCCCTGCCCATCCCGCAAAGGGGAGACGGTGACGGAAACATCGATCAGGTGGCCGTCTTTGGTACTGCGCACGGTTTCGTAATGGTTTACGGAACGTCCACGGCTGATTTCGCCCAGTATGGCTTTTTCCTCGTCCCAATAGGGGGCGGGTATCAAGAAGGTGATGTGACGCCCCTGGGCTTCCGCCGCGCGGTAACCGAACATGCGCTCAGCCCCGGCGTTCCAGCTGGTTACGATGCCATCCAGGGTTTTACCGATGATGGCGTCGTCCGACGAGGCGATGATCGCCGCATAGTGCATCAGCGCTTTCTCCTCGGCCTTGCGTTCGGTGATGTCGCGTGCCAGCGCCAGATTGTAAGTCAGGCCTTCGTGTTCCAAGTAACTGGCGGCGACCTCGACGGGAAATATATGTCCGTCCTTGGCCCGATGGCGGGTCTCGAAAACCAGGGCGCCGCGGGTTTGCAGCTCGCTCCAATGCGAGGCCCAGCGCTCCGCGGGATAGTCGGGGGCGATGTCGCGAATGCCACGGGCGAGCAACTCTTCCCGCGTGTAGCCCAGCAGCCGGCAGGCCTCGTCGTTGACATACTGAAATTGTCCTTGCGGGCCTATCAGATAGGCTGCCTCACGCGCAAGATTCAAGGAAAAGCCCAGCAGGACGGGCTGTTTCTGGAGTCGTCGTTGGACCAGGTCCAGTAGCCCGCCAATGGCCTCGAGCAGCTTGCTCGCTTCGGCGCCGCGATGACTCGCCGGCGGCGGCGGGCATGGCCAGTCGTCGACGGCCATGGACCGCAGGGTGTTCGAAATCGATTGCAGGGATGAACGGACGATGCGGAGCACGAGCCAGGCCGTCGTGACGATGAATACGGTCGCGGAGATGGCGCCGAGCAATGCGCCGGGCAGTGCTTCACGAATCACCCAGGCCAGCGAGGGCCGCACCGTCAGACGGCCGATGCCTGCTGGGCTCCGGTCTTTCGAGTTCAGCAAGCGGACGATGGTATCGGTGCTCGACAGGCGGTCTGCGCTGCGGTGTAGGTGGAGCTTGCCGTTGTCATCCAAGCCGGCATGGACGACGAGGCCGCTGTTTAGCAGACGCTCTAAAACCTGGATACCCAGCTCCCGGTCGCCGGATTCGGCCGCCAGGGACGCGCTGAGTTCCACGGTATCGAGCAAGTGCTCGATGTTCAGCGTGGCCGCGTTGCGTGCATGCCGAAGCTCCGACGCGAAGGACAGGGCCGCAGCGATGAGGATTAGGGCGAGTATCGACCGCGGGACGGAGGAGCTGAGTCTGCGATTGGGCAGGTGTTGGGAGTGCGGCATCGAAACGTTCGAGTGCTAAGGGGGACGTGGACGCTGCGTTGGGAAAAGTCATACCCAATATAGACGATAGCGCCGCGCCGTTCGGCGCCCTGCGGATGGATCGCAAGGGTCGCCGCGGTTTTCCGACGCCATGCACCGGATTGCAGGCTGCCGCGATCCATGCCAGCATGCGTCACTTCACAGTCGAATTTTTGTCGCCCGCCCGGAGGTGCTTCGCCATGCAAGTCAACCGGCGCCAGTTTTTCAAACTGAGTGCCGCATCGCTCGGGGGTTCCACGCTGACGGCCTTGGGTTTTTCGCCCACGGAAGCGCTGGCGGAAGTGCGCACGTTCAAGCTCGCGCGCACCACGGAAACCCGCAATACCTGTCCGTATTGTTCGGTAGCCTGCGGCATCATCCTTTACAGCCTCGGCGACAAGGCGAAGAACGCCAAGTCCGAAATCATCCACATCGAGGGCGACCCCGATCATCCGGTCAGCCGCGGCAGCCTGTGCCCCAAGGGCGCGGGCCTTTTGGGCTTCGTGCACAGCGAGACGCGCATCAAGTTTCCGGAGTACCGGGCGCCGGGCTCTACGAACTGGACGCGTGTCACCTGGGACTGGGCCTTGGATCGCATCGCCAAGCTCGTCAAGGAAGACCGCGACAGCCACTTCGTCGCCAAGAACGACAAGGGGCAGACGGTCAACCGCTGGCCCACGGTCGGCTTCCTGGCGGCATCGGCGGCCTCCAACGAAGCCGGTTATCTCACCCACAAGGTTCTCCGCAGCTTAGGCCTAGTAGCACTCGACAACCAGGCACGCGTCTGACACGCACCGACGGTGGCAAGTCTTGCTCCGACATTCGGTCGCGGCGCCATGACGAATACCTGGATGGACATCAAGAATGCGGACGTCATTCTGGTGATGGGCGGCAATCCCGCCGAAGCGCATCCGGTAGGCTTCAAATGGGTGGTCGAGGCGAAGGCCCATAACAAGGCCAAGCTCATCGTGGTCGATCCGCGGTTCAACCGCACGGCCTCGGTGGCGGACTTTTACGCGCCGATACGCGCGGGCACCGACATCGCTTTCCTGAGCGGTGTGCTGCGCTATCTGTTCGAAAAGGACGTGATCCAGCACGAGTATGTGAAGGCGTATACCAACGCCGGCTTCATCGTGCGCGAGGATTTCGGCTTCGACGAGGGCTTGTTCACCGGCTACGACGAGAAAGCACGCCGCTACGACAAGAGCACCTGGGCCTACGAACTGGACGAGCAGGGCTATGCCAAGGTCGACGAGACCCTCCAGCATCCCCGTTGCGTGCTGAATCTGTTGAAGAAACACGTCTCGCGCTACACGGTAGAGACGGTTAGCGACATCACCGGCACGCCGCAGGATCTTTACCTAAAGGTTTGCGAGATGATCGCCTCGGCCGCGGCGCCGGATCGCACCCTGACCAGCCTTTACGCGCTCGGCTGGACCCAGCATTCCATCGGCTCCCAGAACATCCGCACCCTGGCGATCCTGCAATTACTGCTCGGCAATATCGGCCTGGCGGGCGGGGGCGTGAATGCCTTGCGCGGCCATTCCAACATCCAGGGGCTGACCGATCTGGGGCTGTTGTCCGACCAGTTGCCGGGCTACATGAGCATCGCCCGAGACGAGGACGCCACGCGCGCCGCCTACCTGGACAAGCGCACGCTCAAGCCTCTGCGGCCGGGGCAGGTCAACTACTGGTCGAACTATCCCAAGTTCCACACCAGCCTGTTGAAAGCCTGGTACGGCAAGGTGGCGACCAAGGAGAACGACTACTGCTACGACTGGATGCCCAAGGTCGATCAGGTTTACGACGGCCTGCGCGCCTTCGACCTGATGGCGCAGGGCAAGCTGACGGGCTATTTCTGCCAGGGCTTCAACCCGCTGGCCTCCTTCCCCAACAAGGCGAAGATCTCATCGGCCCTGTCGCGCCTGAAGTTCCTGGTGGTCATGGACCCGCTGTCCACGGAAACCTCGGAGTTCTGGCAGAACCACGGCGAGTACAACGACGTGCAGCCGGCCGACATCCAGACCGAAGTGTTCCGCCTGCCGACGACCTGTTTCGCCGAAGAGGAAGGTGCGCTGGTCAACAGCTCGCGCTGGCTGCAATGGCACTGGAAAGGCGCCGAGCCGCCGGGCGAATGCCGCACCGACATCGCCATCATGGCCGAGCTGTTCCTCAAACTGCGCGAGCTTTACCGGCACGAGGGCGGCGCTTTCCCCGATCCCATCCTCAATCTGCACTGGCCCTACCGCCAGGCCGAAGAGCCGGGGCCGGACGAGCTGGCGAAGGAGATGAACGGCTATGCCGTCAAGGACATCGTCGATCCGAAAGACCCGGCCAAGGTGCTGATCAAGGCCGGTCAGCAATTATCCAGTTTCGCCCAGTTGACGGACGATGGCAGCACCGCCAGCGGCACCTGGATCTTCTGCGGCTCCTGGACCGAAGCCGGCAACCAGATGGCGCGCCGCGACACCACCGACCCGACCGGGTTAGGGCTAGCTCCCAACTGGGCCTGGGCCTGGCCGGCGAACCGCCGCATCCTCTACAACCGGGCCTCCTGCGATCCCGCCGGCAAGCCCTGGGACGAGAAGCGCAAGCTGATCGAATGGGACGGCAGCCGTTGGACCGGGCTGGACGTGCCGGACTTCAAGGCCGATGCCGCGCCGGATAGCGGCGTGTCGCCCTTCATCATGACCAACGAGGGCGTCGGCCGTTTGTTCGCGCGCGAACTGATGGCCGAAGGACCGTTCCCCGAGCATTATGAGCCGTTCGAGACGCCGCTGGGCACCAACCCGCTGCATGCCAAGGTGATCAGCAACCCGGCGGCCCGCGTGTTCGCCAACGACAAGGCCATGCTCGGCGACAAGGAAGAGTTCCCTTACGTGGCGACCACTTACCGCCTCACCGAGCATTTCCACTTCTGGACCAAGCACTCGAAGATCAATGCTTCGCTGCAGCCGGAACAGTTCGTCGAGATCGGCGAGGCGCTGGCGGCGCAGCTGGGTATCTTCAACGGCGAAAAAGTCGTGGTGCGCTCCAAGCGCGGACAGATCAAGGCGGTGGCGGTGGTGACCAAGCGCATCAAGGCACTGAGGGTGGCCGGGCAGATCGTGCACCAGGTCGGCATCCCCATCCACTGGGGCTTCACCGGCGCGACCCGCAAGGGCTACATCGCCAACACCCTGACCCCCTTCCTTGGCGACGCCAACACGCAGACGCCGGAGTTCAAGGCTTTCCTGGTCAGCGTGGAAAAGGACTTGAGCGAACTCTCGCCCCACACCCACAAACCGGGCGAGGAGCATGAGGAACGCAAGCGGCCGGAGGCGAAGCTCGACGATGACCAGGGCGGCAAGCGCTCATCTTGGCTGGCGCGCATCCTCAAAGGCAGCACGGAGGTTTAGACATGGCATTGCAATCCCTGGACATCCTCCGGCGCTCCGCCACCACCACACCCAGCCCGCAGCAGCGGCAGATGACGGAGGTGGCCAAGCTGATCGACGTCACCAAGTGCATAGGCTGCAAGGCCTGCCAGTCGGCCTGCCAGGAATGGAACGATTTGCGCGAGGAGGTCGGCATCAACGAGGGCTCGTACCAGAACCCTCACGATCTCACGGCCAATTCCTGGACGCTGATGCGCTTCGCCGAAACCGAGGAGAACGGCAACCTGGAATGGCTGATCCGCAAGGACGGCTGCATGCACTGCGCCGATCCCGGCTGCCTCAAGGCCTGTCCTTCGCCCGGCGCGATCATCCAGTACAACAACGGCATCGTCGATTTCCACGAAGAGGCTTGCATAGGCTGCGGCTACTGCATCGCCGGCTGCCCGTTCAACATCCCGCGTCTGTCGGGCAAGGACAGCAAGGTGTACAAGTGCACCCTGTGCTCGGACCGCGTCGCCGTGGGACTGGAGCCGGCCTGCATCAAGGCCTGCCCGACCCAAGCCCTGGTGTTCGGCAGCAAGGAGGACATGATAGAGCACGCCAACGAACGCATCGTCGACCTGAAGGAACGCGGATTCGAGAACGCCGGGCTCTACGATCCGGCCGGCGTGGGCGGGACTCATGTCATGTACGTGCTGCACCACGCGGACAAGCCGGAGCTGTACAACGACCTGCCGAAAGACCCGACGATAAGTCCGACGGTCGGACTGTGGAAGGGCATCTTCAAGCCACTGGCCACCGCTGCGATGTTCTTCACCGCCCTGGCCGGCTTCTTCCACTATGTCACCATCGGCCCCAACGAAGCCGAAGAGGAAGAAGAGGAGGAAAAGGTATGAACGGCCAGCATTCTTCCAGGCTGATCCAGCGCTATGGGCCCATGGATAGGCTCAACCACTGGATCACGGCCATCACTTTCATCCTGCTGACATTCTCCGGGTTGGCCTTGTTTCATCCGTCCATGTTCTGGTTCAGCCAGTTCTTCGGCGGCGGCACCTGGACGCGCATATTGCACCCCTACATCGGCGTGCTGATGTTCGTCTCATTCGCCGGTCTGGCACTGCGTTTTTTGCACCACAACCTGTTGAGCCGGAACGACATCATCTGGCTGAGCCGCATCGTAGACGTGGTGAAAAACCGCGAAGACCGCCTGCCGGAAGTGGACCGCTACAACGCCGGTCAGAAGATGCTGTTCTGGACCATGATCGCCACCATCCCAACCCTGTTGGTCACCGGCATCGTCATCTGGCGGCCCTGGTTCGCCCAGAACTTCGCCATCGACACCGTCCGCATCGCCGCTCTGCTGCACGCCGTCTGCGCCTTCGTGATGATTTCGGGCATCATCGTCCACGTCTACGCCGCCTTCTGGGTGCGCGGGACATTAGGCGCGATGATACGCGGCACGGTCACCAGAGCTTGGGCGGCCAAGCATCATCCGGGGTGGTATAAGCGGGTGATGAGGGGAGAAGAGCACTGACCGGTGACGAAGGTCAAGGATCTGATCGCGCTGATCGAAGCGGACGGCAGGATACAGGTTGGACAATGCGGCAGCCATAGGTGGTTTCATCACGCTACTAAACCGGGTACCGTTACGATATCCGGAAAGCCGAGCATTGACGTGCCGCCGGCCACGGTGAACAGCGTACTCAAGCAAGCAGGTTTGAAATAAGCCATGACCATGCAGTATCTGGTTGTAATCGAAGAAGGCCCCACCAGTTACGGTGCCTATGTTCCCGACCTGCCCGGTTGCGTTGCAGTGGCGCCATCGCGGGAAGAAGTCATCGAGCTGATACGGGAGGCCATCGAGTTTCATATCGAAGGCCTGAAGGAAGATGGGTTGGATACGCCGGTTCCGCATTCTTCGAGCGAAGTTGTCGAGATTGCCGCGTAGAGCCTTGAACCCCTGTTAATAACAACTCGATACTTTGCTCAACTTGATGTTAAGCAGTGCCCGTAAGCTCATAGAAACCGATAGAGGCAAACGATGGAAATGCTCGTCAACCTGCATATAGAACGATTGCCCGAAGGTTTGTACCTGGCAACGAGCGACGAAGTTCAGGGGTTGGTCGCACAAGGACGAACGTTACAGGAAACCTTGGAAATCGCCCGTGATGTAGCGAAGAAGCTGCTGGAATCCCAGGAAAAACGACAGCAAGAACTCAAACTGCAAGAGGTCGGAGAGTCTTTCGATTATCCACTGGTCATCGGTGGATGAATGGGGCGGTTGGCTGGCTTCCGCTACCGAGATATCGTGCGCCGGCTAACACAAATGGGCTTCGAGTTCGACCGACAAGCCGCCGGGAGCCACGAAATCTGGTTCAATCGCTCGACTGGGCGCTACACCACCATCCCCAATCATCCGGGTGATATGCCCGAAGGCACGCTCCGCGCGATATTGAAGCAAGCCGGAATCGAACCCGAAGCGTTTCTGGAAAAATGAAATGTCCGCGCTGGGGATACTCCAGCGAGGATGTGCGCCGATAACTTGACCCGCACCGACGATTTTCAATGGAACTCCCCCCGCTGACCGCCGCCCAAACCGAAGCCCCATACATCCGCGTCCCCAACCCGCAAACCCTGTTCCACCATCGCGCCGCCCGTTTCCGTCAACTGGCCTTAAGTCAGGCCTCGCTGGTCGGTTATCTGAATCTGATGGCCGATCTGGCCGATAGCCTGCACCATCTGTCGGCTCGCTTTTCTCCTGCGCTGCTGCCGGATTCCTGTGCAGGCCGGCCGCCGCTGGATATTTCGAGTTGGCGACGCGATCCGGCCTGGCGTGATGCGCTGCGTTCCATCGTCGAGGATCTGAGCTCCGGGGGTGGGCCGCTGGGTTCGGTACGCGACCGCCTAAAGCAGGCGACGGATGAGCAATTGGAGTCCTGGGCCGATGATCTGTTGGCCGCCGATTTCGACCGGCTCGATGTCGGGCTCGCGCCCTTCGTGGCCGCCGCCCTGCAGGTGAATTGGACGGTGCTGGCCTCGCGTCTGGACGCGGGAAAGATAGGCGCGACAGAAGCCGGGCATCTCTGCCCGGTCTGCGGTTCCTTACCGGTGGCGAGCGTGCTGCAAACCGGTGGTGCGGTCCAGGGCTTGCGCTATCTGGTCTGCGACCTGTGTGCGACGGAGTGGAACCGGCCCCGCATCCATTGCATAAACTGTGGCTCCAGCAAGGAGGTGGCCTACTTCGGGCTCGAAGGCACAGGCGAAGCGGTGCAGGCCGAAGCCTGCGGCCAGTGCAAGACCTATGTGAAGCTCGTGAACCGGGAAAAGGAGCCCCAGGTCGACCCATTCGCCGACGACCTGGCCACCCTGGCGCTGGACGTCCTGATGGCCGAGGAAGGTTATCAGCGCCTGGGTTTCAATCCTCTGCTGATACCCGGCGGTTGAGTTTGAGTAGGCTGGGATGACGCAGGAATTCCAGCCATTATCTGAATTCGCTGGGTTTCGTTCCTCAACCCAGCCTACATCAGGAGTTCACATTCGTTCCCACTGAGCGCTGCTACCCCCTAAAATTCCGGCGCTCAATCGCCAGCCCTCCGACACGACGCCATGAATCATCCCGCCCGCCCGCCTTCCGTAGACAGCCTCCTGAACCGTCCCGAAGTCGCGGATTTGAAGGAACGTTACGGCCACAGTGCCGTCGTGGCCGCCTTGCGGGCCGAGTTGGGGGAACTGCGCGAGACACTGAAAACGCAGCCCACGCCGGACGTGGACCCGGCGCGGATCGTAACCGACTGCCGCAAGCGCCTGGAAACCGAATTCAGCCCCAATCTACGCCCGGTATTCAACCTCACCGGCACCGTGCTGCACACCAATCTGGGGCGGGCTTTGCTGGCGGACGAGGCCGTCGAGGCGGTGCTGGCGGTGCTGGCCCGGCCTTCCAATCTGGAATACGACCTCGATAACGCCAAACGCGGCGACCGCGACGACCACATCGACGGCTTGATCCGCGAACTGACCGGGGCCGAGGCGGCGACGGTGGTCAACAACAATGCCGCGGCGGTTTTCCTGCTGTTGAATACCCTGGCGATACGGAAGGAGGTGATCGTCTCCCGCGGCGAATTGATCGAGATCGGCGGCGCCTTCCGCATTCCAGACATCATGTCCCGGGCCGGGGCGAAGCTGCGGGAGGTCGGCACCACCAACCGCACCCACCGTAAGGACTACGTGGAAGCCGTGAATCCACGTACCGCCCTGATCATGAAGGTACATCGCAGCAATTACGCCATCGAGGGTTTCACTGCCACGGTGCCGGAAGACCAGTTGGCAGAACTGGCCCGCGAGCATGGCCTGCCCTTCGTCGAGGACTTGGGCAGCGGCACCCTGATCGACCTGAGCTCCTATGGCCTACCGAAAGAGCCGACTCCGCAACAGGCTCTGGCCAAAGGCACCGACCTGGTTTCATTCAGCGGCGACAAACTGCTGGGCGGACCGCAGGCCGGCATCCTGGTCGGCCGCAAGGAGCTGATCGCCAAGCTCAAGCGCAATCCGCTCAAGCGCGCCCTGCGGGTGGACAAAATGACCCTCGCCGCGCTGGAAGCTACGCTCAAACTCTATCGCAGCCCCGAGCTCTTGAGCCGACGACTGCCCACCCTGCGCCTGCTGACACGGAGCGAAGATGACATACTCGCGCTGGCCCGGCGCATCCTGCCGGCTATGCAAACCGCCCTGAGCGACCATGCGGTCGTCAGCATCGAGTCGTGCCGCAGCCAGATCGGCAGCGGTTCCCTGCCCGTGGATCGCCTGCCCAGCGCCTGCCTGGTACTCGTGCCCAAAGGGAAAGGCGGCGGACGGGCGCTGAGTCGTCTGGCGAACGCCTTCCGCGACCTGCCCGTTCCCGTCATCGGCCGGCTGGAAGACGGCGCCTTACGCTTCGATCTGCGCTGCCTGGAGGACGAGTCGGGATTCGTCGCGCAACTGGCCCAACTGGAACTCTGACATGATCGTCGGCACCGCCGGCCACATAGACCACGGCAAGACCGCCCTGGTCAAGGCGCTCACCGGGGTGGACGCGGATCGCCTTGCGGAAGAAAAAGCGCGCGGCATCACCATCGATCTGGGTTATGCCTATACGCCGCTGGCCAACGGCGACATCCTCGGCTTCGTGGACGTACCCGGCCACGAGCGCTTCATCCACAACATGCTGGCTGGAGTGACCGGCATCGACTTCGCTCTGCTGGTCGTGGCCGCGGACGACGGCCCCATGCCGCAGACCCTGGAGCATCTGCAAATTCTTGATCTGCTTGGCATCCGGCGCGGCGCGGTGGCGTTGACCAAGACCGATCTCGTCGAAGCGGACCGGATCGCCGAAGTCGCCGAGGAAATTTGCGTGCTGCTGGAAGGTACCGAGCTCGCCGGTAGCCCGGTTTTTCCGGTCTCCGCCGTCACGGGCTCAGGGATGGCCGAACTGCGCGCGCACCTCGAAACCGCTGCCCAGAATTTAGGGGAGCGGACCGGTCGGAGTGCTATTGAAATAAGGAACCCTCTCCCCTTGGGAGAGGGCAGGGTGAGGGTTAAAGCGCTTGATATTTCAACGATTTCATCACGTACATCAAGCGCAGATGCCCTCACCCCAACCCCTCTCTCAGAAGGAGAGGGGCTTAATTCACCGGCATCGACCACCCGGGGAGGCTGCTTCCGGTTCGCCATAGACCGGTGCTTCACCGTAGCCGGTGCGGGCACGGTGGTGACCGGCACGGTCTTTTCGGGACGAGTGGCTGTGGGCGACAAGCTCCTGCTGTCGCCCTCGGGCCGACCGGTGCGGGTGCGCGGCATTCACGCCCAGAACCGTCCGGCCGAAATGGGGCTGGTCGGCCAGCGTTGCGCGCTCAATCTGGCCGACGTGGACAAACAGCAGGTGCAACGGGGTGATTGGGTGCTGGCGCCGGAACTCCATCTACCTACAACACGCCTGGACGTGCGGCTCAAGCTCCTGGCCGGCGAAGCCCACTCCTTGAAACACTGGACGCCCGTACACGTACATCTGGGTGCTTTCCATGCCACCGGGCGGGTAGCCTTGTTGCGGGACGAGCCATTGCAACCCGGCGACAGCGCCCTCGCGCAACTGGTGCTCGACAAACCCACCTGCGCCGTCCACGGCGACCGTTTCGTCCTGCGCGACGCGTCGGCGCTGCATACGCTCGCCGGCGGTTGG
Source organism: Methylococcus sp. EFPC2 (assembly GCF_016925495.1). NCBI lineage: Bacteria > Pseudomonadati > Pseudomonadota > Gammaproteobacteria > Methylococcales > Methylococcaceae > Methylococcus > Methylococcus sp. EFPC2. The sequence goes on along the minus strand of NZ_CP070491.1, from coordinate 3,063,591 downwards.
GTGCTGGATGCCCAACCGCCCCAGCGCGGCCGACGCTCGGTCCAGCGCCTGGATATCCTCTCGACCTGGGAACTGCCGGCGCCCAAATTGCAACTGCAGGCTTTGCTCGCCGCATCGCCCAACGGAGTGGATCTGCGGGCCTTTGCCGCCAACGCCAATCTGACAGCCGCAGAAATGGCCGGCCTCCGCCAGAATCTGGAGCTGAGCTTGGTTGAGGGCACGAAGCCGCTCGCCTTCGCGCCGGACCACTGGGCTGCATTGCGTCAGGCCGTCATCGAGACGCTGCGGAAAGAACACGAGGACGTTCCCGACTCCCTGGGCCTCAATGCCGAGCAACTTCGCCTGCGTGCAGCGCCACGCCTGGATCGGGCGGCTTTCGCCCAGGTGTTGGCCGAATTGCTGGAAGATGGGGAGTGCGCGCGGGACGGTTCCTGGTGGCATCTGCCAGGGCACCGGATCACGCTGTCGGAAAGCGATGAGGCGCTGTGGCAACGCATCGCTCCCTTGCTGCTGGAGCAGCCTTTCCAGCCACCGCGGGTGCGCGACATCGCCCGTGCGGAAGCCCTGGAAGAAGCGGCGGTGCGCAAGCTGCTGATCCAGGTCGCGTGCATGGGCCAAGTGTATAAGGTCGCCCACGATCACTATTTCGACCGTACGGCCGTCGCCCAACTCGCGGACATCGTTCGTGACCTCGCCCGGCAAGCGCCCGACGGCGCGGTGGCGGCCGCCGAATTTCGCGACCGCATAGCCACCGGCCGCAAGCTGGCCATCCATATTCTGGAGTATTTCGACCGCATCGGCCTGACCCGCCGGCTGGGCGATGCCCATCGCTTGCGAAATCACGGTCTACAATTGTGATCCGGCGGCGGTAGCCTCCGTGCCGTGGCCGGATTTGGATACAATGCCGCCGCTTTTCGGAAGAGCATCGTCCCCGGTGGGGCGGCCGGTCTTCAAAACCGGTTGAGGCCGTGAGACGGCCTCGGGCAGGTTCGACTCCTGTTCTCTTCCGCCATATTCTGCCGGTGCGGCGACGGCCAGCTCCACTATCGTCGAAGACTTAGGGCGACCACATACCATGCTTTCCTAACGATGAGCCGCGAAAACGAACCACCGAACCTGCGGCTACCCGTCGCACCAATGGCGACAGCCTATTCGTCGCCGTGTCGAATCAGGTTCCTGCGCGCATGATCCTAGGTTCCCGCGTATACGAGCCCATGCCGTCGATTTTTGAGCGCTTTATTAATTTCTAATGTTGCGTTTGCTATTGCTCTTATACTGGACCGTTGCGCCAGGGCATGCCTGGGCGGGTGAATCCCGTGTGCAGGTCTACGACGCGGCGGGCAGGGCCGCAGGTCTTTCCAACGAGGCGCTGAGGGAAGTTTTCTTCATGCGTCTGACGACCTGGCCCAACGGCTCGCCGATCCATGTCATGGTCCTCCCGGAGAATCATCCTTTGCATATCCGATTCGCGAAGGAAGTGCTGGGCGTGTATCCGTTTCAACTCCGCTCGGCGTGGGATCGCTTGATTTACTCGGGTACGGGTTTGGCGCCGACCGTTGTCGAAAACATGGACGAAATGCGCCGCAAGCTTGAAGCCATGCCGGGTAGCATCGGCTACATAGAAAAAAATGAGAAGAATTAGGGGAGAGAGAGTGGGCAGACGGAATAAAGGGTGTCGCTTTACTGCCTGGGTTCGTGTCATCGGAACCGTGCTGTTCGCCGGCTCGACCGACCTCCCGGCGCTGGATTTGGGATCCACCGATCGCCAGTTGCACGGTTTCGTCAGCCAGGGCTTTGTATACACCACGAAAAATCAGCTATTCGGCGAAAGCCGCAAGGGCAGTGTCGATTTTACCGAGGTGGGGGTAAACGCATCGGCCCGCTTGTTGCCGAACCTCAGAATGTCGGCCCAAGGGCTTTATCGCCGGGCGGGTAACTCCGATACGCAGGGCTTGCGTCTGGATTTTGCCCAGCTTGACTATAGCCTCCCGTTCCTGGATTCGTCCGCGACGGCCGGTGTCCGCGCCGGCCGAGTCAAGGTGCCTTTCGGGCTTTATAACGACACGCGGGATGTCATCTGGACCCGGCCGACCGTGTTGCTGCCGCAGTCGGTCTATTTCGATACCTTGGGTTTGCGCCAGGCGATGATCGCCGCGGATGGCGGCGAACTCTACGGCCGTTACAGTTTTGGGGAACACAGCTTCGGCGCGGAGCTCATGGTCGCAGAGCCCCAATACGATACCGGCGGCGCTACGACATTTCTGACCGGATTGCCCAACGCCACCGGTTCATTGACAGGGCGTCCGGCCTTGATCGGCCGGGCCGTCTACGAGTGGATGGGCGGACGGGGACGGCTGATGTTTACCGCGGTCGATCTCGATATCGAGTTCAAGTCCGGGTCGGCGGCGGTTCCATCGGGAAAAATCGCCGTGATATATCCCCTGTTCTCCATGCAGTACAACGGCGAACTGTTTTCCCTGACCTCGGAGTACGGCTGGATCGATAGCCGGCGCAGCGGTTTCGTGCCGACTCCGCTGAGCAACACGACCGAAAGTTTTTACGTCCAGGGCGAATACCGCGTGGCGTCCAACTGGACGGCGGTGCTCCGCTACGATGAATTCCATGTCAACCGAGACGATCCGAACGGCAAGACCGGCTCCGCGCTGACAGGCCTGCCACGGCACCGCTTTTACGCGAAGGACGTGACGGTCGGCGCGCGCTGGGAGTTCGTGCGCGACTGGCTGATCGCCGCCGAATACCACCACATCGACGGCACGGCCTGGTTGTCGACCGAAGACAATCCGTCGCTCGCCCGCGGCGGCGGATCGGCGGATTGGGACATGCTGACCCTCATGATGTCCTACCGTTTCTGACGCTGGCGGACGCGGCGATGCGCGGCGGGGGAAGCACACGGTTTTTCAGCCTGCACTGGAAGGGATTGTTGGCCCTCAGCCTCTTATTGATCGGGCTAAGCGCCACGTTCGCCGTGCTCAATTATGTGCATCTGAAGAGCCAGTTCAGAACGCAGCAAGACATCAGGTTGAGCACCTTGCGCTCGCAATTCAAGGGCATGATCGAACGATCGACGGATCGACTGGAGCGCCTCGGCCTCGTGCTGGCCGCCTTGGGCGATTTCGAGCAGCTATCGACCAAGGGGGGCAAGGCGGAATTCGGCAAGCAGCAGTCCCGCTATGCCAGCATGCGCTACGAATTGGATGTCGAGCGCATGGGGTTTTTTACTCCGGAAGGCGAATCCCTCTGGCAATGGAGCCCGACGGTCATCCCCGATCTGTCGCACGAACGCCAGCAAGCGGCGCTCAAGGACGTGCGCGAAAACGAACGGCCGGTCTCGGTGTTTGGCTGCGAGCCGGTCTGCACCCTGCATGTGTTCGTTCCCGTCCTGCAAAACCGCCGCAATCACGGCATCATCCAGTTGAGCCAGCGCATCGCCGATCTGGTCATCGATTTTCGCGCCCTCACGAATACCGATCTCGCCATCCTCGTGCCGGCCGAGCCCACCGCGCCCGCCGAACTCAAGCACTGGCAACTGCGCACGGCGGCCTTGTCCAGCGCCCAGACGCTCACCGAGCTGATGCAGCACCTCGATGAACGATTCCGCGGCCCACGCGCCCTGAGCAAGCAGAGCTGGCTGTCCTGGCAGGGCAAGGACTATAGCTTGCATGCCATCCCGCTGGCGGAGTTGACGGGCGGCGGTGAGGGCGTTTTGCTCTTCATCGCCGACGTCAGCGTCGAGGCGGCGGAAGTCCGGCGCGGTATACAGGAAGGCCTATGGGTTACGGGCGCCGCCCTGGTTGTCGCCGAGTTGCTGCTGCTGCTCTTGGTGCGCCTGCCTTTGCTCCATCTAAAACGGCTCGCTGAAGCCTTGCCTCTGTTGGCCCAGGGAGGCTACGGCGATACTCGCCGGCGCTTGAATCAACATGCGCCTTCGGCGCGGCTGCGGGATGAAATCGACATCCTGACGGAGGCCTCCGTCCGCCTATCGTACCAACTGGAACAAACCCACCACGCGCTGACCGCGGAAAGGGATTTCGTACAGGGATTGTTCGACACCGCCCAGGTTCTCATCCTGACCCAGACGGGGGCAGGCCATGTCGATACGGTCAATGAATTCACCGCCCAACTCATGGGCCTGAGCACCGGCGAACTGAGCGGCAAGCGCTTCGTCGACCTGATCGAAGTCGACCACCAGGATGCCGAGCTTCGCCAACAGCTCGAAACCCTGGTCGACCATCTGCAACGCCGGCTCGAACACGAATCGGTACTCCTGTGCGCCGACGGGCGTATGCGCCATGTGGTCTGGGTGCATACCCGGTTGCGCCAGGAGCACGCGGATGGCGTGGCCGTGCTATCGGTCGGGCTGGACGTGACCGATCGCATCGAAGCCGAGTCCCGCATGAGGTGGCTGGCCAGCCACGATTCCCTGACCGGTCTGGTTAATCGGGCGCGATTCCGCGAGGAAGTCGAGCAGAGTTTCCTGCTCGCGCAGCGCGGTTCGCATTCGGCGCTATTGCTGTTCGACCTCGACCATTTCAAGGACATCAATGACAGCAGCGGGCACCCGGCGGGCGATGCCTTGCTGACGCTTTTTGCCGATCAGTTGCGGACATGCTCGCGGAAAACCGATGTGCTTGCGCGCTTGGGGGGGGACGAGTTTGCCGTTCTGCTCAGAGAGAGTGATCGGGTCGGCGCCGAACGATACGCCGAACACATCACCCGGCAGCTCGACGGAATGCCTTTCCATTTCGAAGGACGGAGCTACCGCGTCTCGGCCAGCATCGGCATCGCGCTGATTCCCCAGCACGGGAATTCGGTCGAGGAAATCATGGCGAACGTCGATATCGCCATGTACCAGGCGAAGCGGACAGGGCGCTGCCGCTGGCACATCTTTTCCTATTCGGAGGGCGAGCGGAGCGAAACCGAACAGCGCGTTTATTGGCGCAGCGTCATCACCAAGTGTCTGGCCGAAGTCGGCGGCGCAATACTGCATTTTCAACCCGTCGTGCGTGCCGTGAGCGGGGACGTCGTATATCACGAAGCCTTGATACGACTGAGACTGGACGATGGCCGCATAGCCTTCCCCGGCGAGTTCCTGGACGCCGCCATGCGCTCCCAGCTCATGTACGCGATCGACAGTTTCGTGACGGCGGAAGCGCTCCGGATCCTGAAAAACGATCAAAGCGCCCGCCTTTCCGTCAACTTGTCCGCCGCCGCTCTGGACGACCCGCGCTGGGCCCAGGGATTCAAGGACGCGGTGCGAGACGGCGAGTTGGATCCGTCCCGTGTCCATTTCGAAATTACCGAAACGGCGGCCATCGCCGATCTGAAGGCGGCGCAAAAGATCATGGACGACCTCAACCACATCGGTTTTGCCTTTGCCCTGGACGACTTTGGCGCGGGCTTCGCCTCATTCTTCTACCTGAAGCATCTGCCGATCAAATACGTGAAAATCGACCGCTCATTCATCAGCAAGCTGGCGACCGACAAGGGCGACCGGGCGTTCGTCACCGCCCTGACCGCGCTCGCGCATGGCTACGATCAAAAGGTCATCGCCGAAGGCGTGGAGGACGGCGAAACCCTGGCTTTATTGCGCGACCTCGGCGTTGATTTCCTGCAAGGCTATTTCATCGGGCGGCCGGGTCCCGCGCGACTCGAAACTGCCGCTGGGGAGCATGCGCTGGCGTTCGAGTTCTGAAGGGGGCAGTGTGACCGCCGTTCCGTAAACCGTGATCTACGCCGCGGCGTCCATTATCTGGCTGGCCAGGAGTCGGATATTGACGATGGCGTCTGAGCCCTTGTTGCGAGCTTCGGTCACCCTCCGCTCGATTGCGACACCTGCTTACGCGGGGGTGAAAATCTCGGACCCCTATTGATTGGGCCCGTCGGAAGTGCCGAGCAATGCATGCAGGCTGGAATGAGCGCCCGCGAATTCCAGCTTTGTCCGGATTCGCCGGGACTCCCTTGGTTCACCCCAGCCTGCAGGATATGAATGAGCTTAGCGCCGGACCCTCACAACGTCGGATAATCGGTATATCCCTTTTCGTCCCCGCCATAGAAAGTGTTGGGATCGGGTTCGTTGAGAGCGGCGTTTCGGGCGTAGCGTTCGACCAGATCGGGGTTGGCGATGTAGGGCACGCCGAAGGCGATGGCATCGGCCTTGCCGTCCGCGATCGCCGCGTTGGCGCGCACCTTGTCGTAGCCGGCGTTGGCCACGTAGTTACCGTTAAATTTGCGGCGTAGCGCGGCGAAGTCGAATGTGGGCCCCGATTCCCCGGCACCGATGCCACCTTCCATGACATGCAGGTAGGCGAGGCCTAATGGGCTGAGTTCTTCCGCGACGTGTTCGAACAAGGCCTGCGGGTTCGAGTCGGCGATGTCGTTGAAGGGGTTGATGGGCGAAATCCGCACGCCGACTCGGTCGGGGCCGATCTCTTCGCTGACCGCCGCGGTCACTTCCCGCAACAACCGGCTACGGTTCTCGATAGTCCCCCCATAGGCATCGGTGCGGTGGTTGGAGCGGTCGCGCAGAAACTGATCGAGCAAATAGCCGTTGGCCCCATGAATTTCCACACCGTCAAAGCCGGCTGAAAAAGCGTTTTTCGCGGCATTTCGGTAGTCTTCGAGCAGGGCGGGAATTTCGCTCGTTTCCAGGGCTCTGGGGGTCACGAAGTCCTGGAGTCCCTCATAGGTGAATGCTTGGCCCTCGGGCCTGATGGCCGAAGGGGCCACCGGCAATGCGCCATCGGGTTGCAGCGAGGGATGAGAAATGCGGCCGACGTGCCATAACTGGATGTAGATGCGGCCGCCTTTCTCGTGCACCGCGTCGGTGACCAGGCGCCAGCCGGCGACCTGTTCCGCGCCGTGGATGCCGGGCGTGGCAGGGTAGCCGTGAGCGGTCGGCGAGATGGGCGAGGCTTCGGTGATGATGAGGCCGGCGGTCGCGCGTTGGGCGTAATAAAGGGCGTTGAGCGCATGCGGCACATTGCCGGGCCGGGCGGCGCGATTGCGCGTCAGCGGAGCCATGAGGATACGGTTGGGAAGTTGCAGGCGGCCGAGTTGCAGCGGGGTGAACAAATCCTTCGTCATGATGACCTCTAGTCGGAGCTGAAGAGTTGAAGTGTGGTTGGACAAGAGGCGTATCATGCCCGGTTGTCCTTCTACGCTCCACATCACGATTTTTCGTATGCTTCAGTCTGTCTGCCGGACGGCCTGTCGACTGGCGCCTGCTGCGCTTGTCCCGGCATGAAGGGGCAGCCTGCAGATGCCACCGCGCCATAGGCCCGGGTCGAAAAAGGGCGGCTGCGGCCGCACCGGCTTCGTGTC